>JBAPRX010000001.1:0-3468 GCA_049281335.1 Promineifilaceae bacterium (SeqCode)
GGCACCTGGACATGGATTTTCCGCCTAATCCATCTGAAAAACCGGGTTTCCAACTGGAATTTCAGGACGAATTTTTAGCTGCAAAGTTGAAAACCCTCCAGAAAGGATTTTCTTGTGACCATACGCCAACAAATAAAAGCAGACCTTACGAAAGCTATGAAAGCCCGGCAAAGCGAAACCGTTTCAACCCTTCGCGCCTTGCTGGGGGAAATTGCCAACGCCGAAGCGGTGGAGATAGATACCGATTTTGTACCGATGATCGGCCGTACCAACGATGTCCCCCGCCGCCTGCTGACCGACGAGGACATCCGCCAAATCTTGCAGGCAGAGGCCGAGCGACACCAGTCGGCAATTGCCGAGTTCGAGAATGTCGGCCGTCAAGATGCGGCCGAACGGCTGCAAGCCGGATTGGAACTGATTAATGGGTATTTGAATTAATGCCCTGTCTTATTTACAGATGACTAATAAAACTATTACCTATCCCATCGAAACTGCACGCCTCTACCTTCGGCCGTATGAGAATGACGACCTGGAAGATTTGCACAATTTTTACTCCCGGCCGGATGTGGCCCGCTACCTTTATTGGGAGGCCAAAGACCTGGAAGGAACCAGAGAAAGCCTGACGCTGAAAAAACGGAATACCAAATTAGCAGGGGCAAATTCCGCTCTGGTTTTAGCGGCCGTTTTGCAAGAAACCGGCGTCCTCATCGGTGAGGTAATGCTGTTTCTGCGAAGTGTAGAACACCGGCAGGGAGAAATTGGCTTTGTCTTTAACCCGGACTATCACGGCCGAGGATACGCCACCGAAGCGGCGAAAGTCATCCTGCGAATAGGCTTTGAAAATGCCAGGCTGCACCGGATTTACGGCCGATGTGACCCCCGAAACAACGGCTCTTATAGGCTGATGGAACGGTTGGGCATGCGGAAAGAAGCCCACTTCGTCCACAACGAAATCTTCAAAGGTGAGTGGGGGGACGAGCTTTACTATGCCATTCTGGAAAACGAGTGGAGAGCGAAATATGGCGGCGAATAGTGCTTACGAAGCGCCCCCCGGTATCATCTGGCGATCCTTTTCCCCTTGTTTTCGATAAAAAAATGGCCCAATCTCTAAGATGATTGGGCCATTTTATAAACTTTCAAGTTTACGAATGAACGATTACTACGGCAGCCTGCCGGAGGTTACGTTTCCTGATTTGTCCCTGACAGTGTAGGTGCCGTGTGAATTCGTATTGCCGGTGGCATAAACCAGTAAGGAAACCGCTTGGTTGTCCCAACTAAGTTCATATTTGTAAGATGTCTTTATCACGACATTCGTAATGTCCTTACCGGCGTCGGTGCAGCGAAGTTCAAATGGCCCCGGTGCGAAAGAATTGACCACATAACAAGCAGGGGGATGATTCTCGACCGGAGGCACCTTATCAAAACTGGCCGTCAATGCCGTATTTACCGCCAATACCGTAATTGCTATCATAACTAGCACTAAAGCAATGACGAGATGCTTCTTTTGCAACATCGTATCCTTCCTTTTTTGGATCGGTTTTGATGGGAGACTCCCAAAAATCATAAATTTTTCACTCTCCCAAATACAGAAACTATAGTACCATAATACCAGTTCGTGGAATCCATTTGGAGTGATGATGATCATGTCTGGGTGATGACATTCGTCAACTCTCATTTAAGCTGTTCCCGTGCGAGACTTCGAAGAATAGGTAGAAAAAAGGATGAGTCATAAACGTTGTCAGATTGGACTGCTTCTGCTGGGGTTAATCGTCCTATCCCTCATCGTCGCTTGCGGTGAGAAGCCGCCATCGTTTGCGCCGGTAACGGCCGACTGCAATCCAACGCCTGCTCTCGAACCATCGCTGTCGAGTCACGTCGAATCTATCAGCTACCTGGGGCCAGACCTGTATGGGCCGGTTCATTCGCTGAATGTGGGTGGGGATATGATTTACCTGGGGTTGGGAAACACCTTTGCCATTATGGATGCCTCTAATTCGGCCGAACCCCGGCTGGTTGGGACACTGCCCCTGATTGACCCGGATATTGGCCTGCCATTCACCGACTTTTCCGTCCACGATGGCCTCGCTTATCTTTCATGGGGTGGGAAAAATTATACCATTGACGTTAGCGATCCAACCCAACCCAGAGAAGTGGTTTGTACATTGGCCGTTCCCTGGCCCCAGGCCGCCAAAGCCTTCGGAGGCCGGTACTTTATTTCAAACTCATCGCTGGGAGGCATTCAGATAGAAGAACGGCCGTTAGATGCAGCACTTCCAACACCTGTGGCATCCTATGCCACCTACACCACCCCCAAAATTGAATGGCAGCAGCCACCGGATCAACTGATTCCCCTGCCTGCCCTGACCGAATCGGAACCAATGTATGTTCGCAGATACACCTTCGACGACCGCTATCTCTATCTGTTAAATGTCATCCGCATTCCTGGGGACTACTGCTGCGGCTCGTTGACAATCCTTGACCTGGAAAACCCCGCCAAACCCCGCCACATCAGCACCACCGAACTGCCGCCTGAGTACGCCCCCTTAAACTTGGCAGTGGCCGAAGACATGCTCTTTATCAGCTTCTTTGAGCCGCGTGGCTACAACCCACACACCTATATGTATGACATTTCCAACCGGCGGAAACCAAAACAAGTCGCATCCATACCAGGGATTACCCTGCCTTATGTGCATGATGGCTATGCTTATTTCCCAGGTGAGCAAAAGATCGACATCTGGGACCTGCATGGGGAAAAAGGGCCGCGAGTCGTCGGCCGAATTGAGATTCCAGGGATGACCGATAATGTGAGAGCCCAGTGGGAAAATAGACTGACATTCGTAGGCGACGACATCTACTTTTCGGCCGAATCAGCCCTGTCTGTCCTGAACAATGAAGAACCGGCCAATCCATTCCTGATAGAGCAGATGACTTTTCCCCTGCTGCCCCGCTCACCCAGACTGACAGTTTCAAACGGCCGTCTAATGTCAATCATGGCAACTCCATATCAAAGTAACATTCAGACCTGGAAACCAGACGAGGCCGGACAGAAAGGCGAATGGCAGCCCTTGCCCGGAACAACCATTTCGGGAGAATTTGAAGATATAACAACCGCCGGGGATTGGGTCTATGCCCTGGATGTTGATGCTGTGGTGGGAAGCACAACGACCTATCTTTATGGGTACAACCTGAATGCGGCATCACCCGTGCCAACCACCACCCTCACGATTCCAGATTTTGACGGCCGGAAATCCGCAGCCGATTTTCCCTATTTGTATCTGTTGGAATCAACACAGGAATATTCTGCAATCAAGGTTGTGGATGTGTCCAATCCGGCTGACCCCGAACTGGTTAGGGAAGTGCCACTGGAACCGGCCTATTATCAAGACCTGGTTGTCTGGGAAGACAGTCTCTACGTCGTTTCGACACTCTTTGAAAGCGCTCTATGGCATTTTGACATCTCGGACCGGG
>JBAPRX010000002.1:0-3656 GCA_049281335.1 Promineifilaceae bacterium (SeqCode)
GAATAAACTGAACGGCCGATACCTTCTCCCCATTCACTTCAGCATTCCCTTCCAGAATGCCCCAAATTTCCAGCGTACTACCATCGCATTCCCCCTCAAACTGTGACCCGGCAGCCATCTTCACCCGTTCCGTCACAAAGTAGTGGTTACGGCATAGTTCTTCCCGTGAAACGCCATTTGCATCAGCAACCAGCTTGGGTGGATGAAGCGTTGGTTCCACCTGCTCAAAATTAATCACATCAAGCGCCTTATCCACATGCAAAGGACGGGGCTTGCCATCACTGCCCATCCGATTCCAATCATAAACCCGGTAAGTCGTATTAGAATTTTGTTGAATCTCAGCAATAAGCAGCCCCCCCATAATCGCGTGCAGCGACCCCGCAGGGACGCAGACATGGTCCCCGGCCTGAACCGGAATATGATGAAGGAACGGTTCCAATCGGCCGTCCTCAATCGCTTTCCTAAACGTCTCCGGCGTCGTTCCCGCCTTCACCCCCAGAATCACCTCCGCATCCGGTTCCGCTTGCAGCACAACCCACATCTCCGTTTTGCCCAACTCATTCCCCTCATTCTCCAGGGCATAGTCATCATTGGGATGGACCTGAACCGACAAAGAACGGTTCGCATCCAGCAGCTTAATCAGAAGCGGGAACTTGTTCCGTTCCTCCGCCCAGGCGTTATTACGGCCGATGAGATTCAACCCCAGCAGCGCATGAACATCCGTCAGTGTGAGTCCCGCCAGATAGCCATTAGCGACAGTCGTATTGCCATCTTTATGCCCCGCAATCTCCCAGCTTTCCGCAATAACCCCCTCATCCGGCAGCGTCCGCCCTAGCCGCTCCAAATTTCGGCCGCCCCAAATATAATCTTTTAACACAGGCTCAAACAACAATGGATAAAGCTCAGTCATAATAGATATTCCCTTTGATTTCGAACGCCCAGCCGTAAAACAGCAAACGCGCAAAAATTGAGTTTACATCAGCGTACCCACTCTATTATAACACCCCCCACTAAAGTTTGACTTGCCACCCCCCCATAAGTATACTAGCGGTTACGATTAACAACGGGGCGTAGCTCAGTTTGGTAGAGCGCTCGGTTTGGGTCCGAGAGGCCGTCGGTTCAAATCCGGCCGCCCCGACAGTGAGTGGCCGGGCAAACGGCCCTCATACATAGATAGTCATTATCATTAAGTCATGCAAAGAAGAGAAAATCCTTAGCGTTTTGGCATCGCATGTATGCGCCCTTTGCGTGAGAAGAAAGATAATATCTATCATTCATGCGGCAGTGGTGTAGGGGTAACACAATAGCCTTCCAAGCTATTATCACGGGTTCGAACCCCGTCTGCCGCTCTTCTCTTGTTAGGGCCTGTAGCTCAACGGCAGAGCGGTCGGCTCATAACCGATTGGTTCCAGGTTCGAATCCTGGCGGGCCCACTTCAAAGGCCACCACCCATGTTTGACATCTGGCATGTTGCCGCTCACGCACTCTGGATTTTTGGTCTGGCTGTCTTACTGGCGGTCTGGAGCTTTGGCTACTACGAAGCCCAACAAACGGGAGAGCCAATCTCCGTTTTTTTTAGCAGACCAAATTATGGTCTGGCAATCACACTTGGCCTGATCCTATTCCTGGCCGGATTAGCTGCCGTAGACGGCCGTCTCTGGGCCAAAGCAATCTGGGGCGTGCTTGCTCTGATCATTATCGGTTTACAAATCTACCGCCGCCGTTAAAGGACTCCCTATGACTCACCCCCTTGTCTTGCAGTTGCGCTTTACTCGAAATGAATTTAAGCGTGCCTTAGTCGGCCTGACCGATGAAGAAGCCCGCCGCCGCTTTATGCCCATGAACTGCATCAGTTGGAATATTGGGCATCTTGCCTGGCAAGAACAGCGTTACTGGCTCACACGGGCGCAGGGAAAGGTGCTGCTGCCCCAAATACAGGAACTATTTGCCTACGGTGCGCCTGCCAGCACACCGCCGCTGGACGAAATGTGGCAGGCATGGCAGGAAATCACCCAGGCCGCCGCCCCCTGGCTGGATGCACTCACCACCGAAAAACTTCAAGAACAGGTCATCATTGACGGGAAACCAAGTGGTCTCATCTTCGGGTCACTGCTCTACAGGATGATTTATCACTACTGGTATCATACCGGCGAGAATACGGCCATCCGGCAGATGTTACAGCATACAAACCTGCCGGATTTTGTAGGCGACATTGACGGCGAAGCCCCCTACCGCCCAGAATAACCACCCTGGCTCAATACCTCTTTGCGCCTTTGCGCCTTTGCGTGACCCATTTTCCCAAACTCACGAATCCCCAACTACCGTCACCCCAACCGGAACCCAGGGAGCATCCTGACCAATTCGATCATCCAAAATCGGCACAGCACGGCCGTTAAAAGCATCATACAACCGCAGCAAAGCCCCAACCCTCTGACCCGGTGTCGCATCCCCTGAAACAGTAGCCAGATGCGGATCACGAACGGCCGATCCCCCCATCCATTTCAGCGTCGGAATAGCTCCCAATGCCGGAATCCCATCCTTCAAATCCCACCACGCCCAATGAAAGCCATCCGGTTCATACCCCACCAGCCGCACCGAGACAACCAGGTCCCGCATAACCGGCTGGCTGCTGAAAAAAGACTCTCTCAAGGGTAGCTGCTGGTCAGGGCTGACCGTCTCTGGAAATGCAGCCGATTTATCCCCTCGCCACACAATCCCCTGCCCAAACGGGACATACTGTTTATCAGGATTCCGGTCCGGGATGACATTTTTCCGTTCAATCCCCCAGGGGCCAAACCAAACTGGCAAATTCAAATCGGCCGTTCCAACCCCATCCCGCACCTCCGTCTGGTAGCCCTGCTCCGTTTGCCAATGAAGATAAAGACGCGGCGTATCCAGCGTATGGTCCCAATCATACCCCACCAGCCGCAGTAACGGCCGTCCGCTTGGTACAGTCCGGTAAACGGGGTTCTCCGTATACGGGGGGCGGCTCATTGCTGTGACCGTCAGTGCAGCAATCGCTGTTCGGCTCTCTCCATTTGGGTCCAGAAGCGGTTCAGGATCATACCCCCCAACCATCACCGCATACTCACCGGGAGCCGCTCCCAATGCAGGCGTCAAAACAAACTGCGTCAGCGTCAGCCCCGCCTCCCGACCCGTAACAGCCTGGTCATGTTGGGCGTACAACTCCCCATCCGGCCCAACCAGATGGGCAAATAGAGAGAGATTGCCTTCTGTTCCCAACCGCCGCCAGGCCAACGTCAGCATCGCCTCCTGCCCAATTTCCACCGGACCCGGTTCCAGCGCATACCCCACAATCTGAACTGCTGTCCCCAATTCAATATCGAGCGGTTCAAAACCAGCCGGTAAACCTTCCCGCTCCCCTTCTGAGAAAAGCAGCGCCTCCCCCGCCGGTTCCGGGACGGGTAGGGCGGCATAAGCGCCCTCATTATAATGCGTTGCCAGAACAGGACGCCCCTCCTGATAAACCGCCGCAATCCGTCTTGCCCACGTCTCTTCATACGGTTCGCCCGTCGGAAAGACATACTGGACCGTGACATCCGGCCGTTTTCCCTCAACATCCTGTAAATACCACAACGGCGTCGCCCAATGCCAGTCGGCCAGGATAACGGCATTGTCCGGGGCCTGTTCTAATA
>JBAPRX010000003.1:0-10776 GCA_049281335.1 Promineifilaceae bacterium (SeqCode)
ATCAAACGAACGAAGTCATACTTGGCCGAGATATATTAAACCGGCTTCGTGTACTGCTCGATGGCCCCAAACAAACCACCAACATTTCAGAATAAACAAGCATATAGAAACTGGGTTGCCGTGTATAACGGCCGTATCTTCGCTGGCCCCACCTCGGCCGGCTCCTCAAAAAAAACCTCTACACCCTCGAAAAAAAACGTCTCCCTCCTCGGCATCTTCCACTTTTGGGTTTTGGAGAAAATAACGGATGTAAAGTGAGATATTAGTTTAGTTCGTAAAGCCAGTCGAGAAGTTCGTGAAGATGTCAAGAAAACCCCTTAAAACCCTTTTTTGTATGCAAATACTTATCTTTCTGCTAGTAGCATCCTGCTCAGAGGAAGAACAGCCGAAGATTGCTTTCACCTCAGATCGGGATGGTAATTCAGAAATCTATGTAATGAACTCTGATGGTTCAAATGTTATCAATCTAAGTAACAACCCTGCTGCTGACGCGGGGCCAAAGTGGTCACCAGATGGAAAATTTCTAGCTTTTACTTCCCACGGAAGTGTTATCATCGCTAATCTCGAGGGCGAAATCATTGGTAAATTCGCTCCTGAAGCTAAGCTGACAAGTAATCCCTCATGGTCACCTGATGGAAAGTATATTGCCTTTAATTCAACTATAGATGGTAGCTTTGAAATCTACACCATGTCATATATAGGCAATAACTTAACACGACTTACAAATGACCCGTCTCATGATTATTCTTGCCCTGAATGGTCTCCAGATGGAAAGTCTATTGCGTTTGCCTCCCATGTCAAGCTGGATGCCGGTTTCAGCTTGCACACGATGCGCCCGGACGGTACTGATGTAAGTGATGCTCTTGGCACTTGGGGAGGAACCGCTGCCATCTGTCCACTTATTGACTGGTCACCTGAGGGGAATTACCTGGCAATTATTAGCCGGAACCTCAACATATACTCAATAGAACAACCTGACCAAACCCAAATTATTGCTAAATGTGCTATAGGCTACCCTGACTGGTCCTCTGATGGAACCAAAATTGTTTTTGCTGGTGATGAATGTACAAACAATCTTGACAGAAGTGAAATCTACGTTGTCAATTCTGATGGGTCAAACCTGATCAGCCTAACTTCTAATTCCTATGGCGACCATCGCCCGATTTGGTCACCGAATGGGGAGAAGATTGCGTTTGTTTCATTGCGGGATGGAAATAGCGAAATCTATGTTATGAATGCTGACGGTTCAGAGCAAACAAATCTAACTCAGAATCAAGCGGCAGACGATTGGCCTGTGTGGCATCCTTGAATGGTTTTACAAATCTCCCGCTAAAATGTCATGGCAGATTGCCAATCCTTGTGAACTAACCGTGAAAACCAGCCATTTTCGGACACCTCCAATTGATACAAAATATCAACTACCCCGAACTCAACCCCTACCAACCACTCCAAAACCCCCTTCCACTCTATATAAATCAACATGGACAAAACAAAACTCTATTTTTCTTGTCCACCTTGTCCATCTTGTCTACTTTCTTATGTAAACAAAATTCACAATTCTTAATTCATTATTCAATCGGCCGTTTCCCCGGAACCCCCACCCGCCTCGGATACTTCTCCGGCGTCGGCCGTATTTTCTCCACCACCACCAGATAATGTTTGCTCTCAACCCCAGGCAGGTCAATTTCGGTTAGCGTCAGATTCCCCCCACCCAACAATGCAATCGCCTTATCTGCCTGCTCAACCTCTTCCGCCGCGCTTTCCCCCTTCTGGGCCAGCATATGGCCGCCAACTTTGCACAGCGGCAGGAGATATTCAGCCAAAACCGGCATCCCTGCCACCGCCCTGGCAGCGGCCCAATCGAACTGCCCCCGATAAAGGAGATTTTGACCGACTGCTTCTGCCCGATCCGTGATAATTTTCACATCTTTTAGGGCTAATTCGGCCGAAACGGCTCCCAAAAAATCAGCCTTCTTGCCAACACTCTCCACCAGCGTCAACGCCATCCCCGGATAAAGAATCTTGAGTGGCAGCCCTGGAAACCCCGCTCCCGTGCCCACATCCACCAGGGATTGGCCCGTCAAATCCCCCGTTACAACCGTGCAAGAAAGAGAATCCAAAAAATGCCGGATGAGAATATCAACCGGGGCCGTTATCGCTGTCAGATTTATCTTCTGGTTCCACGATAGCAAGAGCGCCTGATACTGCTCAAACTGGGTTAGCTGTTCGGCCGTTAAGGCAATGCCCAACCGCTCCGCCTCTGTTTGCAACAGAGCTATTGATGGCATCAGCGGCTTCTTTCCAACGATTTGACGTCGTTGTCAATCAGATAGGTATCATACTGCTCCCCACCAAAAGAAGCGGGGACAAATTGAACCCAGGGCTGGATTAACAGATAATCGGCCCGGACATAAAGGGGAGAAATTGGTTCGATACCATCCTCGGCGAAAAACAACCGTTCGATCTGGCGATATAAATCAATGCGGAGGTCTAATGTATCGCCAACGGCCGCATTGTCAATCAGCGTATCCACTTCTCCACACGGCCGATTCTGGCGATTTTCGCTGTGGGAACAATGCAACACATCTTCCATCCAATTGTTGGCATCAGGATAATAAGAAGCCCACCCCAAATCCCATAAGTCTGGACGGGCAGCGCCGGCATCAGGGCGCGTACTTGCCAGCAAAGTGCCAAATTGGACCTGCTCAATCACAATTTGATCTTCGGGGCAGCTTAACTCCTCTTTCCACATCTCTCGAAGCAGTTCCGCCTGCTGCAAGGCCAAATCGGAAGAGTTAACCATATAGGTCACAGGCGGCATGAGACGACAGTCTCCATAGCCGCTGAGTGCCATTTGCTCCCTGGCTCGATCCGGGTTGTAGCTGGAGCCGACTTGATCAATTGGCGGTGCGCCAAAGACACCGGGCGGCGAAAGATGGCGCATTGGCAGCCCCTGGCCGCCATGTGCCTCTCGGATTAACCGCTCCCGATCAATGGCCCAACCAAACGCTTTTCGCACGGCGGGATTGCTAAAGACCTCGCTTTGAAAGTTATAGGTCAGATAAAAAACGGCCTGATCCGGAACAACCATAACCTTTTCAGCCTCACTGTTCAAGATACTTGTCTGGTCCGAGGCAGGAACGGGACTAATGTCCAGGTTCTTATCTTTCCACAAAAGATAAGGGTCCATTTCATCATCAAAATGGAGAATATTGACGACATCCACGTTTCCACTAAATGGAATCGGCCAGTAGGGGTTACGCTGCAAGACGGTTCGTGTATCGGCCAATGTCTGCGACCCCAGAATGAACGGCCCGCTCATGTAAATGTTGTCAATATTAGCCCACTCCTCACCCATTTCGACGACATACTCAACCGGTATTGGGTTCATCAAACTCAGGCTGGTTATGGATAGAAAGTAGCTGGCAGGTTTTGTCAGGGTAATCTCCAATGTTCGGTCGTTAACGGCTCGGACGCCAACCTGGGATAAGGCTTCTGAGGTGACTTGAGGGATGCGGTTGAGTGTCTCGCATCCTTCGATAATAAATAAGACCAAAACATCCGGTGTGGGTATTCGCGGATCACAGGCCCTTTGAACGGCGTAGACGACATCATCGGCCACAACCGGCCGAACAGGTACAAGCTTGGACGGTGTGGTGCCCAAAAGCGTTGACTGACCCTCCTCCGACCGAACCCAATAGATATCGTCCCGAAGATTGAACGTCCAGGTAAGGCCATCATCGCTGACTTCCCAATCTTTTGCCAGTTCAGGTTCAAAGGTGTTTGAAACATGGTCATAGCGCGTCAGACTGGCGAAGAGATTTTCGATTATGTCAACATCGTTGTCTTCAATCGCCATCTGTGGGTCCAGGCTCCTTAATTTTCCCTGAAGGCTAATATCCAGTTCAACCAAATCCTCATCTT
Source organism: Promineifilaceae bacterium (SeqCode) (assembly GCA_049281335.1). Classification (GTDB taxonomy): domain Bacteria; phylum Chloroflexota; class Anaerolineae; order Promineifilales; family Promineifilaceae; genus JAKEFB01. The sequence goes on from JBAPRX010000003.1 coordinate 3,925, forward strand.
CTTCCAAATCTACAACAGGCGTTACTGGAACCTGAATGGTTTGCGTTTGGAGAACCAGTCTCGTTACAATAACCTCCTGTCCTTCCGGGGCCGGTACAGATGTTTGAGCCGGTGGCGTCTCAACAGCATCCTGACAGCCGAAAAGGAGAATAATCGCGGCCAAACAAAAAAGTAACTCTACCGACTTATTTTTATTCCAAGCCAGACGTTTATAGATAGCAATTAATAACTTTGGTTGATTCATTGGTTTGCCATGCTAACTCATGGCATTGAAGGTGACAAGTTATTGTTGTGGTCGAACGTCTATGGTACGATTAGTAGGTTAGTCGTTTCTTACATTGATTTGGAGATGAGGTTTTTATTGGTTGTGGCTTGTTTCGGTTGACTGTCTTTATTGCTAATTTCTTCAAACCAAGATTCTTCTTGAGAACCTGATATTAAATGGCAGAAAAAATTCTAGTTGTTGATGACGGCCAACATGTCCGCGATTTTCTCGCGGAATATATCCTTAGTCCTCAGGGCTATGACGTCATAATGGCTACCAACGGTCAGGAAGGACTTGAAAAAGCGCTCCTTGAAAAACCTGATCTCATGATTGTAGATAATCAGATGCCCAGGATGTCAGGCATTGAGATGCTCCGTGCCTTGCGGGATCAACAAATTGAGATTCCAGCTATCCTGACGACAGCATATGGCTCCGAAGAAACGGCCGTTGAAGCATTCCGCCTGGGGGTTCGAGACTACGTTATCAAACCATTTGATGCCAGCACTATTAAAGCCTCTATTGAACGCGCCTTGCGCGAGGGGCGTCTTAGACGAGAGCGCGACCATCTCTTGAACCAGGTCTTGGACAGCAATACCAAGCTCGAGCGACGGGTTCAGGAGCTAAACACGTTGTATGGCATAGGTAAATCGGTTGCAGCATCGCTTGACCTGGAGAAAGTCCTCCATCGCGTTGTCGAAGCGGCCGTTTATATCACCAATGCCGACGAAGGCTTTTTGATGTTGTTGGATGAAGACCGGGGAGAGCTTTACGTTCGGGCATCAAAGAACCTGGATTCGGCCGCCCAGTCTATGCGGCTGCGGGTACGGGACTCACTTGCTGGTCAGGTATTGACAACAAATCGGCCGGTTGTTGTTGGCGATGAGAAAAAGTGGGAAAAGATTAAGACCGCTTACCTGGCTCGTTCCCTTGTCTATGTGCCGTTAACGGCAAGAGATGAATCGATAGGTGTCCTCAGCATCGTGAACCGAGTTAAAGAGACAAAGTTCACCCGGCGTGACTCCAGCGTCTTGACAACCCTGGCTGCTTACGCCACTGTTGCCATCCGAAATGCTCACCTCTACGAAACCACCGACCAGGAACGACATAAATTAGAAACAATCTTGACCCAAACAGGAGACCCCATACTGGTCATTGACAGCCAGGAAAGGATCGTTCTGGCAAATGGGGCTGCTCAACAGGCATTTAATCTCGACACAGAGGAAGTGCTCGGCCAAAAGGTTGACACGCAAATCAAAAATGATGTTGCGTTGGAATTTATCAAACAACCGGTCGATAGAGATTTTCACCAACGGGAAGAGATTACGCTGGAGGACGGCCGAATTTTTAATGCCAGTATGAGTTTTATTGAGGGAGTCGGCCGATCCATCGTCATGCAAGACATTACCCATCTGAAAGAGTTAGACAAATTGAAATCCGAATTTGTCTCAGTTGTCTCCCATGATTTGCGGTCGCCTCTCACTTCGATTCTTGGCTATGTCCAACTCCTGGAAAGAGCAGGTGAGTTAAACGACGCTCAAAAAGAATTTGTAAAACGGGTCCATTATAGTGTAGACAATATCACCTCATTGATTGGAGACTTGCTTGACCTCGGCCGATTAGAGACCGGCCTGGATTTAACCTTAACATCCTGTTCTCTCAATGAAATAATCCTTCAGGTAGTGGAGGACGTTCAAGTGACGTTGAAGGAGAAAAGGTTGAAATTAATATTGGACTTGACTGAAAACGATCAATATGTCCAGGGAGATCGGAAGCGGCTCCATCAGGCATATAACAATCTTGTAAGTAATGCGATAAAGTATACTCCGTCAAATGGTAAGATTGGCATTCGAATGCAGCAGAAGGATGGGCAGGTGATCACGCAGATAGAGGATACCGGTATAGGCATTCCTCTGGTGGATCAGCCATATATATTTGATAAATTCTTCCGTTCAGAAGAGGTGAAAGGGGACTATCAGGGATCGGGGTTAGGACTGTCGATCGTGAAATCGGTTGTAGAACGGCATAATGGCCGTGTTTGGGTTGCCAGTACGCCTGGAGGGGGTACCACGTTTACCGTTGTCCTTCCCCTCATAAAAGACTAAACCACCTTAATCATCCCTAGGCAGGGAAAAGAACTCCCATATTCAGGCAGTTTGGACGCCCACCCAAAAATGATTTGGGAGAACATTTGTAACTGGTTGAACTTGAATTTGACCAATTTTTTTGGCCTCTGAAAGCATTGAGAGGTTGACAAAACATAGATTCGGCGATTGACCATATTTGTTTGAATAATAATCGGCCGCTCGTTTAATTTTTTCGTCAATAGAAAGATGTTTGTCATCATCGAGCCATAACATACCCTGGTTCATTCTTAACTCCTTCGCAAATTGTATTGGAAACTCAAAACGCGATTTACCAAACCGCGCTACCCTATTAATTTATGCGTGGTGGGTGGAAAGCCCATGCGGTCGCCTCAGGAATAATCAATGTTAAGACGCAAGAACTACTCTAATCCCAACCGAACTCGATTTCTTCAGATTCGGAATCACTGTTGTGAGATTTACCATTCAAATTCCCATTATGAGAACGAGAATTAAATAAGGAATCGATATCGTCACCGACATCGGTTTCATCAGCCTCCCAATCCTCATAAACATTGTTTTCTTCGTCAATTTGGTTGAAGCCACCCCACGCATCTATGACATCTTCTGGTCTGTTCATATATTCATCGTCATCACCCCATGAAGATTCCTCAATCTCAGTTTCCTCGTCTATACCACTTGAGGCAGTGATATTAATTCCTAAGGCATCCTTCCCGTTTGGTGAATTGAATTCAATCACATTCGGCTTACCACTATTGAGAAAAGTGTGATTCCCGTTGGTCAGGCTGGCTCGTCTATCCTCGCTATCAAATTCAAAATATTGGGCTTGATTGGTGTTTGATCCATTTGAAGTGAAGGTTGGTCGAATGGATAAAGGTCGGGCAACCATGACATTTTTGCTCTGGCGATGGAGTTTATCGAGAATCAAATGTAAATCGTATTCAGTAATATATGCTGCCTGGAATGGAACGATCATGCCGTTATTGACGGCCATAAAATCTCCCTTTCCCAAAAGGTATTCTGCTTGCGAATCCGGGATACCGGTAATTGCCCTGGCTTCCAATGAATCCCTTACCTGCCCGACCAATCGAATAGGAATGCTATTTTTAAGGAGGGATCGAATCGAATCTGAATCTGGATTACTCGCACCTAAAATAATGCGTAATCCACCTTTAAATCCTTCATCCAAGAGATAAGCAAGGGGTTCGATAATCGGCCGACCTCCAAGTTCGACTAATTTATCTACATCATCAATGATAAGGACTAATAAGGGGCAATCTATTTCTTGTTCAATTCGGTATTGGACTTCTGAGACTAAAAAAGCCAGTGCATCGGCCGCTTCAGAAAGATCCTCGACAACGGTGAACATTACGTGGGGCAGGTAATTTAATGGGTACAACCCTAATTTACGGCTCGCAGCAACCCCTTCACCGATCACATCAAGAATTGCGAATTGAATCTGAGATTGGCGATTTTCCAGGGCTAGGGATAAAGCGACCGAACGAAGGAGGGCTGTTTTCCCAGCTTCTGGACCTCCGGCAACCAGGATATTAATTATATCTTCGGCTAACAAATTCAGCAGAACCGGCCTGTCTGCTTCATCTAACCCCAAAGTAGCTGTCATTGGTGTCATGCCAGGAATTGCATTCATCAAATCCAACAAATCTACAGCATGGGTGCTTGGTTGTTTGACCGCAATTCTTAAACGGTCATCATATTTCGTGATGTTAATATCCGACACACCTAATGTTGAGGCTAATTCCTGGCCTAAATTTCTAATTTTTTCTAATCCAGCTGATATTTGCATATTCAAATCAAAATTAATCCATTTAGAACGGACTGATCCACCTGCGACTTCAGCTGGAACATCATGTCTATTTAGAAACTCTTCAATTTGGATTGATTGAACTTCAAGTTGGTGTCTTAAGCGCTCATCTGATTTTCTCATTGATCCTGTTCCATGCAATCTATAATTACATAACCCCTCCCAATAATAGAACGGATGGTCTAATCTGTCAAGGGCAATTAGAACGTTTGTTTAGTAAACAAAACAAAAAAAGGGCAGCAATTACCGCTGCCCTTCATTGTTACCCATTTGGTATGGTTTTGAACTAATCAGGCTGTGTTCCGTAAAACCATCATAACCTTTCCTTGAACCCGAACATCGGACGGCCGAACATAAATCGGATCCATTAACGGGTTCGCAGGCTGGAGTCTTACTCTTTCACCTTCATTATAAAAATATTTCAAAGTGGTTGTATCGCTCGGCGTCAGCCAAATTGCGACCATATCCCCATTTCGAGCTGTGGTTTGTTGGCGCATGATAACAATATCACCATCATTGACCATTGCATCAATCATGGAGTCCCCACTAACTCGCAGAGCAAAGAGGTCATCAGTCTTGCTTACATTCAACATCGAAGAACTCAATTCCACGGCATCTTCTTCATCGTAGACACTAAAGTTATCGTGGCCGACTTCAACCGGTTCACTGGCTACAATTGTTCCTGCCATTGGTATTCGAACTAGTCCTTGAATGGCTTCAACAACTGCACCGTATAACTCGGCCGCTTTATCCGTCAACCGCAGCCCCCTTGAAACCTCTGCATCCCGGTTCAAGAACCCCTTTTCCACCAGCTTTGTTAGATTGTAATTCACGACGGAGGTTGAACTGATCTTGACTGCCTCGCCAATCTCACGAATCGTGGGCGGGCGGCCAGCTTCCTGAATAGATTCCCAGATGTAATCAAGGATTCCTCGCTGACGTTTGGATAACTTATCTACATCGGCCATAACTAAACTCCTAAAAACGATTTTTCGTCCACCAAATACAAAAAAGGTTGAACCGCTCATTTGTTCGATTTGGAGTATATCACGAACAGGTGTTCGATGTCAAGTAATTTTTTGTTTTGATGTACTATTACTACATTAAAGGAATATGAGTTGGATTGTTTAGGAAATACCACCTTCAATCAGCAGGCAAACCAGATGAGTATTATTATTCGAGAATTTCAGCCATCCGATCAATATGAGGTGAAAACGTTAATCCTAAATGGATTAGAGGAACATTTCGGCTTTATCAATCCCAACCTAAATTCTGACTTAAACGATATTATGAGCCGCTATCTTCAAACCGGTCATTCATTTGTTGTGGGCGAAGAAGATGGAGAAATCGTCGGTACGGCCGGATTAGTTCGAGTTTCAGCCGAGGTCTGCCGTATTGTCCGCATCGCGGTTCGGGCAGACAAACGCCGCGCCGGTATCGGCCGAATGTTAATAGAATACTTGCTTCAACTTGCCTCCGAGAAACAGTTTATTAAGGTTTTGGTCGAAACGAATCTGGATTGGTATGATGCAATTCGTCTTTATGAACGGTGTGGTTTTCAGGAATACGGCCGTGATGAGGAAAGTGTTCACCTTTCACTCACTCTGTCAGGAGAGGAAAGGTGACAGGCTCCCAGAAAGGGACCAATGTATACGTCACCATGGTGTTAAGTGCCTGTTAACTGTCTACATCTATCTAAGAGTTTGATAACTCATTTTATCACCTACTTTGGCTTAAGGTTCTTTAAGTTATAATTCTAATTTGTGCAGAAAAGAAGACTACTATTTCTAATCCCCATCCTGCTGGTTGGGGTTTTTATCTGGCAAGTGCCAACTATCCTAAAAGCGATTCCAAGTCGCTACGTTGCCGCCTACCTTCCTGAACCGGTTCAAGCGCTGGCCGTTCGGGACCATGTTGACGAACTACCAACTGCTCCTTCCCAGGTGGACGCCGGAAGTTTGCTCGATAGTCCTACTACCCTGACGAATTTAGAGGCAACGCAAACCGTGCTACCGGAACCTGAGATAATTGAGGAAGGTGAAAACAGTCTGTCTGCGACCGCCCTCCCCAGTCCAACATCTGCGCCTTCACCCACCCCGCCCCCGCCAACAGCCACCCCGGCCCCTGTTCCCCCAACGGCCCGCATTGGCCCTATCGGCCATATTTTTCAGGATTGGAATAACTGCGGCCCGGCTACTCTGGCAATGGCTCTCAGCTATTTCAAGATTTACCCAACCCAAAGTGATACGGCCTCCGTCTTGAAACCAAATCCCGAAGACCGTAATGTCAGCCCTGAAGAAATGTCAGCTTATGTCAATGAACAAACGGATTTTGCTGCTATTAACCGGACAAATGGGACGCTTTCTACCCTGAAACGGCTTTTGGCGGATGGACACCCGGTGATTGTTGAGGTGGGCATTGACCCACCCGGAGAGTATGCCTGGATGGAGTGGTACGGTCATTATTTGCTGTTGGTGGCCTACGATGAAGATAAAGAGCAGTTTTGGGTGTATGATTCCTGGTTTGGGACCAGCGAAGTCCCCGGCGAAAATGCTACGCCAGACGGCCGTATCATCAAATACGATGAAATGGAATATTACTGGCAGCAGTTCAATGACAACTACATCGTCCTATACCGCCCGGAAGAGGAAGCCTCAGTC
>JBAPRX010000004.1:0-3618 GCA_049281335.1 Promineifilaceae bacterium (SeqCode)
GGCTCCAGGCACATGAGCCGGACCCGACTTTGAGGAAATGGGTGTTGGGGTTGGGGGCATTGGCGGCGGTTGATGTGGTGCTTTTGATTGCGAACCTGCTTGGTTTGATACCGCCTTTGTGGGAGGGGACGCTGGTTGTTTATGTCCTTCTGATGCTGAGTAAAACGCTGCGGATGGAAGAGTCGTTCGGTGAAGCGGGGCATTTGCGGGATGTTTTGGAGCAGTTGTTGGCGGTGTTCCGACAGTTGGAGAAAAATTCGTACAGCAGAACACCCAATCTCGGCCGTCTTTGTGAACCGTTTCAGCATTCGGCCGAAAAACCCTCTGCCCATTTGCGGCGACTGAATCGCATTGTCAACGCCACCGGTTTGCGGGGCAATCCACTGCTGGCGCTCTTGCTCAATGCCGTTTTTCCCTATGATATTTTCTTCGCTTACCAGTTGCAGCAGGCAAGGGAAGCGTTTGCGGAGAAGCTGCCGGGGTGGTTGGATGTCTGGTATGAGTTGGAGACGCTGGCTTCGCTGGCAAATCTGGCATACTTGAATCCCAGCTATACTTTTCCGGTTTTTGGAGAGGGTGGGTCAGAATTGTTCACTGTCAGGCAGATGGGACACCCGCTGCTGCCGGATGATCAGAAGGTTTGTAATGATTTTGCCATTGAGGGAACGGGTTTTATTGGGGTTCTGACCGGCTCGAATATGTCGGGCAAGAGTACCTTTTTGCGGACGGTTGGGATTAATCTGGTGCTGGCGTACAGCGGCGGGCCGGTCAATGCGGCCTTTCTGCAAACGGCCTTTTTCCGGCTGCATACCTGTATTCGCATCAGCGATTCAATTACCAGTGGTATTTCTCACTTTTATGCGGAGGTGAGGTGTCTGAAAGCGTTGATGGATGAGTTGGAGGGGACGCATAAACGGCCGTTGTTTTATCTGATTGATGAGATTTTTCAGGGGACGAATAACCGGGAACGGTTGATTGGCAGCCGGTCATTTATTCGGGCGGTGGCGGAGCGTGAAGGGGTGGGGCTTATCTCGACTCATGATCTGGAACTGGCTCAACTGGCGGATGAGATTTCTTCGCTGCGGAATTATCATTTTGAGGATAGTGTGGGAGACGGCCGACTTCATTTTGATTACCATATCCAGACTGGGGCAAGTCCGACGACGAATGCGTTGAAGATTATGCGGTTGGAGGGGCTGCCGGTTGAGGAGGAGGAGGGGGAAGGTTGATTCTGAATCCTCCGGGAGGGTTGAATATGGTGTTACGCTCTGGAGGAAACCTCCCGGAGGGGTTGCACGCTGGCGACGAATGCGCCTCACCGTCGGGGGGGTAAAATTCGCCGGTGAAGCCGACGGTTAAAACCGCCGTCTGATATAAGAAGAACGCTAAAGCGCTCTTAAGGGTTGTGCGATGGGATACGGGAAAGTTCCGAAGCTTAGGAGCCGTGGGATGGGATAGGGGAAAGGTAAAATCGTTCTAGTTTCTTTGCAGCCGGGCTTTTTTATGCCAAACTAGGTTTATGTTCCGAAGCATTCGCTGGCGTATTGCGCTGCCTTATTCGGTCCTCATTGTTGTGGCGATGGGGGCGCTCATGATTTATCTGACAACGGTTGTCAGGCAGCGGCTGCTGACCGACCTGGAGAGCGATCTGTTGGTTCAGGCGGGCATTTCGGCCGAAACGGTTCGCCCTCTCCTTTTGGAAGACCCGGAACCAAATGACGCTATTAATGGGGCGGCTCACCGCATGTCCGAACTGGTTCAGGCGCGGGTGACGATTGTCGGGGCTGACGGCACTGTTTTGGGGGATTCGGAAGTGGCGCCAGCGGGGATGGATAACCACCTGGAGCGGCCTGAAATTCAGCAGGCGACACAATCGGGCCAGGGAACGACGGTGCGATTTAGCAATACTCTGAACGACGAACTGGTCTATGCGGCCGTTCGGATTATGGAGAATGACCAGATAATCGGATATGCACGTGTGGCTATTTCCCTTAACAAGATAGATGCCAATATCAACGAGCTTCGGGGTACGATTTTGACGGTTACGATTGTGACAGCCGCTTTGTCGCTCTTGATGGCGGTTGTTATTGCCGAACGGACGGCCAGGCAGGTTCGGCGGCTGACTGAGGTGGCGCGGCGAATGGCGTCGGGTGATCTGGATGCGCGGCTGTACCAGACTTCACGGGATGAGGTGGGCCAGTTAACCAATGCTTTTAACAATATGGCCGATGAACTACGGGAAAGGGTGTTGGATTTGGGGGATGAACGGGGGCGATTGGCGGCTGTCCTGGATAATATGGCGGATGGGGTTTTGATAACGGACCATATCGGGCTGGTGCGGCTGATTAATCCGGCTGCGGCAAATATTCTGGGGGTGAACGAGACGGAGAGTATCGGCCGTTCTTTTGCGGAAGTCGCCCGCCACCACCAACTGATTGAACTGTGGCAGCAGGGGTGTACCCAGGCGACGGAACAGATTACGGCCGTTGAGATGAGCCGCCAGGACATCTTTATCCAGATGATTGTGACGCCGTTGGGGACGGGAGAACATCATAACTGTATGATCATTCTTCAGGATTTGACCCGGATTCACCGGTTGGAAACGGTTCGGCGAGATTTTATCAGTAATATTTCGCACGAACTGAGGACGCCGATTGCTTCGTTGAAAGCGCTGGTTGAGACGCTGCGGGTGGCGGCGCTGGATGACCCACCGGCAGCTCAACGGTTCCTGGATCGGGCAGAGCAAGAGGTGGATGCGCTGACGCAGTTGGTGCAAGAACTGCTGGAGCTTTCTCGGATTGAGTCTGGAAAGGTGCCGATTCGATTGACGGCAACAGATGTGAAGGAGGTCATTTTGACGCCGGTCGAGCGGCTTCAGGAGCAGGCGGAACGGAATAATCTGTCTCTGACGGTTGATATTCCGGCCGATTTGCCGCCGGTTTTGGCGGACGCCAGCCGTATTCAGCAGGTGGTTGGAAATCTGGTTCATAATGCGATTAAGTTTACGCCGGAGGGAGGCAGCGTGTCGGTTGAGGCGAGATTGGATAAGGGTGGATCGGCCGTTAAGATCTCTGTGATTGACACAGGGGTTGGAATTCCGACAGCAGATTTGTCCCGCATTTTTGAGCGTTTTTATAAGGCGGATCGAGCGCGAACGGGCGGCGGGACAGGTCTGGGGCTGGCAATTTCTCGCCATCTCGTGAAGGCACATGGTGGTCAGCTAAGGGTAAAAAGCAGGGAAGGGAAGGGAAGTACATTTTACTTTTTGCTGCCACTGGCGGATGGGGATGGGTGATTGGCGGCAAAAAGCGCCGCTGGGGATTGGTGATTGGGTAATTGGGTAATTGGTAATTGGGTAATTGGTTGATGGATCGCTTTTTGCTCCCTTGTTCACTTGCTCCCTTACACCCTTGCACCTTGCCTTCCTTGCCATTTGCAACTTGCAACTTGCTCGCTTGCTTACTTGCACTTTGCCCTCCTTGCCATTTGCAACTTGCAACTTGCTCCCTTGCTCTCTTGCCCCCTAATTTATAGACTCTTCTCATCTTCTCTAGGCGTGGGTTTTGTTTTCGCATAAAATATATTCTTTATCTTTGAGCGACTTTGTGAGTGACAATG
>JBAPRX010000005.1:0-1979 GCA_049281335.1 Promineifilaceae bacterium (SeqCode)
AAAGTGTAAGCTGCTTTATCGCCGCAGGATTCTATCAGGCGTATAATGATCGATCCGTGTTCATGGAACGGCCGTTTCCTACGAACAATATCAAGGAGGTGACAACGGAAAACACCTTTATTCTCCACCAACAACGAAGTCTTTAATCCTTTGCGCTCTTTGCGCCTTTGCGTGAGATTTATTTTTAAGGAGGTGACTTTATGATTCCGGGAATGGATTTCGGCACCACGAATTCCGGCATGGCCGTGTATGACGGCCGACAAGTTAAGCTGCTGCCGTTAGACCCCGAAAACGCCAACCCCAACGTAGCTCGAACATCGCTCTACATCACCAACGACCAGACCATATTCATCGGCCGGGAGGCGGTCAACCGCTACTTTTCGGACAATGTCGGCCGTCCGGTGAAACTTAAGAAAGTCTGGGTGGGCGAAGTCGAGGTCTATGGGGCCGATATGTTTTATGTGACCGACGTTTACGCCTGGGTAGATGTACTCTCACCGGGGCGGCTCTTTCTCTCCATCAAGACCGGCCTGCGGGACGCCGATTACAAAGGGACGGTGGTGGGCCAGTTCTATTACTCATTGGAAAATCTGGTATCAACCTATCTCAGCATGGCCAAACTCCGGGCAGAAAGGCTGCTGGGGAAAGAACTGCGACAGGTCGTTCTCGGCCGTCCGGTACATTTTGCAGACGATCCCAAAGCCGACGCCCTGGCCCAAACCCGGCTGCTGGATGCCGCCTTCCGGGCGGGATATGAGAAGGTCTACCTGCAATACGAACCAATTGCGGCCGCTTATCACTACTCAGTGCAGATGGAACGGCCGCAAAATATCCTGGTCTTTGATTTCGGCGGCGGTACTTTGGACATTACCGTCATGCGGCTGGACGGCCACAAGGCCAGAGAGGTACTGGCAACGGGTGGTGTACCCATCGCCGGTGACGTCTTTGACCGGAAGCTGGTGCGGGCCAAGCTGCCAACCCATTTTGGCGAGGGCAGCTACTATTTCTCCAATGGAAGCTGGCTGCCGCTGCCCAAGTGGATTTTTGATGTCTTTTCCGACTGGCAGACGATTATGGATTTGCAGACCCCTAAGACGCGCAAACTATTAAACGAGATTGCCCGAACGGCCGACCGCCAACGGGCAGTGGAGGGGCTGGTCAGCCTGGTAACAAACAACTACGGCCTCCAGATGTTTGACGTCATCGAACAGGTCAAACGGCGGCTGTCAGATGAGATGGCAACCATGATCCGCTTCAGCGGCCCCAAATTCAAGGTCAGCGAAATGGTCACGCGCAGCGAGTTCGAGCAGCTTATTTATGCCGAGACACAGCGAATCGAAAAGCATCTCGACCAGACGGTGCGAGAATCGGGATTACGGCCGGACCAGATTGACGCCGTGATTCGCACCGGCGGCTCTTCCAACATCCCCGTTTTCAAATACATGCTCATGGAGAAATTTGGAGCTAAGAAAGTCCAGGCCATTGACACCTTTAGCAGCGTCACCTCCGGCCTGGGCGTCTATGCCCATGGGATTGAAGCGGGGGAGATAGAGGCCAAGAGCTATACGGCCGACGATCTGCCAAAGCGGAAAGGCAAGACAAAAGATCAGTCGGTGGCCTCGGTCAATCTGGGGCTGTTGCAGCGCCGGATGCAGGCCCGCGAAGATGAGGGGGCTGACGGACAGCGGGAGGAACAGCGAGTCTTGTTACTACTGACCGAAGGGAACCGGCTGCTGGCGGCAAAGGTAGACAAAGAGATGTTCAGCGCAGAAACGGCCGTCCCCCTCCCATTCCAGATCAGGGAACATGAGAAACGGGTTCTGGCGGCCCAAATTGCTTCCCTGGACGAGCCGCTGCTGCTGGCAACCTCTTTCTTCCGCTTCCTCCTGACAACCCCCGGCCACCTGCTCGATTTGCAAGAGATGGGTATGACAGCGGCCGAGTTCTACCACTTCAAAGCGGATGAGTATGTCAGCACG
>JBAPRX010000006.1:0-3826 GCA_049281335.1 Promineifilaceae bacterium (SeqCode)
CCCATCTGCTGCTGCATCATCTGCTGCTGCATTTGCTGCAACTGTTGCTGCTGCTGCATCGCACCCAGCCCCATCATACCGATACCAAGTTCGCCCAAATTGCTGCCGCCACCAGGATTGTCGGCCGCAGCCATCCCAACGTCGAGGCTCTTCATCTGCGTGTAGCTCGTGCCATAGCCCATGCGGGTGACAACTTCCAGCGAGTCCGGGTGCAGGCCCATACGAATATTGAAATCAACCAGGGTCATCCCAATCGCATCAAACTCACTCTGGAGCATCCCAACCAGCAAATCGTTGAGGTCTTTCGAGAAAGATTGCAGTTGAGCCGGGCCAAGCCCCTTGGCTTCAGCCAGTTCGCTTAACTTATCCTGCATCATCACGCCCAACATCGGGTCGAGACGTTCTTTCAATTGGGGCAAACGAACGCTTTCACGGAAAGCATCCATCGCCGTCAGGAATCGCCAGGGTTCTTTCACCTTCGCAACGTAAGTACCGTTGCCGATGATAGCACTTGCCCCCGGCGGCCGTTGTAAATGCTCCACAATAATAGGCGCGGTTGTCCCCCACTTGAAAGTCATGTCAGTTGTCTTCAAAAAGTAGACATCGGCCGTAAACGGCGTTTTGCCGCTGAAGGCTTTACCCACCAGAGACTCCAGCAAAGGCAGGTTAGCCGTTGTCAGGACATGAGTGCCAGGGTTGAAGGTTCCGAGGGCTTCCCCACTGCGAACAAACACGGCCGTCTCACCAGGGTTAACAATACAAGGGGAACCGAGACGAATGTCGCCTGGGCCGCCACGCGGGAATTTCTGGACGATCTCATCCCGCAGCCAGGGTTCTGCTATTACACGATCAAAAATTCGAGCCATCGTATTTTATCTCCTTTGAGTTAGTAGTTGGTAGTCGGTAGTCAGTAATTGGGTAAACGGTAATTGGTAATTGGTAATTGAAGGTTATTTAATTACCAATTACTTAATTACGAATTACCTACTTCAAGAAACGCCGGAGAGAATTTCCTGGCGAGAGTTAAAGGTCGTGTTGGCTTCGCGGAGCGTGCCATCCAGGGCGCGGATAGAACCGCTAATATCACCATCCATATCAACCGCCTTTTCAACCGCATTCACATCGGCCGAAATCTGGTCCGAATAAGCCAGAATCGACTCATCAAAAGCATAAACACGGGCCAGGGCGTCCTCTTTCACCTTCACGGCATCAAAGAATCCGGCATAGCCCTGTGGAGCGTCGCGCACTTTCCCAATAAGGCCCATGAGGCGGGTATCTGCCTGACCTAAAGGTTCGGCGTGATCAATGGCTTTAATGATGTCACGGCTGAGGGTTTGGTGGACACCGGCGAGTTGGATGCGTACTTCTTCCAGTCGAGCAGCAACGGTTTCCCGAAGCATTTGGTCGGCTTCGCGGCGGCGGCTCTTTTCGACGTAACCGCTGAAGCCCGGAATCTTACTGGCGATTTTGCCAAGTATGGTTGATTCCCCTTCGATTTTATCGTACATGTCAGGAACTGGTGAGTCTTTCATTCAATATTACTCCTTGGGTCAGTATTTATTAACGGGTACATATTTGATAGTAAATAGTGAAAGGTTTGAAGGTTGAACGCGACGCTAAAAGTATAACTCAGAACGATTCACTAGCCTAGCCAACGCTGGTCTATGATGTCGAGAGAGCCATTTTCTTTAAGCCGTTGCAGACTTTCATTGAGCATTCTTAATAAATCTCGGTCCTCTATACGAGTGACAAAGGCAAAAGGTTCCTCCGTCATGGGCGTTAAGGAGAAATTGATTGTTAATTCGTCGTTTGGTCTGTTTTTTAAGAATAACCGGCCGCTGATGCTGTCAATGAGAACGGCGTCTGCTTCTCCCGAAAGTACGGCCGTTATCGCTTCATCAGGGCTATTATAAGGCATCACCGTTAGCTGTGGCAATTGCCTTTCCCACGTTGTCGCCAGCACATGCCCCTCCGCCCCCAACTCAACCGCCAGCGTATGGTCATCAAGCGATTCGACGGTACGGAGATCAGCCGATTCCGGTGCAATCAGCAGTTGTCCGGCATTAAAATAGCTGTCACTGTAAGCAAAGTCGCGGGTCCGTTCCGGGAAAACGACCAGGGCCGAAATAAGGACATCCACCTGCTCAGTCCCCAGCGCATCATAAAGACCATCATAGCCAAAATACGTAAACTGCGCCTCAAGGCCAAGATCGGCCGCAATGGCGCGAGCCAGATCAACGTCAAACCCCTCAAGCGGCCCGCTGTCACCCTCCTCAAAAGGAGGATAAGTCGGATCAACCCCCACCCGCAAAATCCCCGACTCCTGAATTCGCGGCCACGCATCATCCTGGTTCCGGCAGCCAACAAGAAGCAAGACCACAACCACAAAGAATACTACGCAGCCCACGTAGCGCGATTTGGTAAATCGCGATTTGGACAATTTGCAAAATTGCGATGCCGATTTCCCGAATCGGCCGTTATCTGGCAAACGCTTGAATCGCATCATAAATCGGTTTATTCACAAACTCCGGTGTCACCAGCGTAAAATAATCATTATAACTCTTCGTTGGGGCCGGATACCGCAGCGCCCAGATAGCCAACACATCCACATAAGGCCAGTTATCCTCCGCATACTGGATAGCATTGAGCGTATACTGAATCCGTTGAGCAGGACGCACAGCGCGAGTCCAACGAGGGTGGTCATTCCACCCGCTCTCAGTGATAAAGATATGCGTCTCAGCGTCCCCATGCTCCACCATCACCTGCCGCACAAGTTCAACCCGCCGGAAGTTGAGCAAATCCGGCCCCGGCTCCGCCTCCGGTGGAAAGGTCAGGCCGTAGCTGTGAACCGCGAGACCATCAAAATATGGGGCAGCCCCCGCCTGATACATCTCATCCAGATAAGTCAGATCGTTCAGCCCCCACGGAGACCCTTCCGGTTCCAGAGTCGGGGCCAACGCGCCTGCCAGCACTTGCATATCAGGATTGGCCTCCTTCACGGCCGTATACACCACCTTCAACAACGCAACATAGTCCGCAGGCGTCGTCTCCCGGTACCCCCACTCATAACTCAGATTCGGCTCATTCCCGACAATAATATAGTCCACTTTCCCCCGATACCGGGCTGCAAAAGCGGCCGTAAAAGCCGCAAAATCATCATAACCACTCTCATCCAGGTAATTCAGCGGCGTATCCTTCGGTCTGGCCCAATCCGGCGTGAGACCAATGCGGGCAACAACCGTCAACCCTTGTACTGCCGCATTCTCAACCACCAGATCAGGATGCTCCCAGGCAATGTGACCATCCTCCCGCTGATAGTAAGCCCAGGGAAAAAACTCAACAACCCAGGGCGACCCCATCTCCCGAACAAGCTCCAGGCTTCGCTTAATCTTCCACGGCTCAACCTCATCCGTCAGCCGCGTATGAACCCCCAAAATCGGCACATTCGTCTCAACACTCTGCTGCGGCCCCGGCGTAACAAGAATAGGGGCCGGTCGCAAAAGCGCAATCAAGAGCGAAAAACCCAACAGCCGAAGCGCAGAAGGAAAACGCAAACCAGTCATCGTGAGTATATTATATGAGGTCAGAAGGGTAGGGGTAGTTTATTAATGAAGGGAAGGCAATCGCATAGTCACCCAAAATAAAATGGTAATCGGGTAGGGGCAAAGCAGACGGCCGTTATCTTCTCTCCAAACGCCTAAAACACCTAATATGCGTCACATCCGTCTGCTTTGCCCGCATTGGAGTTTATCTGTACCACCCCTCTGTCAACTTTCCGTAGGCTAACGACAACAAGCCGTAGGGCAGGCGGAAAGCGGCGGATACC
>JBAPRX010000007.1:0-14260 GCA_049281335.1 Promineifilaceae bacterium (SeqCode)
TAGGGTTTTTCGCTGTGGGTAAGGAGCAAGCTCATCTTCCAATAAAAGATGGCTAAAATCAGTTGAGCATCTGGCGGACGACCTCATCCAGAATGAGGGTTTTGCCTTTCTCGCGGGCTGAAATAACGGCCGATTGTGGGACGTCACATCCATTGGCAATTTCATCGAACAACTGCGCCGCTCGAACGGCCGATTCCTTGTCAATGGCCCGATGATGGATGACAAGAGAGAGGGTTTCCAGAGCCAGTTGGGTGTTTCCCCCCACCGAGAGCAGCTTGGACATGCCAATGAGAACCCCCAACGAGAGCGGCGGCGATTGAATATCGGCGCCAATTTCTAAGGCTGCCTTGAAACAAGCCTCAGCCTCGGCCCATTCCTCCTTATTCAGAGCACTACTCCCCAACGTTTCCAAAGAGCCGCCAATACCCCATTGATCTCCTAACTGCCGCCAGGAATCAAGACTTTGCTGGCAATAATCTTCGGCTTCTTCATAACGGCCTTGTTCCCAGAAGAGATTGCCCAGATTATTGAGCAGCGCCGCCACGCCCCACTGATAGCCGATTTCATGGGCCAGCGCCAACCCCTGCTTATACTGCTGTTCAGCGAGTTCATAGTGATAGATATTACTGGAAACATTGCCCAGGTTCTTAAGAGTCAGCGACATACCGCGCCGGTCCCCAAGCACCCGGTAAATTTCCAGGCTTTCCTGACATAGTTTGTTGGCTTCGTCCAGTTCGCCCAAACGCCATTCAACCTGCCCCAGGCCGTTTAATAAGGTGGCAGCGCTGCGGCGGTCATCTATCTGGCGGCAGATTTGAAGCCCTTCCTGAAAGCACCGTTTCGCCTCGTTGTATTCCCCTATCCCTTCGGAGGCAGCCCCCAATGTTTCCAGGGCGCTCATCATGCCCCACCGATAATCAATCTCCCGGCAAATGATCAGGCTCTCCTGGCAGTAGTTGATTGACTCAATATAATCGCCCAGGCGATAGTCGATCTTGCCCAGGTAGTTGAGGCCAATGGCAACGCCCTGGCGGTCATCGTGTTCTCTGAAAAGGGCGACGCCTTCTTCAATCAGAGCCTGGGCGCGATCATATTGGCCGAGGAGATGATATAAACGGCCGCATCGAACCACAGCCTGAGCAAAAACATGGGGATCAACTTTGGCCGGTGTGGCTTCCCGAATTTCCCACAATGTATTCACCGCCTCTCGGAAGGCTTCCATCCCTTCCTGAACCCAACCGCGAATGTCATAAAAATAGAATAATGCTACCAGACATTTGCCAATAATCTGATCCGCTTGATGTTTGACGGCCCACTGCCAGGCAGCCCGAATATTTTCAATCTCCTCCCCAATCTCTTCCAATGTCTCTCTTTGCTTTGCACCCCGCAGGCGATCCTTTCGCTGAAACAGAAAATTAGCATAGTAACTGCTGTGTTTGGCCCTGGTCTGTTCTTGAACCAGGGAAATAAATTCACCATCATGAATACCACCGGTCTGTTCGGCCAGCTTTTCGGCCGAATATTGGCGGAGCATATCGTGCATTTCGTAGCGCACTTCTGATTCGGAGATATGGCTTCCATTGGCGGGACTATTGCGTTGGAGAAAAGATTTATCCACCAGGGCCGAGAGAATCATCAAGGAGGTTCCAGTAACCTGAACGGCCGCATCCCGGCGGAAACCACCCTGAAAAACCGATAACCGGCCCATCGCCTGCCGTTCTTGTTCTGAAAGCATCTCCCAAGAATAGTCAAACACCGCTTGCAGGCTGCGATGACGTTCCGGCATATCCCGCAGCGAGGTCGCCAGGAATTCATAGTTTTGCTCAATTTCGCGGGCAATTTCTTCACAGGTCAGCATCTTCACCCAGGCAGCAGCCAGCTCAATTCCGAGAGGAATCCCCTCAACTAACTGGCAAATTCGGATAATGTAGGGTTGGTCTGTTTCGGTCAGAACAATATCGCTATATACTCGCCGGGCGCTCTCGATAAACAGTTGGATTGAACTGTAACTTTCAGCATCGCCCAAATTCAGGCTGTCGTTGGTTGATCCGACTTTGGGGGTCGGAACCGGCATCCCCCGAACCTGAAACACCCACTCGCCGCGCAAATTTAGACGCTCCCTGGAGGTGACGATCATCTTCACCTGTGGCGCGGTCTTCAATATCTCAGCCAGCAGACCTACCTCCTGGATGAGATGTTCAAAGTTATCAATAACCAGGAGTATCCGTTTGGATTGCAGAAAACTTAATAACTGTGCCTGGGGTGACTCGCCTTTATAAAAGGAAAGACCAACAGAGTCGGCAACAGTTGAAACCAGAAATTCATTGGAACTAAGGCTCAAAAGGGGAACGAAATAGACACCATGCTCAAAAGAGGCCATCTCCATTTTGGCCGCTTGCAAAGCCAAACGAGTTTTGCCAATGCCCCCTGGTCCTACCAATGTCAGGAGTCTGCAGGAAGGGTCTTGCAGTCGGCCACTAATAATCTCAAGCTCCTCTTCTCGGCCGATAAAGGGGGTTGGTTGAATCGGCAAGTTAGACGATGAGGACGGAAGTATCTGAACCGGGTTTGCGGTCGGTGCTTGCCAGCTCTGCACCGGTTTTGCAATCTGGTTGATAAGATACGGCGGGTCTGGATGACCTGAACTAACCAGAAAATCATTTAGCCAGGAGGTATTTAGGTCACTGCGCCGAACTATCTCTTCTGCAAGCCGCTCCACATCCTCCCGCTTGGAGGGAATATTCCCTTTGCGCCAATATTCGATAGACGCTCCCCCATGCTTGCCAATCGCGTACCCCAGTTCATCCTGAACAGCCCCAATCGTTTTGGATTCCTTTACGCGAATTCGGTAAATGGCTTCCGTTAATAGTTGTGCGAATTTATCGGGGTATTGGGGCATTCGTTAGGTCTCTATTCCGAACTTTCGGAATTTTTTCCACACTTTCGGAGCAACACAACAATAGTATATAGATCGGGAAAATAGAGCAACAAAGAAAAGTGGCTAAACGGAGCTATTTCCCGGAACTTTTGGAGACTTTTTGGAACATACTCACCCCTTGTAGGTTGCATTGTGCGATGTTCCTATCTATCCCAATCCAGGTTGATAACCTATCTGAACAATACCTCAATAGCAAAACGGTACTATTCCGAAAATTCGGAAAGATATTCTGACAAGTCGGAACTATTATGATCTATTCTTACCGTTGGAGCGCTGGTCTTCCTTTGCACAGTAGCCCAAAGTTTCGACACAGGCTGTTCCTTTTACTAACCTTTTTGATGTTTGGAGGAAATAATGACAAGAAAAAGAAGGTATTTATTGACAATTGCCGGTGGTTTTTTACTGCTGGCATTTTTGGTTTTAGCTATAGGGGGCAGCCCATCGGCCACCGCATCTAACTCAGACCCATTAGCGCAGGTGCAGGCCGACAACGGGGTTCATTTCCTGACCGGCCCCGCACAGGGAAAGCCAGAAGATATTGCTCTTAATTACCTGAGAAAAAACAGCGCTGATTTCGGGCTTACTGAATCCGATCTGGCCGAGATGGTCGTTGTGGATTCGTATATTACTGAGCATAATGGAACGACCCACGTCTACTTGCAGCAGCGATATGCAGGCATTGATGTCTATAACGGCGTTATTAACATCAATGTCGCCCAGAATGGCAGCATCATCAATCTGGGCAATCGCTTTGCGTCCCGGCTGGCTGAATCTGTCAATACCAGCGAACCACAAATTTCGGCCGTTGCGGCTGTTCAATCGGCCGCTGCCGATCTGAACCTGTCTGACTCCAGCCGTGTCACTGTTAAGCAAGCGGCACGCGGCGCTACCCAGGAGCAGGTTTTAAGCGGTGCGTCTCTTTCCCGCGAGGACATCCCGGCCCGCCTGGTTTACCAACCGATGGCTGATGGTTCCGTGCGGCTGGCCTGGGACATCGTTATCTACGAAATTTCGGCCGAGAACCAGTGGAGCATGCGAATGGATGCAGTCAACGGTTCTCTGCTTGACCAGAACAACCTCATCATTCACGACGAATTCGGCGCACCGGATGGCGGCGGAGCAGGCGAAGCAGACGTCCCCACCCTGGACACCGGTTCTTACGCGAATGAAGAGACAAGCGCACCAAACAATTACGTTGGCGGCGGCAGCTATCGCGTTTTTAACGCACCGGTCGAAAGCCCCAATCATGGCAGCCGGACCCTGGTAACAGACCCGGCCGACGCCACTGCTTCGCCTTACGGCTGGCATGATACCAACGGTTCCAGCGGTGCGGAATATACGAACACACGCGGAAACAATGTCTATGCCTATGAGGACGGAAACAATTCTGGTTTCAGTCCCAATGGTGGATCATCACTCGTCTTTGATTTCACCCTCAATTTGAGCCAGCATCCAGATAATTACGAATCGGCCGCAATCACCAACCTTTTCTACTGGAACAACCTCATCCATGATGTTTTCTACCATTACGGCTTTGACGAAGCGAGTGGTAACTTCCAGGAAAACAACTATGGTAACGGTGGTTCCGGCAGTGACTCGGTGAATGCGGAAGCGCAGGATGGCAGTGGCACTAACAACGCCAACTTTGCCACACCGGCCGATGGCGGTAATCCGACGATGCAGATGTATCTCTGGACGCAAACCAACCCCTACCGGGACGGCGACCTGGACAACGGCATCATCACCCACGAGTATGGACACGGTATCTCCACCCGCCTGACAGGCGGCCGTCTGAACCCTAACTGCCTCAACAACACCGAGCAGATGGGTGAAGGTTGGAGCGATTACTTTGCGCTGATGATGACGATGGAA
Source organism: Promineifilaceae bacterium (SeqCode) (assembly GCA_049281335.1). Taxonomy (GTDB): domain Bacteria; phylum Chloroflexota; class Anaerolineae; order Promineifilales; family Promineifilaceae; genus JAKEFB01. The sequence continues at coordinate 4,811 of JBAPRX010000007.1, forward strand.
TCGGGGGATGCCGGCACGGACGCTCGCGGCATGGGAACCTATGCTCTGGGCGAGCCAACGACCGGACCCGGTATCCGTGACTATCGCTACAGCACCAATATGAGTATTGATCCCCGAACCTATAATGAGATTAAAACAGCGGCCGTTCCACACGGCGTCGGCTCGACCTGGACAGCAATGGTCTGGGAAATGACCTGGGCTTTGATTGACGAATATGGCTTCGACCCTGACCTGTACAACGGCAGCGGCGGCAACAATCTGGCCCTGCAACTCGTTGTAGACGGCCTCAAATTACAGCCCTGCTCCCCCGGCTTTGTAGACGGCCGAGATGCTATTCTCTTAGCCGACCAGAACAACAATGGCGGCGCGAACCAGTGTGTTATCTGGGAAGCCTTCGCCAAGCGCGGTCTTGGTTACAGCGCCAGCCAGGGCAGCAGCAACAGTCGCAGCGACGGTACTCAGGCTTTTGACCTGCCGTCCGCCTGCTCCAACCCAGGCCCGACGCCCACCGCCACCCCCGACACCGTTAGCTGCACGACCTACAACAGCGGCGATGTTCCCAAGAGTCTTCCTAACGGCACCTCTTCAATTAGCTCTGTGCTCAACGTCAGCGGCAGCAGCAACATTGTTGACCTGAACACCAGCGTCAACATGGACCATACCTGGGTCGGTGACCTGGAGATGGTTCTGAATCATGGCGGCACAAATGTAACCATTCTTGACCGGCCAGGCGTTCCTTCCAGCACCTACGGTTGCAGCGGTAACAACATCGTTGCGACGTTGGACGACAGCGCATCGCTCCCGGTTGAAAATCAGTGTGGCAGTGGTTCACCAACCATCAACGGTACTTTCAGCCCCAACCAGGCCTTGAGCGCGTTTAATGGCGCAAATGCCAATGGAACCTGGACACTGACCGTTTACGACCACTACACTTCGGCCGATGCCGGAACATTGAATTCCTGGAGCGTTGAGGTCTGTGTGGATAACGGCGGTGGCAGCCCGACAAATACACCGGTTCCACCAACAAGCACTTCAGTTCCACCAACCAGCACTTCGGTTCCACCGACAAGTACCTCAGTTCCGCCGACCAATACCCCGGTTCCACCAACCAATACCCCGGTTCCACCAACCAGTACACCAGTTCCGCCGACCAGCACACCGGTTCCGCCAACGGCAACGCCAAGCGGCGCACCCTGCTCGAACTGTGAACACTACTCTGGTTCATTGAGTGGGACGGGCGATTACGATTACCAGCCAAATGGAAATTATTATTACAGTAGTGCGGGTAATCACTCAGGATGGCTGGTTGGCCCTGCTGGAACGGACTTTGATCTGTATCTGTGGAAATGGAACGGCTACGGCTGGTCAACGGTTGCCAGTTCGCTGAGTTCCAGCTCGAATGAGAGCATCAGCTACAATGGCTCGGCCGGTTACTATGTCTGGCGGATCTACTCTTACAGTGGCTCCGGTAGTTACGACTTCTGGCTGGATCGGCCGTAATTGGGTAATTGGAAATTGGATAATTGAAATTACTTAATTACCCAATTATTTCTATACCTGAAACCAGTTTCAATTGAAAAGAGGGTTCCAACTTAATGGAACCCTCTTTTTTCATTCAGCAGGACGGCCGTCTATGCAAAGAATAACGTTTTCAGTTTTATCGGTATGGTAGCTGTAGCTCTGGCCCTGGGCTTCCAGGGTGATCTCGTAACCGGGGGTAATAACGGCCGCGTAAAGCTGGTCTGGGGAGGGGCAGCCCAGGCTGCTGTCCGGCCAATCCTGGGGAGCAACTTCTAGCAGAGTGATTTCACCGGCATCAATACCCAACCGGCCGGCAAGCGCCTGAATGGAAAGCTGGATTACCGCTTCAGCTTCCAGGCCTGGCGCACCGGGTGCGGGTTGGACAACGAGGTCGCCGGAACTGTCTGCATCGGGGGTTATCTGGCCGAGGTCCACGCTTCCGGCAGGGTCAACAGTAATTATATCTGTGTTACCGGCATTGTTGGATGCTTCGGGCGTGGCGCTCTCTACCGGTTCTTCTATGGGGTTAACGGCCGATTCCGAGGTGGATTCGGCCGTTGGTAGATCGGCCGATTCCTCCGGCGTACAGCCAATGATGAGCAGCGTCAAAAGAATGAGGGGGATGATTATTTTCCTGGTCATGTCCATGTCCTTCAATTCGTAAGCAGTGAAAAGTTGGTAGTGAAAAGTCCTTCTATTGTGAGGCTTTTTTTGCAGCGGCGCCAGGCACACGGGTCTGAAAGAATCTGTTGTTTCAGTCACCAATGTTATAAAGTGTCTGGCATCTGAATAGTTGATCCGTTATGCTATATGATTATAACGCTATAGGAAGCGAAAAAGTTCCATACTTAGGTGACTCTTTGACAGAGGAAAGATTCACCCGTAGATTTGCAAACCTTCAATTGAGATGATGTCCGGTCGCCGAACGATTTTCTCCCTCAGCTACAATTCACGTCTCCGGTTGTTATTACTGCCCTATGCTTTGGGCATCCTTTTTTTGGTAGTCTTACCGGCCGGAATCTCTTTTGGGCTGGCGTTTTTCCAATATGATGCCCTCTCCCCACCGCGTTTCATAAAAAATCTGAACTTCGTTCTGGCCTATACAGATGAGTTGTTCAATCTAAGCATCCACAATTCCCTATCCCTGATTATCCTGCCGGTTCCAATGCGGGTTTTTGGGGCTTTTTTATTGGCCCGGCTGTTGCAGCGAGGCGGCCGTTTTATTGGCTGGTTCCGGTCGGCTGTTTATATGCCCAGCATCATCCCAACGGCCGCTTTTGCCCTGGCCTGGTTGTGGATTCTGAACCCGCTATATGGCCCGGTCAACCTGTTGCTCCAGGCAGTGGGCTTTGATCCCCCGGCCTGGTTTGTGGATTCCCAATGGGCCAAGCCAGCCCTGGCTCTAATGTCGCTCTGGCAGATTGGCGAAGGCTTTCTGGTCAGTCTGGCAGCGTTGCAGGACTTGCCAGAAGAGATTGAAGATGCTGCCAAAATTGATGGGGCCGGGACGATGAGCATCTTCATTCGGATCACCCTGCCGCTGGTTGCGCCAATTCTGCTACTGCTGGTTTTTCGGGACGCCATTCTCACTTTCCAGAACTCTTTCGCCACGATTGTCATGACCACGCAAGGCGGGCCATATTATGCCACCTATACCCTGCCCCTCTTTATCTACGAACAGGGCTTCGATCTGCTCTCTTTCGGCACCGCAAGCGCAGGACTATGGGTTTTATATGCACTAAGCGGCCTTATCGTCATTATGCTTTATATTATCGCCCGCCAATGGAATATCGGTACAACGGATGAAACTTTCGTTCTCTAGGGAAAATATTATGCTGGCTGTCCGTCTGGTGGTGGCGATCCTGTTTTTACTGCCAGTATTTTGGATGGTGACAGCGGCTTTGCATCCGTTAGGCGTACCTTTTCCACAGCGGCTTTCGCTCTTTTCGGCCGTTCCGACGTTGGAAAACTTCGGCCGGGTATGGAAATTAGTGCCAATCGGCCGATTTGTCCTGAATTCCATGTTGGTTGTCGTTTTAGCTGTTCCAATAACCCTGGTTAGCAGTTCCTGGGCTGGTTATAGCATGTCGCGGCTGCCACGGTCCAGCCAGCGGCGATGGATTGTCATCTCGCTGGCTGTTTTAATGGTTCCTGGTATTGCACTGTGGGCCACCCGCTTTCTTATCTACAAACAACTGGGATGGCTGGACACCATTTGGGCTTTGATTGCGCCAGCCTGGATGGGAACCAGCCCTTTCTATGTCCTGATGTTCTATCGGGCTTTCCGGCGCATTCCCACAGCCATCCATGACGCTGCCAGGATAGATGGAGCCGGTGTGTTACAAAGTTGGTGGCTGGTAATTCTGCCAATGGCACGGCCGACTGCTCTGGGGGTTGGCTTATTAAGTTTTATCGTCTATTGGGGGGATTTTATCTCGCCCCTTCTCTATCTTGACAGCGAGAAACTTTACACCCTACCGGTTGCCTTGCAACTGCTGCAGCAGATGAACCGGTCAGAATGGTCTTTGTTGATGGCTGCGGCCGTTATTGCAACCTTCATACCCATTCTATTATTTGCATTGCTCCAACCTTATTTTGCCAGGGTTGGGGACTAACTTTTTAGGTTTTTATTTACTTTATTTCTGAAAAAAGGAGAATTTTTATAATGTTTAGAAGGTTTTTCGTCGGCCTGTTTGTGCTAATGGTAAGTATGGCTTGTGGAAGCGCCGAACCGGAGGAAGTTTCATTTATGGTTTCTGGCGATCCTGCCGAAAGAAATGCATATTTGCGTTTAGTAGACGCTTTTCATGAGTCCCATTCCGATATTCACATTGAGGTCACACACATTCCTTCTGATAAAGATTATCGGAACCGGCTGGTCACTGATTTTGCAGCCGGAACGGCCCCCGATATTACCCTGATGAACTATCGCCGGATTCCGAGCTTTACGGCCCAGGACTTGCTGGAACCCATCGGGCCATACCTGGCCGACAGCGACTTGATCAGCCCGGAAGATTTTTATCCAGCAACTATCGAGGCTTTTACCTGGCAGGGAGAGATTCTTTGTCTTCCTCAGAATATCTCCAGTCTTGTTGTTTATTATAATGAGATCCTTTTTGACGAGGCTGGTCTGACTTATCCTCCGGACGATTGGACCTGGGATGAATTTGTAGCAACGGCCCAAGCCCTGACCGTTGATAAAGACGGGGACGGCCAGATGGATCAATACGGGCTGGGCGTGGAAGCATCCCTTTACCGCCTGGCGCCGTTTATCTGGCAAAATAATGCGCCAATGGTGAACAATGAGGTAACGCCCAGCCATCTGACTCTAACACGGCCGCCGACGCTGGAAACGCTGCAATGGTTTGTTGACTTGAGTCAGGTGCACCACGTTGTGCCGGGACGCGAAGAAGAGGCTTCTCAGGACAGCGAAAGCCGCTTTATCGCCGGGACAACGGCCATGTTCCTGGACAGCCGCCGGGGAACACCCACTTACCGCGAAATTGAAGCCTTCACCTGGGATGTTGCCCCCCTGCCGACCGGTAAAAGTGCGGCTGGTATCTTGCACAGCGATGCCTACTGCCTCTCTGGAACAACCGCAAACAAGGACGCCGCCTGGACCTTCATTGAGTTTGCCAACTCCGTTGAAGGACAGACGATTATCGCCGGAACAGGCCGAACGGTTCCATCTCTGATTTCGGTTGCCGAATCAGATGTCTTTTTGGAACCGGACCAGCCGCCCAGCCGTTCCTATGTCTGGACAGACAACGCAGCCATTGTTCGCCGGGTTCCACTTGTTAGCACCTGGCAGGAGATTGAAAGCGTTGCCAGCGAAGAGATTGAGCGAGCCTTCTATGGTGACATTACGGCCGAGGAAGCCGCCAACTTAGCCGTTCAACGAACCGAGGAGTATTTCCTGCTTGGGCAGTTCGCCAACGAATAATCTAGAAGTGATGCGTGTACCAATGTCCTCCCCAAAAGGGGCTGATTGGTACACGCATCACCTTTCACCCAACATTGTACCGGTTAACTCCGGCTGGATTCGGCCGCCTTGAGAACGTATAGGGCATCGGCCGTGACGAACTCGTTCATCTGCCTCTTGCTTGTGTCACCCCAACTAACTAGAGAACGGTTGCTTACGGGCTTGTCTGTAACCCGATAATAGGCTTTTTCGGCCGGGAAGCCACCGTCTGGCAGCCGCTTTGATTCCAGCAAGTTCAACGCCTCGCGGCAGCGGTCGTCTCCAATGAAACCGGCTTCTGCCATGACCTTTAATCCGAACAGAATGTCATAATGCCAGTAACAGGGGTAGTGCAGCCTGACAAAATCCTCATCAATAATCGAGCCGTCGGACTGTCGCTGAAAGAGCCGCCGTTTCAGGAAGATTTCGGCCGCGCGTTTGGCCGCAGCCTGGGATTGGCGATTACCCGTAAGCCGGGCGTGCAGCGCCAACCCTCGTAATGGAATCAGGCTTTCCATGAAGGAGGAATGGCAGGCGTCAGGATTCTTATCACAGTTCCAGCCGCCATCGGGCCACTGCCACTTTACCAGGTTGGCAGCCAGTTCATCGGTTCGGCCGTCTGCCAACCCCAAGGTCAACAGATAGTAAAGAGCGTTGCCCTCCTGAGAAGCACAGCGGCGAACACGGTCGTTAATGGCTTTGATTTTGTCCTGGTGCTTTTTGCTAAAGAGCCAATGTAGGACATGCTCGCGCAAGGGAATAAGCGCTTCATCTCCCGGCGGATAGCCAATGTCAGCCAAATCGGCCAACACCCAATGCGCCCCACCCCATTTCCGATATGGGCCAGGAGACATATGACTTCTCCATTCCCATCCAGAGAGCAGCTTTTCGGCGCGAGGCGATGCTTTGATTTCCTGGCGCAGTTGGCGGCATTCGGCCGAGTCCGGATCACAGCCTAACACATTGACCATGACCTTATAGCGTATGGCCGGTTCGTCTGAGTCGAGTAATTTTTCGATAACTTTATCCATCCCACAACCCCCTCATACATTCACGATAAACGGCCGACCTGAATAATCAGCCTCTTCTTCTTGGACACTGTAATAGCTTTTTCTGGAAAGGGTAAGTTACATACAACATACAAAGGAAATGAGTTTTTTCACATTCCAATAGACAACCTAACAAATGATTTTTCTGGCGATCAAAGTTTGCCGCCACTCCAGTTTGCGTATATATTCCTCCCATGACCAGCGTTGGGCGCATAAATGCTTCACTCCTAACCGATCAAGGTCGCGTCCGTGACCATAATGAGGATTTTATAGCCTTTAGAAAACCAGCCAATACGGGCGAGCTTGCTCGTAATGGCTGGTTATATATTGTTGCTGATGGGGTTGGTGGGGCTGATGCCGGTGAAGTAGCCAGTAAGTTTGCGACAGAGCAGACGATCCATAATTATCTGGCCGATGGCGAGACGGCCGATTGGGGAGAACGGCTTTACAATGCCATGCAAACGGCAAACACAGAACTTCGCCAGCTTGTTACTGAACAATCAACTACCGGTAATCGGATGGCGACCACAATGGTTGCAGTCATTTTACACAGCAATAAAGCCACGTTTGCCAACGTTGGGGACAGCCGAGGCTACCACTGGAAAGAGGGTACCTTTCAACAAATAACAAAAGATCAAAGTCTGGTTGCCAGGTTACTGGAAGAAGGAGCCATCACCGAAGAAGAAGCTGTTAACCACCCCCGACGGAATGTTATCTTGCACAGCCTCGGCTCCGAATCCACGCCTTTGATTGATATATATGAGATAGAATTAGAAGTTGGAGAACAACTTGTTCTCTGTTCAGATGGATTAACCCGGCACGTTGTTGATGAGGAAATATCTCAAATAATCGGGGAGATGGCCCCGACCGATGCGACCGAAACCCTGATTCAGCTTGCAAATGAACGCGGGGGAGAAGACAATATTTCCGTTATCGTATTAAAGGTTGAGGAACTGCCTCCCGATTTACCACGCGATGGGGAAAAGAAAACCAACCGTCTAAAAACCGTTAATGTAACGCCCGTTGACAGCCGGACAAAGCGAGCGCTTTGGATTTACACCGCCGTTCTTTGCTTGATTCAAACCATCCTTATCATATTAATCTGGTTCTGGATCGCTGTTTGAGTTGGTACCTGGTTTGCTTTGAAACCATCTGCCAATCCCCATCTGTATATTTCAATTAACGATACAGCAATAGAGGTGCCAGACACTTAGAGACGCTAAGTTTCTGGAAAAGCCTGCACCCTCATTCACCTCTACCATAAAGTGCCTGGTATCTACACAGTTAAAAAAGATTGAGCCATTGAAAAATGGCATTTTGGTCACTGTCGTTTGTCACGGATAATAGACGACAGATGGAGTAAGTATATGACAACAAAACTTCGGATCGTTCCCCTGGGAGGGTTGGGAGAGATCGGCAAAAATATGACCGTCATAGAATATGGTGATGAGATTATCATCATTGATGCCGGAATTATGTTCCCCGAAAATGATATGTGGGGTATTGACCTGATCATTCCTGACTATAACTATCTATTGGACAAACCGGAAAATGTGAAAGCGGTTTTTATCACACACGGGCATGAAGACCATGTTGGAGCTTTGGGCCACCTCATGGCTGACATAGATGCCCCGATCTATGCCACCCGGTTGACAATGGGCCTGATCGAAAACAAACTGCGCGAAGCAAAGTTATCGAAGAAGGTAGATTTACGAACCATCAATGCCGGGGATGTTATTGATGTTGGTGTTTTCCAGGTCGAGCCATTCCATGTTACCCACAGCATCCCCGACGGTGTGGGATATGGCATCACAACCCCTGTTGGCATTATCGTTCATACCGGTGATTATAAGTTTGACCATACGCCGGTGGATGGTTGGCCGCCGGACTTTGCCAAGCTGGCCGAATTTTCGCAAAGAGGCGTGCTGTGCCTGCTGGCCGACAGTACCAACGCTGAACGGCCGGGTTGGACGCCTTCGGAAATGGTAATCACAGAGGCATTGGATGAACTGTTCCGCGCTGCTCAGGGGCGGATTATCGTGGCCACGTTTGCCTCCCTCGTTTCCCGCATCCAGCAGGTAGCGAACATTACCAGCCGTTACGGCCGAAAACTTGCCATTACCGGCCGTTCGATGCGAGAAAACACCAAGATCGCACGAGAACTGGGCTATCTTGACATCCCTGAGGAGTTGCTGATTGATATTAATCAGGCCAGCCAACTGCCTCCCCATCGGGTGACAATTATGGCAACCGGCAGCCAGGGCGAACCGACAGCGGCTATCGGCCGTCTGGCCTATGGCCGCCATTCCCGCCTGAGTATTCAAGAAGGGGATACCGTTGTGCTGTCCGCCCATCCCATTCCCGGCAACGAAGAGATGATCTACCGCATTATTAACCGGCTGCTGCAACGTGGGGCCGATGTACTGCATGAGGCGGTTGCAAACGTTCACGTTTCAGGTCATGCCAGCCGGGAAGAGATGAAACTGTTGATCAACCTGATTAAGCCCAAGTTTGTGGTCCCCGTTCACGGGGAACTTCGCCATCTGAAAGCCCACGCGAAATTAGCGGCCGAAATGGGCATCCCAACAGAAAATATCTTCATCGTTGAGAATGGGACCGTGTTGGAACTGGATGAAGATTCCCTGACCATTGGCCCCCGCATTCCTGGCGGATATGTCTTTGTAGATGGCAGCAGTGTGGGCGATGTTGGCCCCTCTGTGATTCGGGAACGGGAACGACTTTCACAGAGTGGTTTTCTGGTGGCCGTTATTCGGATCAACGAGGATGGACTGCTGATCGGCCGTCCAGAGATCGTCACCAAAGGGTTTGTCTATCTGGACGAATCACAGGAACTGTTGGAAGGGGCGGAAGAGACAATCGCCGCTATTGTCAATACCAATGGACAGGCGACACGGGAGC
>JBAPRX010000008.1:0-13296 GCA_049281335.1 Promineifilaceae bacterium (SeqCode)
AGGAGGGCGCAAGGGGTGCAAGGGGCGGTTCTGAGATGGTGATGATTTTATGGGAATTCAATGCATTATTCCAGGGTGATTTCGATGAAGCTAGTTTGGTAGGGGTGGACCCAGAGTTCGACTTTAACTTCATCATCGCCGGAGCCGACGGTTAGTTCGTAGTATCCGGCCGTTACGTCGTCGAGGGCGAAGTTTTCTTTCCATTGGGGGTCGCTGTTGAGGGAGTTGTCGGCGTAGGTTGTGGTGGCGCTGTAGGGGGAAGGGGCGTCTATGCGGCGAAGGGTGACGGGGACTTCGCGTGCGGCCGTTCCGTTTGAATAGGTGATACTCCCCGCAACGACGCCCCGGTCGGGGAAGGGATAGAGCCACAAGAGTGGGTTGTAGGTTGAATCGTAGCTGTTTGTGCCGAGACGCACCTCGAAGTGGAGGTGGGGGCCGTCGGCGATGCCGCTGGAGCCGGAGAGGGCGATCAGTTCTTGGGACTGGACTGTTTGTCCAACATCGACCAGGATTTCGGAAAGATGTCCATAAAGATTGAAGACTGGTTGGCCACCTAACGAAGAATCGAGTTGAATGACAACGACGTTGCCGTAGAAGTTGGTTGTCTCGCCGACCAGGGTGGTGTCGTCTGGCCCGGCAAAGACGACGGTTCCGCTGGCGGCAGCCAGAACCTCCGTGCCGGTGGGGACATCAAATTCGACGCCGTGATGCGGCCGTAATGTGCCGCCTCTGGTGCTGCCGTAAGGATAAACCTTGTCGGTCCAGACAACGCCGCCTTCGCCAATCGGCCGTCTTAACCAGTAATGTTCGTTGGGAGAGGTGTTGGGCAGGGCCGGCGGGGTAAAGGTTGGCATCGGGGTCGCCGTTGCCGGTTCAGTTGGTTCGGCCGTTGGCGGCAGGGTGGGGAAGGGCGTTGCGGTTGGTAGGGCGTCAATAAACTCTCTCGTCACTGTTGATGCCAGGTCATTTTCGTTCAGCAGGCTAAAGGAAGATTGGTTTGCCGGGGCAGCCAGAAGGGTCGGCTGTGGGAGTATTGGCTCCAAAACGGCCGTCGGGATCGGCGTCGCGGTAGGCGGCAAAATAGTAGGGGCAGGGGTCGGGCTGCCAAAGGAAAAACCGCCGCTGCAGGCGGCTAGCAATCCTATGAAAGTCAGGAATATGACCAGCCTGACAGTTTTTGAGAAAGCGTATCGCAATACTAGAACCCTCCGCGCCGGGCGGCGGTGGCTGCTGTCTTTTCTGCTAATTCAGTGACCTCCGCCTCTAACCGGGCCAGTTCTTCTGACCAGGATTGGGCCAATTCGCGGTTTTTCAACCCCGTTGCATTGATCTTGACGTTCATGGCTGCAATTTGAACGGCCGCTTTTGCCATAATGACCCCGGCAGCAGCATCGGTGACGGCGTTGGTGTTGCCGATTTCAGCGACGATGGCTGCCTGCCGGGCTGCTTCCAGGCTGAGACGGGCTACTTTCAAAGGCACTTCACCGGCGTGGCGAGTGGCCTGCTCGACCGCTTCCTCTTTTGCTTCACCTTCGAGGGACTTGTCACGCCAGACAGCCATGAGTTGTTCAAACGCGGCCGAATCTTCGACAACAGCGGCGGTCAGGGATTGGCGCAGCGGGCCGACGCTGGTCAACACGCTCTGGACCTGATCCTCGACATCAGCATACTTCTTGCGGCCAGTTGTCAGGTTGGCGACCATTCCGGCAAGCGCCGCCCCTAAGGCCCCGGCTAACGCGGCAGTGGAGCCGCCTCCTGGGGTGGGGGTGCTGCCAGCCGTTGCGTCCAGAAATTTGGTGGGCGTAAAATCTTTTTCGCTCTCTGCGGCCAGACGAATCTCAAGAATCTGGTCGTCTTGAAGGTCGTCAACCTGGAGATACCATTGGGCCGCTTCCAGAAAGGCTTTTTCGGGGATCATGCCGATTAGCTCGGCTTTGGTGATGGAAAGGCCGTAGCGGGCCGCTTCCCGGCGAACGAGCTCTTGAACCAGATGGACGGGCGTTTTCTCGAAGTTGGTCAGATTCATGCTGACCTGGGCCTGGCCTTCGACCAGAAAGCCCATGGCCTGAACAAAGCGTAGGCCACCGCTGGAGAAGCGAACGGCGCGAGCGATTTTGTTGGCAATGTCTACCTTATCGCTGTTGAGATAGAGATTGTAGGCAATGAGAAACGGCCGAACGCCGATTACTGTTGCCCCCCATGTTTTCGGTTCGGCCGGGCCAAAATCGGGTTTGCGTTCCGGGTTGGTGGCGACTTCTTCGCGCCATTTTTCATACTGTCCACGACGAATATTGGACAGTTTTTCTCGCTCAGGCCGGGTGGCTGCCGCGCCGTAGAGGTATACGGCAATCCCTAACTCTTCGCCGACCCGCTGCCCCAGGTGGTTGGCGATCTCAACACAGTCCGCTTCGGTGACGCCTTTAACCGGGATGAAGGGGCAGACGTCAGTGGCCCCGATGCGGGGGTGTTCGCCCTGGTGGTGATCGAGGTTGATATGTTTGGCCGCTTCTCGGATACCCTGGAATGCGCCCTCTTCAACGGCCGTTCGATCACCGACAAAGGTAACGACCGTCCGGTTGTGATCCGGGTCAGAGCTGACATCCAGAACTTGAGTTCCGGGGACGCTGCGAATGGCGTTGGCGATGGCGTCAATGACTTCCTGATTTCGGCCGTCACTAAAGTTTGGGACACATTCGATGATTTGCTGCATTAATATTTCTCCTTTTTTTCAACGCAGGGGTATTAGGAGGGGAATAGGTTGATTGGGTTGATTCGCATTCAATCAACCACCTTTTATCAACCTGGATCTCTTTACCTAGCCCCTTTACGCTTTCTTTTTGTTAACCCAACGGCGACGATGCCGAAGAATGGCAGTAATAAAGGTGTCACATTGGTTTGTGACGCGCCTGGGCTACCATCCCCAACTATAGCTGGGAGGAAGACGTCGTAGTCCAGGGCGCAGTTGTAGCAAACCAGGGCAAAGTCCTGATCGGTTGTATCACCTGTCTTGGGAATGCCGTCGGAGGTGATATTGGCGGCTACAACTCGGATGGTTGCCATCATCGTCGGCATTGGGCCGAGGAAGATGCCTTCGGTGTTGTTCTTGTTGTCGGCCGTTCCCCCAGCCTGCGACCATCCGGAACCATTGAAGTGGTTGCCGAGATAGGTATTCCCTTCTGCTTCAACAACCAGGTCGAGGTCGTTGTTCCAGGCCGGGGTGCTGCCGCCCAGACCATGACCGGGAGCATCTGTCCAGACCAACATCATCCGAATTGGCTGAGATGGATCGGCCGGATTGACGGTTTGTGTCCACTCTTCGGCGGTATTATCGAAGACGGCCGGATTATCAAAGTAAAGAACTGAAACGGTTGGAGAGACAACGGCGGCAGTATCCATGCGGCCCCAACCTTGTTTGCTGTCAAAGGGGTGGCCTAATGTGCCACCGTCGGCGTCTTGATTTCCGGCGAGGTCGTGGGCGACGGGAAGGAACGCGGCCTTGACTAATGCCGGGCTGGGGTCGGTTGATCCGAAGCCGGATGCCGCCATCAGGTTACGGTAATATTCAATGAACAAAGCGACCGCGCCGCTGACGTGGGGGGAAGCCATACTGGTTCCACAGTATTGGTCATAGTTATCGTTGGTTATGGTGGAGTCAACATAGCAGCCTGGGGCGACCATGTGGGGGATGGTTCGGCCGTCCAACGCCGGGCCATGTGCCGTATTGGACGAAAGATCGTCAATATCGAGAATTTGAGTGCCGCCGGATGTTTGCATCTTTGTTGAGCCGATATTGAACAAATTTTTGGCCTCATCTGGCGTTCCTTGAGAGCTGGTTCCACCAAAGCCGTTCATAAAAGAAAGGACGTAGGTCAGCGGTTGGTTACCCGCTGCGTTGGGATCGGCATCTCGGACGCCAATGTCCACCTGCAAGGTGTCATCGTCGTAGCCGTGCGGCGAACCGGATGGCCCCCAACTGTTGCCAGAAAGTGAAGCGCCGTTGTTATAGGAGTCGGTCATTAACAATAACATACCATCGGGTTGGGTATACCAGGGGGCGTAGACCTGTTCAAACAAATTTGCGCCCGGAGCCATGCCCAATCCGCGCAGGAAACCAAAGCTGTCTACTGTGCCAGAAGCGCCATCGGCAACCATAATACCCGCCGTATGGGTTCCGTGTGGGTCGTTGGTTCCGCTGCATGTTGTACCGGTGCAGCTTACCATGCGGTTAACCAGGTCGGGGTGGTCTTCTTGCACACCTCCATCTACGTCGGCGATGGTGACACCGCTGCCATCCACTCCTGCGGCCGTCAGCCAAGCCTGATAGCCGGGAAATGCCTGGTTGTTGCCATTGTAGTTTCCGACGTTGATCTGGTTGCTCATCTCGCCGCGTAAGCCACCATCAGCCGGTACCGGTTGGATGCTGTAGACGCCTGGAATTTGAGCGGCCGTTTGGAAAAGGCTGCCGGGCATGCTGAAACCGGCAATTTCCCAGGTATCGTTCAGAATGCCGCTGCCCCGAAATGCTGCCCCCAACCCCGAAATGGCCTGGATGACACGATCAGCATCCGCGCCACGATAGATCAAAACATCAAAATCAACGGCCTGATTTCCCATATTGCGCCATTGGGGAAGGACGCGATAGGCTGGGGCAAAAGAGCCGCTCCAGCGGACAACGGTTGCGAGGGTAGGGTCGGCCGTTATTTTATCGGCGAAATTTTCACCCCAAACAACATAGGTGAAGGGATGGACATATTGAACAACGTGAAGGTCGTTTCTTTCCAGAGCGCCCAGCCATTCTGATTTGGTAGGGCCGGAAAACTGAACCAGATGATAATCCGGGCTGTTGCTAACGCTGTCCCATCCGGCGGGCAGGTCGGGCGAATTTTGAACTGGATCAAAGCTCAGTTCACCCAACCGTAAGGTGTACCCTTCTTCTAACTGTTCATAGGATACTTTTTCTGCTTGAAGTTGAACGAACGCTTCTTGATCCAGTTCCAGCCAGACGAACGCGCCATAATCAATTGTCTGGATGGGGGTAATGTTGCTGGCTTCGGCCCAAGATTCAGGGGAAAGACGTACCCCGTAGGTTACTTTTTCGGCCGCGTTGGTAATCCCTGCTCTATTAATCAGAAAGAACAAGGTTATTAAGAGAAAAAATGCGGCAAACCAGTAAACAGGCTTAGAAAAGTCAGCTTTACGTGACAACATTGCAAGAACTACTCCTTATTGTTTGGGAAGGTGAACCGGGTGATTTTACAGCGATGCCGTATTGGTGCAAAGCAGGTTATAATTGGATTAATGCTTTAATGATGTTCAAAGGAGATTCTTTATGAGTGTGGTTGTGCCGTTGCCTGAAAGCGATCTGGATAGATTTGCGGACATTGTGGCTAATGCTTATCCGGCTTTTTCTTTGGGTACTTCGGAGGAAAGGGACCGGTTTAGAAAGAATATGGGCGAAACCCATGAAGACCCGGACCGCTGTATCTATGGCCTCTACCGGGAGGGACAGCTTCTTGGCGGGATGATCTTTTATGATTTTCGGATCAATCTCTTTTCTGCGATGAATTCGGTTGGCGGGGTCGGGTTAGTGGCTGTTGACCTGCTCCACAAGAAAGAAAAAGTTGCCAAAGAGATGATCGAGTTTTTCCTGGCCCATTATGAGGAACGGGGGTTTCCGCTGACGATGTTGTACCCTTTTCGGCCGGATTTTTATAAGAAGATGGGTTTTGGCTATGGAACCAAGGTCAACCAATACCGGTTTTCTCCCGCTTCTTTGCCGCGCGGCGAGTCGAAAGCCCACATTCGTTTTCTGAAGGCGGAGGATAAGGGGGCAACGGCCGATTGTTACAATCGGGTGGTCGAACGAACACATGGCATGACGTATAAGCCGGATTACCACTGGCGCAATTTGTTTGAGCAGGGCGGCGGCCGAATTGTGGGGTACGAGCAAGACGGCCGATTGCAGGGTTATCTCACTTATTCCTTTGACAAGGGCAAGAGTTTTCTCCACAACGATCTGGTTATTAATGAGATGTTTTATGAAAACCGGGAAGTGCTCTCTGAGTTGTTGACCTTTCTTCACAGCCAGGCTGATCAGGTCAAGCAGATTGTGTATTCCAGCCACGACGATACTTTCCATCACCTGTTGTTTGATCCGACGAATGGGACTGGCAATCTGTTTGGCCCCATCAGCCATGAGAGCAATATCCAGGGCGTTGGTCTGATGTACCGGATCATCAATATGCCCGGCATTTTTGAGGCGATGGCGGGGCGGAATTTTGGGGGCCAAAGCTGTCGTTTGCGGGTTGTCTTGCAAGATACGTTTTTTCCGCAGCAGGCGGGGAGTACGGTAGTGCATTTTGAAGACGGCCGTGCCGCGCTTGCCCCGGATGGGGATTATGAGGTTGAGATGAGTCTGGATGTTTCGGAATTTTCATCCTTGTTAATGGGTGTTATAAGTTTCCGAAAGTTGTATGACTATAGTCTGGTCCAGGTGTCAGACCCGGCTTACCTTGACTTATTGCATCGTTTGTTTTTCACTGAAACGAAGCCCATTTGCATTACACGATTTTAGATTCTGGTTGACCACGTTTATGATGCGGAGAAAACGTCCAATTCAAAAGGTAACGGCCTTTGTTACCCGCATGGCTGCGGGCAAGGCCGAGCTTTTGCTGATGGAACATCCAACGGCGGGTATTCAGCTTCCTGCCGGAACGGTGGAATTGGGCGAGACCCCGGAAGCGGCCGTTTTCCGAGAAGTCAAAGAGGAGACGGGACTGGTAGATGTGGAACTGGTTGAAATACTGGGCCAACTCTCCATCGAACTACCGGAAAGCGAGAAGATCGTTACCCGTGTTACCAAGTTGTTCGACGCCCCTGCCTCAGATGCTTCTTCTGTTGGCGGTTTTGGCCTGAGTCGTGGCTCTCCCGTGAAGGTGAAACGAGTCGTTGATGGCTTTGCAGAGGTTATTTGCGACCCGCTGGATTTAGGTGAGTGGCCCCCAATCCGGGTCAATGGCGTTGAAGGCTTTGTCCGAACCAGCCTGTTAACAGGAACGGCCGAACGGTATCTGTTTCACCTTGTTATTACAAAACCGGCCCCTGATTATTTGAAATCTTTCACGGATGGTGTTACTTTTCGATGTTATTGGGAATCTTTGAACCCAATGCCAGAACTGCATCCCGACCAGCAAAGTTGGTTGGAGCAAAGTTATATGTCTCTCTTGGCGTCTGTTGAACGAAGGAATAGTCAATAAGGAACAATGCTTTTTTCAGATGTTCTTCTTGGAACCGTTTTAGGTGCGATTCTCTGGCCGATTATTCAGCGCGTTGTTGACTCAACAAACCGGGCCATTCTGGGGTTGATCATTGGCGGGATGATCGGCGGCGCCCTTGCATGGGGACGTCTCGGTATTTACATTGGGTCGGTTATTGGAAGTCGGTTCGGGGCAAATGTAACGCCGATTGAGCAGGATTTGGGTCTCGCTTTTTTGGCTGCGCTGATTCAGACAGCTCGCGGCGGAGTGATTGGGGCAATCGTGGTTCTCTCGATCCGGTCAATTTCTTTTGTCATAACGGGGGCGGGAATCGGACTGCTGACCAGCCTCCTTCTCAGTGGTGGTCTTCGCTTTCTGAACCAGTCCTTGTTGCACAGTTCATTATCCAGTCTACAGATTACGATCATTGTCCTGTTTGGAACCTTCCTCATTTTTGCAGTTGTCTCTGGCCGAACGTAGCCTGGGGAGCCAATTCGCAGTATTATTAAAGACAATCTGAGTTAGTTAACTATGCCCCGAATTCGTGAATTAGATATTTTTGAGAGTGTCCTGCTGCCTGGACCTTTGAATGCCATTACTGATGTGTCCGGGGTGGCAGTCGGCCATTATACTTTGAATCAAGGAACAGGTGAGAGTCTCGCCACTGCGTTTGACGAGGGTCTCGCCACTTCGTTTGACGAGTGGCAGCCAGGAAACGGCCCTTTTCGTACGGGTGTTACGGTTGTATTGCCGCATTTGGGCAATCTTTATGAGGAGAAAGTGCCTGCGGCTGTTCATACGATCAATGGATTTGGCAAGGTTGCCGGTTTTGAACAGGTTCGGGAGTTGGGTAATATTGAGACACCTATTGCATTAACCGGAACCTTAAATGTGCCGCGAGTGGCCGATGCGCTGATGACGCTGGCAATTGAGCAAAGCCCGCACATTGGTATTGGCTTTGCCGAAAGCGGCCGTCAGGGATGGTCGAGTGTTAACCCTGTCGTTGGCGAAACGAGCGATGGCTACCTGAGCGATATACATGCCCGGCCGATTGGCCTGGCGGAAGTCAGAGCGGCCGTTGAGAATGCTTCAACCGGGCCAGTGGCAGAAGGGGCGGTTGGAGCCGGAACCGGCACAAGCTGCTATGGATGGAAAGGTGGGATTGGCACCGCCAGCCGGGTGCTTCCGGCAGAGCGGGGTGGTTTTACTGTTGGGGCGTTGGTGCAGAGCAATTTCGGCCGACCTGACGAACTGACCATTGCCGGCGTGCCAATCGGCCGTTATTTGCTTCCCCCGGTGGTTCCCGTCCGTTCACCGGCTGGTTCCATTATGATGGTCCTGGCAACGGACGCACCACTTGATGCCCGCCAACTGGGCCGCCTGGCTCATCGGGCTGCATTTGGACTTGCTCGTACCGGCAGCACGGTACATGGTGGCAGCGGTGATTTTGTTATTGCATTTAGTACAGCTTATCGTATCCTTGACCGGCCAGACGGGTTGGTAACACAGCGACCGGCTCTGGCACACGAACAGTTGATAATTGGCGCATTGGGGCTGGCAGTTATTGAGACGGTTGAAGAGGCGGTCTATAATAGTTTATTGATGGCCCGGACGATTGTCGGCCGTGATGGCAACACCCGGTACGCACTTTCGGCAGGTGAGGTACAATCTGTTGTGCGTCAGCATAAAATGAGTTAATTGGCTAACCACTATTTATCTTTGGATTAGGAGAAGAATTGATTTATGGCGTTAACAAAATCGGCAAAAATTGCCTGGACAGGAGAAGAATTAAACTTTGCCGGAACACTGGATTCTGGCTTTCCCGTTTCGATGAAAGGTACGGCCGATGAAGAAGGCGGCAGCCCAATGTCAGTGTTGTTGAGCGGTGTCGCCGGTTGTACAGCGATGGACGTCCTTTCAATTGTCCAGAAAAAACGGCAGCAGGTGGATCGATTCGAGGTGGAAATTGTCGGCCAGAGAGCTGAAACACATCCGATGGTCTATACGGAAGTGGACATCACCTATATTTTTTATGGGAATGTCACACCGGCTGCTGCTGAACGGGCGATTGAGCTTTCGCAAACAAAATACTGCTCCGCCAGTGTTATTTTTGCCAGAGCCGGGGTCGAGATACGAACTCATTACGAGATTCGGGAAGAATAGATACAATTCCACTTGCACAAAAAGGCTGGACGGTATGAAAAGCGCCGACCCAGACGACTTAAACTAAAATTGGAAGAGGATATTAGGAATTTTTATGGAACAACGTGATTTTATGTGGTTAATAGGCATCATCGCTTTGGTTGGTGTTGCTATTTGGATGGTGTTGAATCCAAAATACCCCATCCAGCCCGGCCTTGATTTGCAGGGCGGGTTGCAAGTTTTGATGGCGGCCGATGTGCCGGATGATCAGGTCATTGAGCGTGATCAGATTGACACCGCCCGCCAAATTATTAGTCAACGTGTTAACGCTCTGGGCGTGGCCGAACCGCTGGTTCAGATTGACGGCGACCGCCGGATTCTTGTTGAACTACCCGGTATTGAAGACCCGGATCAGGCTATTAGTCTGATTCAGGGAACGGCTTTGTTGGAGTTTGTTGATACTGGCTCTCAAAGTTTGCCAGAGGGAACCTGTGTTCGGACCAGTATGAACACCGGACCTTCCCCTTGTGAACTAAATGAGGCAGGCGAGGAAACATCAACTCCCCAGGAATATGAGACGATTTTGACCGGTGCGGGTTTGTCATCCGCAACCGTTCAGGCTGATAAACTGCGGAATTATATGGTTGCTTTTGAGTTGGAACCGGATGCAAGTGAGGTCTTTAGGGATTTCACATCGTCTCACCAGGGGCAATTTCTGACGATTGTGCTGGATAAGAAAGTCATCTCCAGCCCGCGCATTCAAACAACTATCAGTGATCGGGGATCTATTACCGGAAACTTTACGCTGGATGAAGCCCAGAATCTGGCCTTGCAACTGCGCTTCGGAAGTTTGCCGATCCCCCTGCGAATTGTAAGTACCCGTCAAATTGGGGCTACACTTGGCGCTGAATCTATCAATGCCAGTGTCGAAGCTGGGGCGATTGGGGTTTCTATCGTCTTGTTGTTTATGCTCATTTATTATCGTTTACAAGGCTTGCTGGCCGACGTGGCGCTGATAATTTATGCTTTGTTGAACTTTGCCTTTTTCAAATGGCTGGGGGTGACTTTGACCTTACCGGCTATCACCGGCTTTCTCCTTTCGACCGGGATGGCTGTTGATGCCAATATTCTGGTCTTTGAGCGCATCAAGGAAGAGATTCGGAGAGGATTGAACCTGACAGAGGCAATAGAGATTGGCTTTAGCCGAGCCTGGACTTCGATCCGTGATTCTAATATCGCCACGCTGGTTATCTGTTTTATTCTCTGGTCTTTTGGCCGAAACTTTGGGGCCAGCATTGTCCAGGGTTTTGCCCTGACGCTGGCAATCGGGGTAGGTATCAGTATGTTTACGGCCGTTACCGTCACCCGAACCTTCGTCCGGATTGTTATCGGTGGTGCGGCTGATTGGCTGCGAACCAGAAAAGTTCTCTTGGGTGTATAAGGAATTTAGGAATTTACGAAAATGTTCAACTTCATGTTTAACTTTGTACAGCGGCGGCGCGTGTATTTTATCTTTTCCGGCACGCTGATAACGCTGGGAATTTTATCTATTATCTATTCCCTAGTATCAACCGGGCAGCCATTCCGATTGAGCGTTGATTTCCAGGGTGGAACTCGTTTTGAAATTCGGTTTACTGAGCCAGTTACGGAATCTCAAATCCGAAATGTTTTTGCTGAGTTTGCTCATCCAGAAACGGATGTAACTGCCCTGGGGGATGAGGCTGCCGGTAATTTCTGGCAGGTGCGAACAGAATATACCACGCCCGAACAAGCCCAGGAGATTATCGCGGCTTTGTCAGACCAGGTAGCCCCGGTTGACAATGGTGCGACCTCCGTCCAAAGTGTTAGTTCGACGATTGGGAGCGAGGTGACGCGGGCGGCATTTGTTGCGATTGCCATCTCAGCCATTATTGTTCTCTTCTATATCATGTTCTCCTTCCGCCAGGTTCCCAACTCAATCCGTTTTGGAGCCTGTGCGGTGGCGGCGATGCTGCATGATCTAACGATTATCTTTGGCTTTATCTCGATTATGGGGATTTTCTTCGGTTGGGAGGTTGATGCCTTGTTCTTAACGGCCGCCTTGACCGTCGCCGGTTTTTCTCTGCAAGATACAATTGTAGTGTTTGACCGTATTCGAGAGAACAGCCAAAGACGGCCGAACGAAAATTACGAACGGCTGGTTAATCGCTCTGTCTTGGAGACCATTCACCGTTCGCTGGCAACCCAGCTAAACGCCATGTTTGTGTTAGTGGCTATCCTGCTGTTCGGTGGCGCTTCTATTCGGCCGTTTATTGCTGTTTTGTTCGTTGGTTTGTTAAGTGGAACCTACAGTTCGATTTTCAACGCCGTACCGCTCCTGGTTGCCTGGGAGAAGGGCGAGATTCCTTTCTTGAAACCGGCCTGATCTTTTGAATAAGCGAACAGTGAACGGGCGACGATCAACAGTTTTCTTCCGCATGATGGTGTGGCTGGTCTTGGGACTGGTTGCCATAGCGGGCTGTGACCAGGAACCGACGCCGACCTCTACCGTCCCTGCGACAGAGGTGGAACAAACGGCCGTTGCTGTTCAAAATGACAACCAAGAAACGCGGACGCTGCCGACGGTTTATCCGACGCCGTCCGCGTTTCCGACCCCTTCACCAACAGCGCCTTTGCCCACAAACACCCCCCGGCCAACAGCAACGCCCATAGATTTCAGCGAACTGGTGGTGGAAGCCCACTATTCTATTCCTGCAATAAGTCTGGATCGTACTATCCGGGGCAATGTTTCCAGCCAGCTTGAACTGACTGATGAGACGACGGGAGAGGTTGTCTCGGTGACGAATGTGCCGGGCGCGATGTTTGAATTACAGCAGACATTACCGGAGGTGACCTTCAGTGAGCTTCCAGAGGGCTGCGAGTTGTGCGTTCGGATTTCCTACGAGCTTTTCCTGACCGGTGAGTCGGGAGAGGGCTGGGTGGAAGACCCGGTGTTGTTAGCCAGCTTTGAGAACTTTTTCAGCGCTCATCTAGGGCCGCATTTCCCGCCGGATACTATTGTGGGACTTCGGCGAAGCGCGACGCCGTATGATGTCGCTCATACGGTTGCTTTAACGGCCGATGGCACATTGTGGCGCTGGGCGGCGACGGAGCCGGAGTTGACCGGGCCTGAGACTGGGGACAGTTCTCTACTCACCCTGGTGAACGATTTAGACCTTGAAAGCATCGGCTCGGAGTACCTGGGCGCGTGTCCCGAAGGGTCTGGCGTTGAGCAGTTGTTCCTGGCGAATGAAAGCGGTGAAAGCTCTGTTGAAATCGTCTGTCCAGAACTGTCGCTTCCGCTGCCCCTTTTGCCTTTGTATCTTCGGTTGGATGCGTTGTCGGACGAAATAACGGCCGATACAGCGCTGCCCCAGCCACAACCGGCCGTTCCTTTGGAAACTGTTCTTTACTACCAGCAGCAAGATGGTGATAAGCTGTTCTTGTTTGATGATGGTCGGGTGCAGGTTAGAAGCGGAACCGGCGTGACGGTGACGGCGGCTCTGACCGGAACCGGGACGATTGATACAGCGCTGGCATTGGCTGAAAGCGGTATCTTGGAGTCGGGCGCTGACAGACTGGCTTCGGGTGGCTCGGCCAATATCTTAATTGCACGAGGAATGGACGGCGTTTATGAAACTGGTTGGAATAATGACCCGCCTGATAATTTATCAGACTTTACAGCTGAACTGGATTCCCTCATAGAAGATTTGCTGAAAAGTGTTGAGGTTCCTGAGGATGGCACGCCAACCCCGGAGTCGGATGCAACGCCGGGTACGGTGACGCCCACGCCACCTGATGAAACGCCTGAAGCGACCCCAACTGGGTGAACAGAAACCAGGTCGTCGTGAAAAGTTCATAGTAGTGAATAGTTTTTAGA
>JBAPRX010000009.1:0-14245 GCA_049281335.1 Promineifilaceae bacterium (SeqCode)
GTCCAGTACCAGGACGGTGGCATAAATCATTGGGTGGCCCTGCTGGACGTTGCGGGGGAAAACGGTGACGATTTTGACGGCGAGATCGTCGCTTTGGGCCAGATAGGCGGGCATGAAGAGGGCAACGCCCTCCTGTTCGGGAACGGGAATCCGGTTCCGAAGGGGGACGTCGCTTTGCCCGGTTGAGAATTGGGTAAAGGCGGCTTTCATGCTCTCGATGACGGCCGACATTGGCAGCGCCTGCCGGACTTCGGCCACGTTTAGAATTCGTAGTTCAGGCACAGTTGCTCAATCTCTGGGCATATCCTCCCGGAGGTTGCGAACCTCCGGGAGGGCGGGTATAACGGTTAACCTTCACCGAGGTAGGCTTGACGCATTGTTTCGTCGTTTCGCAGATTTTCGGCCGTGTCGGCCAGAACGATTCGACCTGTCTGCAATACGTATCCTCTATCGGCAATGGAAAGGGCCATATTTGCGTTTTGCTCGACGACGAAGACCGTTGTCCCTTGTTCGTTAATGGTCTGGATGATCTCGAAGCTTTGTTCTACCAAAACGGGGGCCAGTCCCATTGATGGTTCGTCCATTAGCAATACTTTGGGCCGCGCCATCAATGCACGGCCGACTGCTACCATTTGCTGTTCGCCGCCGCTCAGGGTTCCGGCCCGTTGATTGAGCCGTTCCTTGACGCGGGGAAAGAGTTGGAAAACGTTTTCCAGGTCTTCTTCAATGCCGTCTTTATCATTGCGCAGGAAAGCGCCAATATCTAAATTTTCCTGAACTGTCATTCGCTTGAACAGGCGTCGGTTCTCCGGCACCATTGAGATACCCCTGGAGACGATCTCCCTGGTGGGAAACCCATTTACCCGTTTGCCGTCCAGCAAGACATCCCCTTCGGTGGGGGTGACGTAACCGAGGATGGTTTTGAGTGTGGTCGTTTTGCCGCTGGCGTTTCCACCCAGCAGGCAAACGATTTCGCCAGGGTAGATGACGACATTTACTTCTCGGAGGACGGCAATGGGGCCATAATGGGTGTAGACATTTCGCAGCTCCAGAACCGGCTGATTTGACTGCGTTTTGTCGGTACGGCCGTTGTCAGGCTGCTGCATGTTCTTGTACCCCCTTCCGACCTAAGTAGGCTTCTAACACGCGCTCGTTTTGAGCAACCTCACTATAAAGACCTTCGGCAATCTTCTGACCGTAGTCGAGTACGACAACCCGATCCGAAACGCCGCGTACTACTTTCATATCATGTTCGATGAGGATGATGGTGTAGCCCCTTTCGTCCCGCAAACGGCCGATTAATTCTGTCATTTCTCTTGTCTCACGAGGATTCATACCGGCGGTCGGCTCATCCAATAAGAGGAGGCTGGCACCGGTCGCCATCGCACGGGCAATTTCAAGGCGGCGGCGGTTTGCATAGGATAGAACAAAGGCTGGCTGATCAAAACGATAGCCAACCAGCCGGGTTCCAAAAAACGACAGTGTTTCCTCTGCCTTTCGGCGAACTGCTTCTTCTTCCCGGCGGAATCCAGGGGTACGAAAAATAGCTGCCAGGAGGCCGGACTTGGTGCGGGCGTGTTGGGCTACCATTACATTTTGCCGGATGGTCATGTTGGGAAACAGGCGCACGTTTTGGAAGGTGCGAGCAATACCATATTCGAGAATCTGGTTCGGCCGTAGGCCCACTATATTATGGCCTTCAAACCATATTTCACCATCATCCGGTTTGAACATCCCTGTCAGCAGGTTAAAAAACGTTGTTTTTCCAGCCCCATTTGGCCCAATGACGCTGACGATTTCACCGGGGTCAACATGAAAATCAAGCTTATTAATGGCCGTCAGGCCGCCAAAGGATTTCGTTAGCTTTTTAATTTCTAAGAGTGCCATCTCTAAGCCAATCCTGTATTCGAGTCGTGAGCGGCTGCTGTTGATGGGTCGGACCCGTTCTCTTCTTGTTTCTTTAACCAGACATCTTGCAACACCTCTTCACCGTGAAGTTCGCGCATTCGTTCTTTGGCGGGGAAGAAGCCTGCTGGCTTTTGGAGCATCATGTAGATAAGCAGCGCACCGTACATCAGAAATTTAAATTCGGAGAATTCGCGCAAAATCTCCGGCAAACCAATTACAATAAAGGCTCCGGCAATTACGCCGGGGATGTTGCCCATTCCGCCAACGATGATCAGTACCAATACCTGAATGGAAACGACGATATCGAAACTTCTGGGGAAGATGGAGCCAATTTTAACGGCGAATAATGCACCTCCAAAGCTGGCAAGGACTGCACCGGCAATAAAGGCAGAGAGCTTGGCCTGTACGATGTCAATGCCCATCACTTCGGCCACCGGCTCGTCTTCACGCATAGCCATCCAGGCGCGGCCGATGCGCGACCCCTTTAAGGCCCATGAGACGTAAATTGCCAGCAGCACAAAGGCTGCAATTGGGTAAAAAAGCAGGGCTGGCGTCTTGGTTTCTAGGGGGCCGATGATGATGTTGGGGATACTGAGAATGCCCTGCGCCCCGCCCACGTAAGGAACCAGCCACTCGGATTGAAAGAGCAGGCGGGCGATTTCACCAAAGCCCAATGTGACAATAGCCAGATAGTCGCCGCGCATACGCAGGACAGGGGTTCCAACCAGGATTCCGGCGAAGGCTGCGGCGAGGACGACAAATGGAAGAGCAGCCCAGAAGATCAACTCAGGTGAGAAGGCGGGAGAGGTGGGGGAGGTGAGGACGGCCGTTACGTATGCGCCGACTGCAAAAAAGGCCACATAGCCGAGGTCTAACATACCAGAGAAGCCAACGACGATGTTTAAGCCCAGCCCCATGAGCAGGAAGATGCCTACGGAGTCGAGCACGTCGCTGATGAATGCGCCGCCAACGATGGGCAAGAAGGCCAGGGCAATGACCAGAGCGACAATGCCAACGATACGATACGGCCGTTTTTCCCGGTCTGACATGGCAGCAAAGCGCCTGGTCAGGGTGTTCCCCTGTCGTTCTTTAACAGTATAAAGGGCAAAAGCGATGATAAATATCACGACTGCCCCACTGGGTTTCAGCCCACCTAGCGGACTAAACAAGAAGCTGCTTACAATTTCCAGGTGTAGGACACGTATCAATGGTTGGAATAAGACCTCGAACAACCCGGCGAGAAGCGCCCATGCCATCGCACCGACGATGGGCTGACGCCACTTATCTGGAATGATAACGACGAGGCTGCCGAGGAAGCCGAACAGCCCACCACCGAGGACAAGGAGGATTAAGGCGATGCCGGTACTCTGTCCGAAGGTGAGAATTTCTACCATACGGGGCGAGATGTTGACGAAGATGTCCCGTAAGTTAACGGCCTGGGCCAGCAGTACAAACAGGCTGAGCATAATCCCGCCGATGGCGCCGGTCAGGGCGCTGGTAAGCATGTCACGGGGGTCGGATTTGATTGGGGCCATTCCCTCTATCGTTGGTGGTGGTTTGGCGGTTATGTAGCCTAAGGCGAATGGAATCAGGGCCAGGCTGATATAGCTTAGGGTGAGATAGGGTTGAATGAGGACTCGCTCGGCAAAAGCCTCTATCATGCCAACGGAGGCGATGAAAATGGTGGTTACGCCACCCAGGATGCCCCATTTTAGGGCTTTAGCCAGATTCAACTCGCGGTTTGATTCTGAGGCTTGTCTGGTTGTCTGAGTCATTTATCCTCTCTCCTCTGACAACCGTTCGCCGAGAATACCGGTCGGCCGTAATATCAAGACGAGGACAAGGGCCAGGAAAGCCACGACGTCTTTGAGCTGGGTGAATGCCGGTATGTTGAAACCGGCCAATACCAGACTTGGCCCTATCGTTTCCAGAATACCGAGAGTTAGCCCGCCTGCCATTGCTCCCACGATGTTGCCAATGCCACCCAATACGGCCGAGGTGAATGCCTTGATGCCGGGGAAAAATCCGGTGAAGAAATAAACCTGGCGGAACACGAGGGAATAGAGCAGGGCGGCTACCCCTGCCATTGCCCCACCGACAGCAAAGGTTAGAACGATGGTGCGGTCAACGTCAATACCCATCAATGCTGCAATCTCTTTGTCTTCTGCCACAGCCCGTAATGTCTTACCGGTCTTGGTACGTTCAACGAATAAATAAAGGCCGATCAACATAATTACAGCGGCAACAATTACGAGAGCCTGGCTTTTTAAGATACGCAGACCGAAGAGGCTTAGAAATCCATCCAGCGCTTTCATACGGGGATAGGAATTGATTCCCGCCCCAAAGAGACCACGAAAGGTGTATTGTAAAAAGAATGAAGCCCCAATGGATGTGATGAGTGGGATGAGCCGAGGCGCGTTTCGGAGCGGTCGGTAGGCAACGCGCTCTACCAGAACGGCGATAGTGGTGGATGTCGTCACTGAGACAAGGAGGACTATGAACAATGAAAGTACCGGCTGGCTGTTCCATAACCCGGCGTTGTCCAGCCCTTGAGCGGTGAAGAAACCGAGCATTGCCCCGCTCATGAAGACTTCGCCATGAGCAAAGTTAATGAAGCCCAATACACCGTATACCATTGTGTAGCCGAGGGCGATCAGTGCATAGACGCCCCCTTGCGCCAGGCCAAAAACAATCAAGTCAACCCATTGTTTTCCACTTAAACGGCCGCTGGTAATGCTGTTAAAAGACCCCCAGGCAATCAGAATGATGGAAATGATGCCAATTGTCCAGAAAACGATGGTAATCCAGTTAATGCGCTTGAGATTGATCCGACTGCGTAAAGATTCGGTGAGTGGTGCCATAGTGGAAATTTCCCAATTAACAAAAAAAGGCCGCGCAGAGCCGGTGTTCCAGCCCTGCGCGACCCTTTCTTATGGATGATTGTTTAATCTGAATTTGGCTCTAGCCCAACGTCTCTGGCCTGCAAGACTATGAAGGGGCCTGCGGGTTCAAAGATGGGGAAGAACAAGATTTCAGCGTCAGTCGCTTCAACTTCTGTTAGCGTGGAGTGCATATCTTCCTGCTCCTTACCAACGGCCGTTGCCAGCGCCACGTCACCACCAAATTCTGTGAAGGAACCACCGAAAGCGCCGGTTAAACCTTGCGTGTAGGGATCACCGTCGTTGATGGTAGCTCCCGATTTTACGTTTAGGTCTTCTATGCTGAACTGAGCAGCAGCCCGACCCTGGAATTCGTCGTTATGGGCTGTGCGGAAGTATCCGTAACTCCAAGCCTCGCCTCGTGCTGGCCCTGCGTCGCTGAAGTAGCCCGCTGCGGTTAAGACCGGGGCGGTATTGGAGCCGGAAATCATCAAAATGCCAGCTTCAGACAGCGCCTCAGAAGCCGGTACGCCAGCGCCTGAACAACTCGTTCCGACAACGGCCACGATCTGGGAGTTGGCGATGATACGCTGGGCGCCGGTCGTTCCACCTTCGGACGAACAGAGATCGTCTTCATTCATAGATAGTTCCAGAGGATGATCAAGCAGCATACCACCGTGATCATCAATGGCGATTTCCACACCACGCACCTGGTCGGTTCCCAGGTTCGAGACTGCGCCGCTGATAGCTTGGAGCGTGGCAATTTCGATGGGAGCGCCGGGTTCAATTGTCACCTGACCGACACTGTAACCTGATGGCGCATCTGGTACAACACCCACACCGGATGCGGATGCTTCAAAATTAAACGTGCGTTTGACATTGCTCAAAACACCAGTTACACCAGCGTCAACGTCTTCATAACGGTAGATGGCAATCACCGGGCTGGCGCAATCGCCGAACTCGTTGCAGCGAAGTGTTCCGGTTAATCCTTGATATTCCATTCCGTACATGGCTTCGATTAACGCCTGGCGGTCAATAACGACTGTTCCATCAGCCTGAACGTCGGCAACGGCTTCAATGGCATCAAAGACCATATTGGCAGCGTCGTAAGCTCTGGCATGGAAGGACTGGGTTGGCCCCTCGCCGTATTTCTCTTCATATTTGGAAACGAATTCGGCGTATGCGTCTGTGCTTGGCTGGCCTGGGCCTGAGAAGTACATACCGAGTCCATCTTCGCCAACATTCTCAAAGAAAGTGGCGGATAAAAGACCGTCCGCACCCATCAGGTAGATTGGATGTCCCTGATCCCCTCCACAGGCAACAAGTACCAGAGCTATGACCATGAAGAAGAGCGTAAAAATTGTTACACGTTTCATCTAGTTTCTCCTCCTAAAGATAAACATTTGATTGATATGACTGCAAAAAATTGTGGGGAACTACAAATTTGTATGCAACAGAATGCATATCACCTCCTCTTTCTATAGAATTGAGCTGCGACGTTTGCTTCAATCTGCAAAAAGTTGCACTAGGTTATCCTATCTGATGAAAACACACAAGTAGGCATTATGCGATAATTACATACATCAATGGGGAATGGGAAAGCGGTGGGGGTTACAGAAACGGGTTTGAGGCGTGCAGCGCCCTGCCTGATATGTTTGGAGTGGGCGTTATTTCTGAATGAGCGGGGTGTCACCCTGCGAACTAGATAGCAATTGCGTTTTCGACAAATTGGCCGGTCTGCATAAATATCACCCGCTCGGCAATATTGGTGGCTCTGTCCCCAATGCGCTCCAGGTTATGACCTACCCAGAGTAAGAATGTTCCCCGCTGGATATAACTTTCGTCTCGCATATCGGCGATTGTTTCCTGAAAGACCTTACTATAATGCTTATCCAGTTTGTCGTCTCGTTTGAAAAGGGATTGGGCCAACTCGACATCTCGCTTGACGAAGGCTTCAACGGCCGTTTGCACCATCTCTCTGGACCTGGCGGTCATCTTGGGTAATTTATGGAAGGAGTCGAATGGTTCTTCATCATCTAACCGTTCCACCAGATGGGCGATTCCGGCGGCATGATCCCCAATTCTTTCGAGTTCGACTGCCAGATGTGTTGCAGCAATAACGGTTCGTAAATCTGTTGCGGTTGGTTGTTGGGTCGCCAGAATACGAAAACACTCTTCCTCAATCTCATATCGGAGCAAATTGATCTGCTCGTCTCCCAGCATGACCTGTTGGGCGAGGTTGATATCGCGTTCGTACAAAGCCCGCATTGCTTGGAGAATTGCCTCATCTACCATGCTGCTCAATCTTAAGATATTAGCATTCAAAGTAGCTAATTCTTGATCCAATACATGGCGCAGTTGTACGTGCATTTTGGGCTTCTCCTTACTGCCTTGTAGCAGCTTGCTCAGGCAGAATTGTTGCTGCCCTTCTGTTACATTGAGGTAAGTATACCTTATTTTTAGGGAGCGCGTAACATTCGGGCTGGGGAGGATTGTTGGGAGGATTTGAAGTGCCTGGGACTTCAGGGGAGGTGATCTTTTATGTGGTCGGCCGTTTTGCTCCCCTCTAGCTCCGCCACAACAGCCAGCGCCAGTGGCTCACCTTGCCGGTAGCTCGAAATGGAGAGGATATTTCCATCTTGAACCAACGTGTCTCCTTTAACGACCTGGACGTCTGGGTAGGCATCGGTCAGACCGGGAACGGCCGCTACGGTCTTGCCGCTTAACAGGCGCGAAGCCGCCAGGAGGTAGATGCCGGTGTTAACGGCGGCTATCACCTGGGCCAGTCGGGAGGCACGGTTAATCCAGTCCATCAGCCGCAGCACCCGCAGGGCGTCCTGGTAGCCCGGCCCGCCGGGAACCAGCAGAACGTCGTATATTTCGGCGTCAGGGTAGATATGCTGCGGCAAAAGTTGAGCGCCACCGTAACAGGTGATCAGTTCCTTTGTTCTGGCGACAGTGTAAAGATTGAAGAGGGGAGAATCGGGTTTGCCAGACGACGCGGCATGGGCCAGGACGTGGTATGGGGCAGCTATGTCCTGAAGGTCAAAGCCATCGTAGATGAGTACGCCAACGCTGTACGTCATGTTGAGGCTCTTTCCAACGCCATAAGATCATCGGCGGTTTGTTCATGAAAGGGTACGCCAGTCCAGAGATAGATATTAACCCCGCGCCCTTCGAACCAGTGAAGGTTTGGCTTGATCTCAGTCATTGGTTTCGGTTTCGGTTAAAGCGCGTTTACTTTTTCGGCCGCGTTGTCGAAGATGGTCTGTAATGCCTGGTAAGTGCCTTCCGGCAGCGGCTTTCCAAGCCCTTCTCGCCGCAGGAATTTGCGAACCTTGGAGTGGTGCAAGGCTGGAATTTCAGAGCCGTCCACATCCAATCCTTTCATATTTTCTGCGGTAAAGACAATGATGGCTCCAATGGGAACTTCCTCTATTTCTGGGTCATGTTTGTGGATGAAGCCTGCCAGGGATGAGACCATCGCTTCCGTTTCTTGATCAGGTTTTCCCAATCCTTCCTGTCCAAAGACGCCGCGCAAACCGATGCCACGCTGCTTCCATTTGCCGTTTTTGTAGCTGACGTCTCCGTTTTGGAATTTGAGATTGAAAACGATGGGGCCGGATGGGGTTAGCAGTACATGGGGCGCGGGCAGTATGAAATGGTACATACGGCCGTTTCCCGCCACCGGTTTGACTGCCTTGTCCAATGTCTCATCCGGACGGGGAGAACGTACATAGCGGTGGGCCAGATAGCTACCTACCTGAGAAAAGGCATAACCGGCCAACAACGCCGCTGTCTGCAAAAAGACGACATAGGTTGAATTAAGGACAAACAACATGACCATGCCGCCAACCAGGCAGACCAGTCCTAAAATAAGAATCCGCTGCGCCCATTTTTTATATCTGGCGACTTTCTCGTCATCACGAATAATAATCATAAAAATCCTTTAGAAATGTTTGATTGGGTATTGTAGTGCGTAAGAGGTAAAACGTAAAACGCAGGTTTCTGTCATTTATTGGGTTGAAAGTTCCTGGCGGAGTTGTTGAACGGCCGTCAGGTCAAGGGAGGCTTCGAGCCGTTCAAAGACTTCCCCGGCTTTGTCCAGCAAGGGGCCAGCCAGGGTTGGTTTGTCACGCTTCAGGTAAAGTTGGGCCAGCAGCAGTTGGCTGCACGCCCACTCGTATTCATCGGCCACTTCTTCCAGAATGGCGGCGCTTTCGACCAGATATTGTTCGGCCTGTCCGTAGCTGCCCTGGGCGACGGTGACTTCACCCATGACACGCAAGCTATTGCCTTCTTCGCCTCGCATTGCCATCTCGCGGGCAAGGGTCAAGGCTCTTCGGCTGTGTGCTTCGGCTTCCGGTAAATCGGCCGCCAGCAGTTCTAGCTGGGCGAAGTAGCGGTGCATTTCGGGCAGGAAATCTTTGGCCTGGGCCTGGGCGAAGTAGTCCTGGCTGGTTTCCAGGTGTTGGCGAGCGGCGGAAATTTCCCCCCGACGAACGAAGGTGTGGCCCAGATTCATGTGCAGCACGCCGAGAATCCAGAGGGAACGGCCGATTTGCTCCTGAACGTGGAGCGCTTCCTGGTAGAAGATGAGGGCTTCGTCCAACCGGCCTTGATTCAGGGCAATCCCGCCCAGGTTGTTGTCTATTGCCATGCTGTTGTAGATGTCGCCAAGTTGGTTGAAGATGGTTCGAGCCTGACGGTAGTAGTAATCGGCGTCTCGCCACTGGCCCAGGTCGAAATGGGCGGTTGCGATCTGGTTTTGGGCTAACGCCTGTCCATGAATGTCTCCGGCTTCCTGGTAGAGTTCGTAGGATTTCTGGAAGTGGCCGATGGCTTCGGCGCTGTTGCCACGCAGCCGGGTGAGGATGCCCAGTAAATTGTAGGCGCGGGCGATGACGGTGGTGGCGCCGATTTTTCGGCCGATTTCGAGGCTGCTGTGGCAAAGGGCCAGGGCATTTTCGTAGTCGCCCTGGCGGGTGTTGATCAGCCCGGCGGTCAGCATTAACTCAACGACTTCGGCCGTTTCTTGTGAGGCCAGGGTAAACATCCCTTTTTGAATCCAGAGTAAGGCTGGTTGGTAATTGCCCTGGTTTTCATAGATGCGGGCGATCCAGCGGCAGGCCCGTGCTTTGCCTTCCTGGTCTTGCCGTTCCTCGGCGAGGGCGACGGCCGTATCGAGATGCTCTCTGGCCGTTTCAAACTGGCCTGTCGTTGTCAGCAGTTCGCCCAGCGTGGTGTGAATGAATTGGCGATCTGCAATGGTTTCTTCGGCCGGGAGACGGTCTGCGCTCAGGAGCGCCTTTTGAAAATGGTCAATGCTGGGTCGGTTGGCGAATAGTTGGGAGGCCTGTTTCCCGGCGGCGATCTGATACTTCATGGCCCGCTGCCAATCATGCCCCACGAAGGCGTGATAGGCTATCTGTTCGACGGCATCGGCGTGTAACTGTTCTAATGCTGTCCCGACCGCTTTGTGCAGCTCTTGGCGTTGGGCGAAAAGCAGTGTCTCATATGCTACTTCCTGGGTGATATTGTGTTTAAACAGGAAGTCATAAGCGGCATTTTGGTCTTGCTCCGGTCGGATGAATTCTCTGGCGATCATCTCTTCGACCTGTTCCTGGAGGATGTTCCTTTGCAGGAAGGTGGGGTGGGATTTTTCGAGGAGGGTTAGTTCAAAATTACGGCCGATAACGCTGGCCGTTTTGAGGGTTAGCTTGTGGGATTCGGGCAGGCGGTCTATACGGGAGAGAACGGTGCCGTGAATGGAGACGGGGATGCCGAGATCAACAGCCGACAGGGAGGCGTTCTCCAGTAAGACCCATTGTTCTTTTTCCAGATGGAGGCTGTTTGAGTCGCGCAGTGCTCGAAAAACGGAGGGAGCCAGCTCCCAGGTTCCATTTTTCTGGAGGCGGATGCTGTCCCCTTCTTTGAGGGCGTCTACCAATTCTTCTACAAAGAAGGGGTTGCCCTGAGCTTTGGCTTGAATGAGGGAGAGAGCCAGAGCGGACGGATCGCCCTGCAAGCGATGGGCGACCAGGGTGGCAACACCTTCCTGGGACAGTTCATTGAGGTTGATTGAATGGAAGTAGGAGAGTGTTTCCAGCCCTGTCTGATCGTCTTTTCTATCATTTTCCTGGCGTAACGGCCGTTGGGACAGAACCAGAAGCAGGCGGGCGTCTTCGATGGCGCGGCTGACGGCGGCAATTAAGTCCATTGAGGCTTCGTCTATCCAGTGGGAATCTTCAATGAGGAGCAGGAGGGGCTTTTCTCCGGCCCAGGCGGCCAGCATTTCAATGACCAGGGCAAAGAGGGCGCGTTGGCGCAGTCGTGGTTCGAGTGCGGCCGTTGTGGCGTTGTCTGGAATGGGTAAATCGAGCAGATCGCCCAACAGTGGCAGCCGGACAAGCCATTCCGGGTTCATGCCGGTGACGATTTCGGTCACTTGTTCAATCTGGCGAGCGACAAGGGTGCTGTCACTTTTACCGGGCAGATTGTCGGTAGGTAATGCGGTGTCGGCGGCGAGATTTAACAGGGACCAGAAAATTTGCTGCCAGGGGAAATAGACGATTTCCCGGTTGATGCTCTGACAGTTTCCAAAGGCGATTTGCCAGCCTCGGTAGAGGGCTTTTTCGGCGAAGGTGGCAACCAGGTGGCTTTTGCCAACGCCTGCCGGGCCTTCCACCCGGAGAATTTGCAGCCCTTCGCCCCTGGCTTTTTCGAGAACGGCTGTCATTTGTTCCAATGTGTCATCACGGCCGACCAGTGGGTGGGTGTACATGGTAGCGGGACGTTGGATAGAATCGGTTTCGCGGCCCAGCGCCTCTGAAACAGGGAACGGTTTGGTCTTTCCTTTGACGATGATTGGCTCCAGATGGTTGAAGCGGTAGCGTCGTTCAGCCAGTTGGGCTACCCGTTTGCTGACCAGAATCTGGCCTGGTCTGGCGTTGCTCATCAGGCGGGCGGCCATATTGGTTTCGTTGCCCATGACGCCGTAGGTTCGCCGGGTTGCTGCGCCACATGCGCCGCACCACATCTGCCCCTGGCTGATGCCGATTTGGGGCGTGGTCATGAAGCTGAATTCGACCGGGGTTTTTTGCAGTTCCAGGGCGGCCGCCACTGCCCGCTCTGGGTCGTCGTCGTGTGCCAGCGGGGCACCGAAGGCGGCGTAGAAATAGCTGCCTTTGTCGCCGACCGTGACCTGGAGCAGGTAGCCTTCGTATCGTTCGAGGATGTTCTGCGCCCAGCGGAAGTAGGTGTCCAGTTGGGAACCAGCGTCGTCGGCTTCGTAGTCCAGTCCGCCAAATTTGAGGAAGAGAGCTACTGCCGGTCTTAACTCTCCTAGAAATGCGCCGCCGCTTTTGAGCCGTTCGTTGACGGGATTGAGCAGCCAGGCGTTTAGCTGACTTTCGGTGATTTTACCGTGAATTTCTTCCGGAGTTGAGAGGAGGTTGGGCCAGGGATGGTAGGGAACGGGTGTCTTCAAGCCGCTGATAACGGCAAATTGTTCTGTTTCATTCTCTTCGGTGCGCCAGTCGGCTATGTCGAAGACGGCCGAACCGCCATTTTTGTGAACGACATCGGCCGTGACGACGACCTCTCCTTTTCCGGCGAGGCGTTCGCCCGCTGCCATTTTGTCCAGGGTTGCCCCGGCGAGTACATCGGCCAGTTGGACGGTTGGATCACCGACGAGGAAGCGGCGCACCGGGCCAATGGCTACCGCCACTTTGATTGCCAGCGTTACCAGTTTGCCGGAGGGGGTCGTCAGTGTTGCAAAAGTGGACATTAGCTGCTGCATCCCCATAGCGCAGGCGACAGCCCGCAGACCGTCGTCCCCGTCGAGCCAGCAGGTGATGGAATCCCCGGCAAAGCCGATGACGCTGCCGCCGTAACGAGGTAGTTCGGTAATCAGGCTGTCATAAATGGGATTGATTTGGCGCAGGATTTCTTCTGCGCCTCTGGTTGGCCCCATTTCTTCGAGGAGCAGGCCGGTCAGGGCAGTGAAACCGGAAATATCGGCAAAAAGGGCGGCTCCATAGGTTCGGTCAGGTAACTCAACACCCGCCGCCATCGCGTGGCGACGATCCATCGGAATATAAATGCTGGGGGAATCCATTAGCTGTTTAGAATCTGTCCCCTTTGTATTCCCTTTACTGTTTCGGCTCGCGGCGCTAAATCGCGGAAATAGTCTGTGGGTTGGGTCATGGGGATGGGATGATCAGAACTGTTCCGGTGGAAAGCTGGTTTGGGTTTTGGAGGTTGTTGGCGACGGCAATATCGGCCGAAGTTACCCCATATTGGGCGGCGATGGACTCTAAGGTGTCGCCTGCCCGGACGATGTGAACGGTTACGGCCGTTGCTGCCGGTTCCATGATGGTGGGGGTTGGCGCCAGTGTTGCTTCGCCGCCGATACCGACGCCGGGAGCAGGGTAGGGATATGCGGGGGCGAGGGTATTGGGCGTTACGACTGGCTCTGGTTCGACAACCTGATCACCGGGCAAAGTAACCGGCGGGCTGGCGGGTAAGGAGGCTCCTAAAACGGCCGGTACGATCTGTCCAAAGATGAATGGAGTGAGGAGAGCGATGACAACCGGCGTTCCCAAAAGGATAAGGGCCAGAATCCCAAACTTGATATATTCGCCGAGGTTATTCGGCCGGGTTTTTTGGGGGCGGCGGATTGTTACCGGCTGGGGAGCCGTTTGAACCGGTTGGCTGCGAACAGGTGGATGATCGGGAATAGACCTGATGGGTTGTTCCTCAGGGGCGGTCTGGTCGCTGTGTTCATTTGTTGGGTTGCTTTCGTCGCTCATTTGCATCCTCCATGAGCCTGCGATCAATGAAGAAACCTGATATATATCATTTACAAGAGAGAGTTTCCCAATATGTGGTACTGTTGCAGGTAGTTTAGCACAGGCTGGGCTTTTGGAACAAATGATAGAGGGGGTAATGGGCTGGACGCCAGCCCATTACCCCCTCCCTTTTCTAAGGGATGAGGTCTGAGATGGCGGCGTCAATGGGCTTGTCCGGGGTGCTGTTTTGGGCGGTGATCCAGTCTATGACGGGCTGCCGCCAGTCAATGGCGGTGTTGTAGCCTTCGGGATCGAAGACGGCCAGGAAGTCGAAATCGTCGCCACCGGCATACATGAAGTCGTTGACCAGTACCAGATAGCTCTCGCTGCGAACGACCTTTTCATCTGTCGCCGTTAGATACCACAGAGCGCCTGAGCGGTAGACGCCGCCGACTGCCAGACCGCCGAGGTTGAGCAGGGTTTCAAGTTGAGCGCCGGTCATTTGTAGTTCGACCAGGACGTTGTTGAAGGGCATGACGCCGATGATGTCGCCCAGGGTGATGTCGCCGGGAGGGATGGCGGCCCGGATGCCGCCCAGGTTGGTGACGGCGACGTCGGCCGGATAATTTGCCAACCAGGACTCGGTAATGAGCCGCTCTATTTCCG
>JBAPRX010000010.1:0-10219 GCA_049281335.1 Promineifilaceae bacterium (SeqCode)
CTCTTATCTAAGACGGCTATATCTTCAATGCTTAATGGGGG
Source organism: Promineifilaceae bacterium (SeqCode) (assembly GCA_049281335.1). Taxonomy (GTDB): domain Bacteria; phylum Chloroflexota; class Anaerolineae; order Promineifilales; family Promineifilaceae; genus JAKEFB01. The sequence goes on from JBAPRX010000010.1 coordinate 42, forward strand.
AAGATCATCTTGAATCGTTGGTGATTCATCGTCCCACCAGGTTGGGTTTATGTAAGGCATCATAAGATAACCCATATTTTGGGAAGCCTGCATCATTGCAACCATTTCAGCTGGCGTACCCAGATTGGGATCTGGTGGCAAAAAATCAGGATAATTCTCGTCGAAGCCTCGCTGCCAATAGGCTACCAGATGCAAAATACCGGGATAAGGAATCTCAGTCGCCAAGCGATTGGGAACATCGTTAAAGGGTATTCCCCCCAGATCCGCTTTGTAAAGGGGTGAGCGGATGACCTGCTGGTATAAACCTCCCAACTTATCTTCAATTGAGGCAAAAGCGTCAATATTGGTGTCAGTTCGGAAAGCATTTACAGTGTCAAAATAACTTTCGTTCAGGCGAATACGCATTAAAGGGGAACTCCAACTGGCGCCATCCTTGACACCCGACTTTATATTATGGGTTAGGCAGACAGTGGTAGTATTGGTGCAGTTTTGGAAAAAGAAGCCAAATCGAGCTGGAGTAATCCGATCAGACACTGGTATCGCATACATAGCTATGTGACCTTTGGTCGAATTAACCGAAATAAAGTCGGCAGCCATCGCTCCTGGATAATCAGCTTCATAGGTCAAACCACGATTAAAAAACCCGGATTTGAGAACCACTCCCGGCAGTACCGGTAGTAAAGCTTCCTGCATATCAGCCCTACCAAAAACTAAATCCGAGGGGAACTTCACATCTTCGGGTACATAGCCCCAGTCATTCGTTACGGATATCTGGAGATCAAACCAGTTGTTGGCGGAGGCTGTCATCCTGACTATTACGTCGACTGACTTTGGTGCAGTTGGATCAGGATCAAAGTTCATGACCAGCTGGCCGGTATTCGCCAGCCAGGTATAGCTAAAGTGGTTGGCACTCGTTGGTGCATAGCTACAGGACTCAATATAGTCTTGCGCACTATAGTCAAAGACTATTACCCAAAGGCAGCCGTTTAAAGAGCCTCCGGAAACTTGTTGGCCAGTCGCTTTATCCTTAATGTAAACAATTCCACCGTTTTGTTTTCGAAAAGCAATCTCATAATCATCTGCCCCAACGATAATATCGACACCCGAATCATCAAAGTATATGCCTTCCATTTGCTCCTGGGCGAACAGCATTTCGCTCAAAAACACGAATGATGAACAGACCAAAACGAGTAAGGTGAGTCGAGTTTGTATCACTTTTATTTTCATTTTCATGGTCTTCGCTCGCAAAGGATGCTAGTATTCTCCAGGCTGAAAATCATAAACAATCTAACCGGGTCGGCAACTTAATCCATTCAAAAGGACTGCCTATTAATTTGGGATTCCATCGACTTCCTGCACTCTCCTGCTGAAAGTAGGTTTCATCTATTGCTAAGCTTAATTTTGCTCGATCTTACCAAAAGTAACTAATACGCTACTTGAAATAGATAAAGTCGAGGACAAGGTAACTCATCGGTTTCAACTTAAATCGACCCAGAAATCCATCCGGAAACTTTGGTTCCCTTTCCAAGAGTAGACTCGTATTTAAAATTTCCCCCTAAATTTAGAATGCGAGCTTCCATTGACATCAGACCAAAACTCCCATTAACTTGAGCCTGCCTACGAATATTCTCAGAAGAGCCGCGCCCATCATCCACTATCTGGAAACTTATCCCTTCTTCATCTATGCTAAGGCGAATATCAACGAGATCGGCCTTCGCATGTTCAACAACGTTGTCCAGGGCTTGTTGAATCACACGATAGAGCGGCAAGCGGGCGTTGGCAGGTAGGTATTCCTCGAAATCATCCGGCACTTCAACGTTACAGGATGCTCCCGTGCGTTTCCTAAAATTTTCAATTAACTGTTCCAGGGCCGGAGTAAATCCATGTTCTAACTGGATAGGCGCCATCGAATGGCGAATTTGGCGTAGGTTCCCTGCCTCCTGATTAATATCCATCAGACAGCTTTCAATCAGGCGATCCGCCTTTTCGGGATCCTCGAGTAATTCTGCCCGTATCTCCTCCAAAGCAAAAGGGAGGCGTCCCAGAAATTGTTCCGCTGTGTCGTGTAATTCCTGGGCCAGCCGGTTACGCTCCCTTTCTTGGGCTTCAGAAAGTTGTTGGGGAACCTGCCGCAAACGCTGGATTTGACGAGACGAGAGCATGAATAAGGCCGCTTGCTGGCCCACAAGGGCGATGGAATCCAGGTCTCGTTCATCAAAGGCGGCCTCATCCCACCGTTTTCCCAGGGCGAGCAGACCAACGGGACTGGCTGTCACCCAAAGGGGAACCAGCACTTCAACCTCTTCCCTATCAGCGAGCGGCACGCCCAGCTGCCGGGATAGCCGGGTCAGTCGCAATGGGGAGTCTGGAATTCCCGTCCGGTGCAGTTGAGAAGGTAATGGCATCGCCCAGGAACCATCCTGGCTAACCAGCTCAAAGTCACCTTCCTGCCATATCCAAACGGCCGCTCGTTCCAACTCCAAATTCTCACACAAATACTTTGCTATCGTGGCGGGAAGCTCTGCCAAATCCTGCTGGGTCAGCATTGCCGCACCGAACCGTTTTACATCCTCAATCGTGGTCCGCTCCCATTGGAGGAGGCGGCGAAAAAATCCCTGCCACGAGCTTTGATAACTCCAGATTGCGCTGCTGAGGAAGACCACAGCAAATCCGGACAAAAACAGAAAAATGCCCTTAGAATCCGGCACAACATTCGTCGAGACGGCCAAAACAGTTTGAGTTGTTGCTAGTAAGGCGCTAATCATCAACAGAGGAGCGATCATGAAAAAAGCCGACAACGGCCGAAATGTTTTATAGCGTAAAATGATGATACAAAGGGTAATCGGCAAGGCCAGCAGCAGAAAATTCAATTGCAACCTCCCCCAGTAACCCTGTTGGGGAAGGTCAACAAAAACCCGACCGACAAGAAAATATATCGCCAAGAAACAGCCAACCATACCGACAAGCAGGAGTGCCGACTCCCGTCTATGGCGTGGAGATGGATCCTTCAATCCAGAGTATAAAAGCCGGATAACAAAAGCGAGATAAGCTAAGCCAACAAGCCTGTAAAGGGAATAAAAAGCGGTCCTGTCCAAGCCTTCAACCAAGTCGATATCCGCCCCGTTCCTGAACAATACCTTGGACAAGATATATAATAGGGAAAATCCAATCCCTGCTCCATAAAGTAATTTGAGGCTAAGATGGTAAGCCACCCGAAACCTGGGGACTTTTAGAAATGTCAGCGACCGGGGAAAGTAAAGGGCAAGGTGAATGGTCGCGGGACCAATCAGGCCCAGGAAAAATAAAGAAACCATCTCCAACGTGACCCCGACCTGACCGCCAAACAAGGCGTTCGCGGTCGTGCCACCATATCCAGCGGCAGCTCCTGCCAGGAGTGCGGTGATGCGATTAAGCGGCTCAAATGGCTGCCCGCGGTAAATTACCACGGCGGTGAGCCAGAATCCCAAACTTACAAGAAAGTTAGCGGTACTTACCTCGAGAAATTGCGTCAAGGTAAACAATTGAAGGGAAATGGTGACGGTTTGATGCCCGCCCGGACGCCAGAGATACAGTTCGGCCGTCCGCTGCCCAGCTTCCCACAGTCGGGCATAGAGTTCGCCAACACCAGGCGTCTGATACTTCTGGCCGTTTATCGTCGCAATCCTATCCGAATAGGTGAGACGACCGCTCTCAAAAGGTGTCCACCAGGGAGGATTCCCGCCTTTGATATATTCCTCACCACCCGAACTGAGCACATTGTAGAAGGAAAGAAAGCCGCCAAAAGGACGGCCAATATCCCGGGCCATGTTAATTCGGCTGATTATCAATGCTGCGAATATGACGGTCAGGTAAAAAGGGAGGATATCCAGGCGGCGCCCTCCCCATAGGCGAACAAAACCAACATTATCCATATTGCAACTCCCAGATCAGTAAGGTCTTGGCCAACAATACCATCTTGCGCGCGGCGCTTTCGGTCAATCCTAATTTACTATAGATGTTGGAGGTGTAGTTGCTGACAGTCTTGCTGGACAATGCCAGCCCGTCGGCAATGCGTTTACTGCTTTGAGCGCCTGCCAGGCGGCGGGCGATGGCAAGTTCCTGCTCGCTCAATTCCCCCAGGCGGGTCAGGGCAATTTCGACGACCTTTCGCTCCTCCGGATCCAGGTGGTTCAGGACGGCCGCAGCCTCCAGGCGTAACTGCGTCACCTCGGGATCGAGTATAACCATCCCGGCCTCAACCAGGCGGAGCGTATCCAGCAGCTGTTGGGGCGGGCAGCCCTTTAATTTGTAAGCCAGCCCTCGATATCCTTCCTGGATTAACTCAAAAAATCCCCGGCCCCGGTCAGGATAGGCCGAGAAGAGGACGATTCCCATATCGGGATATTGTCGTTTGGACTCTACTGCCAGTTCGACACCCCGGCTGAGATGGTGTTCGGCCCTGGACTCTGGGACAGCGGGAATGACGATATCCAGCAGGAGCATTTGTGGCCGGTCGGCCGTAATCAAAACACGGCCGTCTCTTTCATTGCTCGCTTCCAATATCCGGTAGCCGTGCCGCTGCAAATACCTGGCTACCTGCTGGCGGTTAAAGGGATCATCCTCGATCAACAATAGCTTAATCATTACTTACATCCAGAGAAACATCGGGCCACTTTATAGATCTTTGTTGTTTCATTTTAAAGGGGCATTTCCAGGTTGGAACGATAAAAGAACGTCTTGCCGTTCACCAGTTTAAAGGATTTCCTCAAATATTCCAGGGAAAAACATCCTTATTTACCTGGGAACTTTTCCTGCCTAAACCTCTTATTTCAATCGAGGTTTTTTCTTACATGACGGCCGATTTCCTCAAAATAAAGTGGAATCCTGCTCTATAAATGCTTCCTGAAAAATGGAACAATGTTATCACCCGGCGGGCTGGGAAAGCCCGGCCACCGGCAGGCTAGCCATTTACAATTAGATATATACCGGCTCTTGAGCGTTCGCGAGCAGGACAGTTAGGTTACGGCAGACTAACTCATCCTGGGTACCAACTCAATGGGTCTTTGCCTTATATGGAGGTAAAGGTCATGCTCAAGTCCAGGACACTCGTCCGCCTGATACTGGTCGCTGTTCTTCTGGCCATCATGGTGGTTCCCTTAATGGGGGCCACTGTCGGCCACCAGGCGGGAACAAGCTCAACCACAATTCAGGCTGGCGCTCCCAACGAGCAACCTGCAGCCGTCATCGCCTGCAATACCGGGGACCCCGGTACGTCAGGCGGCGGCTGTGGTGGTGGCTAACGGTTGAAGTTGTTATTTACCAGGACGGCCGATGCTTCAGGACGGCCGTCCTGGCATTATTTTCCCCTTTTGGCTTTTCCTGACTGCCCGCTAAAGATAAAACTTATCTAACATGAAAGATCTTGATCTTACCGGCTGTAAGCAAGGTCGCCGTCAACTTGGGTACAGTTGTATTTTTGCTGACACAATAAGTTGAGGGGGTTCACGCAACCTTCGTGCTCCCATGGGATTAAATTAAGGGGATTTATCTTACCATCGTATTTAGATAATGGTCATCATCGGATCATCCGGATCGAGGACAAAATGATTGATGCCGGTCAAATATGCGACGCCGGATATTTCAGGAATATGGTAAGTTAATCCATCCTCCTCCCAGCTTTTAACTATCCGGCCCTCGAACAGTCCCCCTGCCAGTCCTTCTGCGACGGAAACCTTATCGGCCTCCAATTCCCCCCGCGCAATGAAGTAAGCTAATACGGCCGAAGTCCCGGTCCCGCCAGGAGAACGATCTACCTGTCCATTGGCAAAGACGTGGACGTTTTTGTAGGTTGCCTCTTCAACAGTCGCACGGCCGTAAAAGGTAACAATGTCAATCCCTGACACTTCTGGAATTTTCGGGTGGCGGACTTCCATCTGCTCATTAGCCGCCTCTTTTATCATCATCCCAACTCGCCGGATTTCGTTCATATTATCAAAACAAATATCAAGCCCAACAGCTTCGGCCGGTAAGATAGCAAAGAAATTCCCCCCGTAGGCAACGCCGACTTCTACCTCTCCAAACTCCGCCACAGCAAGCTTAATCCGTTCGTGCAGACAAAAGGCCGGAACATTTTGAAAGCCGGAACGCAGCACCCGGCCGTTTTCAGACTGTGCGAAACCTATTACCTGACCCACAGGGGTGTCAATCCGTATCTCCGTATGGGGCGGCGTTGCTTCAACCATCCCCAGCTCCACAACCGTCCGGCATAGGCCAATCGTGCCATGCCCGCACATATCGAGATAGCCCACATTATCCATATAGAGAATGCCCAAATGGCCGTTTTCCGAAACCGGCGGGGTGATAAAGCCGCCAAACATATCGTAATGACCCCGAGGCTCTCCCATCAGGCTGCGACGAATGTCATCATACTCCAGGGCGGCATATAACTGCTTTTCACGCATTGTCTCGCCAGGAAAATGGATAATGCCGCCGATTACAAGGCGGGTCGGTTCTCCCTGAGTATGTGAATCGGCCGTGATAACTAATCTTTTTCCCATATAAGGTGTTCTCCTTCGGCTTATCTGGAAAATTCTCCGCGGACATCTTCTAGTGAAAAGCCGACATGAGTGCGGCGTAAAGTGACTGCCAGAACATATCTCTCCGGTGGGAAGTAAAATTCAGTGTGCTCAATCGGAATGCCGGTTTCGGCCGTTGAGGTGTTCACAACCTTCAATACCGGCGCTCCCGGCTCCAATGCCAGGGCGCGGGCAACCTCGTCGCTGGCTGCCTGGGCGCAGATAACCTGGACACCCTTCTCAACCAACACCTGTTCCTGCGTTTCCAGCCAGGTGTAAATGGACTGGTAGCGGAGCTCCTCGGCCGAAAACCGCCACTGGAAGCGATTGGAAAGGTAAATAACCGCGTAGGCAATCGGCTCGCCGTTGACCAGATGGCGGCGTTTGACCTGGACAATCATTGACCCTTCCGGTAAATTCAGTTCCTCCAATACCTGCAGGGGAGCAGCATGATTCACGTCCACGGCCGCGACCTCAACCTCCGGAATAAGACCGGCCTGCGTCAAAACTTCGCTGATAGTGCGCAGGGAGCGTAAATCCTGGGTCACCTCTGCCTTCGAGACGTAGGTTCCTTTCCCCTGAACTCGCACCACAACCCCGTCGTCGGCCAATCGATCCAGCGCCTTTCGGACGGTCGTGCGGCTGACGCGATAGGCATCAACTAGCTCGTTCTCGCTCGGCAGAGCATCTCCGGGTGCCAAAGACCCTTGGTCAATCTGCCCCCGCAAAATCTCTTCTAATTGAAGGTAAAGAGGAGTAGAACTTTCCTCAATAACTTGCATGAATCCTCCTCAGGAAAGGAACGCCAGGTGACGTTCCACTTCATTTATGATATTGAACGCTCATTCGCGGCCCCGCCACCACTGCCGGTCACTGTTTCCAGTAACCGTAAGTAATTTTCACCTAAAATACCTGTGATTTCATTGTCTGAATAACCCCGCATCACCAGCGCCCTCGTTATATTCTTCATCCGGGTAATATCCTCCACGCCAACCGGATAATCAAATGGTTTTTCAGCTCTGGCATTATGGTCCGACGAGCCGCGTGACCACCAGGAGCGCATTACCCAGCCATAGCGTCCGGCGCAAAAATCCGGCCCAAGACCGACATGCTCCGGCCCAACCATCTCACTAATATGGTCAATATGGTCAACCAGGTCAAACACAGTAGCATTCGCTTCTCTAACAAACAATGGAAAGAAATTCAGGCTGATGATACCACCTCCGGCGGCAATCTGGCGGATCATGTCGTCGGTCAGGTTTCGGCCGTGTTCGCAAAGCGCCCGGCAGTTCGAATGGGTGGCGATAATGGGCGCCTCACTCAAATCTATGACATCATAAAAACCGGCATCAGAAATGTGGGAAACGTCCACCAGAATCTTCTGGGCGTTCAACTCTTTCACAATCAGACGCCCCAGGTTACTTAAGCCGGCCCCAGCCGGTTCGCCGCAGCCGTCCGAAATCAAGTTGCGGGCCGAATGGGTCAAAGCCCAGGTGCGAATACCAATATGCCGGTACAGGACAATCCGGTTCAGGTCTGCATCCACGCCATTTCCCGGTGTGCCGCCTGCCCCCAAAATAAATGACACTTTGCCCTCATTTCGGGCCTGTCTCACATCATCGGCCGAAACAGCCAATACGGCCGCATCACCACTGGTCTGGAATTCCCGCAGCCACAACGCTATATCATCCGGCGAAAAAGCGGCCGCAACGACGCAGTCCACACCTCCAGCCCGCATATCCCGGACAAGATGATCTTTAACAGCCGTGTCCGTCGGCGGAATCCACTCCCCGTCATCCTTCAACGATCCCGCCCGCCAGCCGCGAATAGAGCGTGGCGCGCTAAACGGCCCGCCATAAATATCCACCACCAGCGATTCGTCATGCAATCTGGTTGCCCGTGCTTCCTGCTCCGGGGTAATATCAGCCAAATCCCTACTCATTATCCTTAACCCTTTTTCGTACCATCCGCCAGCCCGCAGGCCCGGATCATCAACATCGTATACGCCTTGGCCATCCCAACCAGATTCTCAACGCTGATCGCTTCGTTCGGGGCATGTAAACAGAGCTTGCCATCCGGCCCATTCCAACCGGCTCCATAGCTCACAAAGGGCATACCCAGCTTTTCCACAATCCAGCGGGCATCAAACCCTCCTGAACTGCCGCCGATGCGCGGCTCCAGGCCAATATCTTCAATCGCCCCTTCTACCGCCGCCACCAACGGGTCATCCGGCGGCGTATTGATGCCATGAACGCCCTTCAGATAGGCAATCTCTGCCTGGAAAGCTGGATCATTCTGCGAAATTATTTCCAAAACAGCCTCAATCTGTCCCTTTGTTTCATCCAGCGTTTCGTTCGGGATTAGTCGGCGGCCGCCCCGAATGACGCAAGTATGGGCTTTGCCATTATAGACCTCCCCACCAATCATGCCCGTAACCGCCAGCGTTCCCGTGCGTGTTGGTTTCAGCGCGTCGTTGAATTCCGGCTCCCAGAAAGGGTTCACCTTCTCAAATGTCATCTTTTGGAGAGCCAACACCACCTCGGCCGCTTTTTCAAAGGCATTTACGCCCAGCGCCCCCCAACCAGTGCGAGATGGCCCGCCGTGAACGGTAATCTCAAAAACCAGCGACCCCCCGCAGGCAATCAACACCTCATCCAAAAACCCGGCTGACGCATAAACACCCATATCGCCATAAAGCAGCCCTTGTTCCAGCAGGTACTTTGTTCCGAGCGTGCTGCCCTTCTCCTCGTCCACCGGAACCATAAATAGAATATCGCCAGCCAGCCGGACGTCATTCTTAATTAACGTCTCCAGGGCAATGAGAGAGGCGGCAATAGGCGCTTTATGGTCTACGGCCCCTCGGCCGTAAAGCCAGCCATCGTGGACTTCGCCGCCGAAGGGTGGGTAATCCCACTGGGACTCGTCACCAATCTCGACCACGTCCGCATGACCGGCGTAATGGAGCAGATTTTTTCCACCGCCCGCTCCCGGTAGAAGCCCGACGATGTTCGGCCGTTCGGGGTCAACGGCCGCAATCTGGACCTCCATCCCCATCTCCTGCAATCTTGCCGCCACATACTCCTGGTGAGCGCGTTCATTTCCAGGTGGATTCACCGTCGGGAAACGAACCAGGTCTTGCAGCGTCGAAACAAGCCGCGCTTCGGCCGCTTCGACGTCCACCAGAAGTTTTTCTTTTAGTGCGCTGTCCAATTCAACCATTACATGCCCTCAATTCCAGACACTTTCAAAAACACGCATCATATTCTGGCCCAAAATGCCGTAAATCTCCTCGTCACTAAAGCCCCGCCGCACCAGCAGTTCGGTAATATATGGGAACTTCGAGACATCCTCCGCCCCTTTCGGCGCAAAGTCAAAACCATAAAGGTCTGTCCCCAGTCCAACGTATTCCGGGCCGACTTCCTTCGTTACGTACTCAATATCATCCACCACGCCGTGAATGTCTCCCTGTTTCCAGAAGATAATGCAAATGACGCCGCCGCTGGCTGCAATCTTCTCCATCATTCCCCGCCGGTTAAACCCCTTATCATTGGAAAAGGGGAAATGAGGCGCATCCTCTGGATCATGAGGGAACGCCTGCCGGGCGTTGATATGGGACATGATGAC
>JBAPRX010000011.1:0-5980 GCA_049281335.1 Promineifilaceae bacterium (SeqCode)
ATAAGGCCAATGGAGATGACGACGATACCGACGAGTTTGGGGGTGTAGCGTGGTTCTTTCAGGAGGGTGAGGCCGAAGATGGCTCCGATGGGAATGCTTAACTGGCGGAAAGCGGCCACGTAGCTGACGTTGGTGACGTAGGCCATTGAGGCCAGCACCAGGCCGTAGGTAGCCATGATGATCAAGCCGGTTAAAGCGGCCGAAATCAACAAAGATCGCTGCATCAAGAGTTCCTTGAACTGCTGCCGTTCCTGCTTGAAAAGTAGGGTGCAGAGCGCCATCATAACGGCCGTGCTGGTGATTTGCAGGGGGATAAAGAGCAGCGTTACCTGGGTGTCATTCAATAGGATCGCTGCCGTCTCCCGTAGTTGGCGTTGAGCTTCATCATCTATCAGGGTATAAGCGGCCGTTCCAACGGCCGTTACCAGCACCATCAGGTAGATGAATTTGAAATAATGCCGCCATTGTAGCTGCTGGAAACTGGGCAGGGGCAAAATAAAACAGCCTGCCACAATTAAAACCATCCCCACCAGCCCGACCGGGGTGATGGCGCTGCCCTTGCCTAGAAAAAAGCTGATGGCAACGACCAACAAAATCGGGATGGAACGGGCCAGAGGATAGACCAGCGAGATGTCGCCCAGGCGATATGCGGCCGTCAGCCCCAGAAAGTAGACCGCCTGGGCGACGCCGGTCGCCGCCAGCAGCAGCCAGAATGAGGGCGGAATGGCGGGAAGGGAGTGTCGGTACAGCACCAACAGGGGGGCAGTCAGAACGGCGACAGTAACGGCCGAAACGCTGAAAAAGGCCAACGACGCCCGCTGCCGTTTGCCAATCAGATTCCAAAGGGCGTGGGTAAAGGCGGAGATGATGATGAGAACTGCGGCCGTTAAGGACATGAGCAGTGATTATTTTACGTCAGGAAGCACAGATGCGAAGATTGCGCTGCTAACCCATCTTTGCGCCCTTCGCGCCTTTGCGTGAGATTTCTCATTTTCAGCGATCCTGGTTGGTTTAAGTTGCATACCGTCTTGCTAGGTGCTAAAATGATCGCAGTTCGGGGCATGGCGCAGCTTGGTAGCGCGCTTCAATGGGGTTGAAGAGGTCGTGGGTTCGAATCCCGCTGCCCCGACTGTGAAGAACGCCGCGCTTTTGTCGCGGCGTTTTGTTTCTGGAAGTAACAACATGACAAATGGACGTATCAATCAGGGGCGAGCCATTGCGACAATTGTACTCTTTGTCGTTGGGACATTGCTGAGTGTGATCTCCCTGGCGGCCGAAATCCTCGATCTGAACTTTACCCCAGGATTCGGAATTGTCCAGATGGTTCAACTGCTCATCGGATTGTCCTGTCTGACATTGGCCGGATTTCTACATTTGCGAAGTTTACGGCCACCCAACTGCGGCCGTTCCCTACAAGCTGATATTGGCGTTCGCCTGGCCGCCACCGGCCTGGTTTTTGCCTTTGTTTCAGGGCTGTCAGACTTAATCGGCATCGGAACCCATGTTGCGCCGGAGTTTGAACGGCCGTTTGTCGGCCCGTTACAGTTGGGGGGAATAATACTGGGGGTGCTTTCGATTACGGTCGGGCTGATTCTCTACTACACCAGCCGGGGTCGCCGCGAGAATTCTTCGCTGGAGTCGCTTTTACCGAAGTCCGGTTAACTCAAACGGCTGATTCAAAATATGGAAGACGGCCGTGCTGCCGGTCGGCCGTTGGAAAGTGACCAGGAATTGGGATGTCTGTCCTGGCCCAACGACCCAGGGGAAAGCTGGATTGGTGGACAGCATGAGATAAATGGAGCCGTCCCCACTCAACGAGACATTGTTGGTGTTAATCACCAAAGGATCTTCGCCCAGGTTTGTGATCTGGCCGTTAATAACGACGCTGGTTCCATCCAGAGAGACATTGGCTTGCTGCACCTGGACAATGGAATTTTGGCCATTGTCTTCCGCGTCTTTGAAGGGAATATTGACGGTAATGAAATTGTTCGGGTCGTCCAGGGAGACGCTCCAACGCAGGTTGATACTGGAAAGGCCGTTTGGAATCTGATAACCGGCCGTTGCCGCCACAGTCTGGCCGGGGGCAATCTGCCCGCTTAAGAGGCGGTAGTTGCCCAATTGGGCGGCAGTCGGATTGAGGGCATACAAATTGCCCAAATCATCAGCCAGCACCAGTTGCAGGCCGGTCGTGTTAATGGGCGCTGTGCCAATATTCTGGACCTGATAGTCAATCAGGTAGAAGGCGAAGCCGGGGGGAATTTCTGGCCGGTCAAAGAGGAAGGTCACGCCCGTTGCCGTAATCTGGAGGTTTTCCAGTTGGGCTGTTTCTCCCAGTTCAACAATTCGGCCGCTTTCTTCCTCGGCTTGATTGTCGGAAACCACATAACGGCCGCGCACGACGGTACGAGATTGGCTGGGGTCGGTGTCAATCAGTACGATGGTGATACCGGGCGAGTTCTGAGCGTAAATATCTTCGTTGTCGCTGTCCAGTAATTCGCGGCTGCTGAAGGCAAAGGTATTAGTCGCGCCGCCCCTGGTGCGGAGAACGATTTCGTCGCCAATAATCAGGCTGTCAAGCAGTTCCTGGTTTTCGGAGGTATTGGGAACGCCAAAGACATAATTGATGATGGAGCCATAAGCCCAGGCGGCCGTTGTTTCGTTTTGGGTGGCCGGAATCCACACCCCATTTTCAACCCGCGTCGTTGACTGAACCGAGAACTCTTCCCCGGCCACATCCAGGAAAATGGGTGTTTCCAGGGTGACAGTGATAACCCCTGATTCGCTGGATGCTTCATAGGAGAACTGTTCATCGGCAACTGGCGTCGTTTCGCCTTCGGTTGGCGGCGTTGAGGCAACCTCTGTTGGATTCTCATCTGTGGGGGATAGGAGTAGGAAGGCAAAGAGACATACCAGAATGAGAGCGCCTAATGTTACCAACAGGGCAATAATCAGAGGGGTACGCCCCGAAGGAAAGCGGAACCTGCTGGTCATGGTGGGTTCGTTTGGCTCGATTGGCTCGACGTCTTCGGTCATAAATCAGTTGTTCCTTTTTGGGCGTCGGCCGTTTTGAGTGAGAGCCAACGGTTTGGGGAAGCAGTATCTCTCTTTATTCGTTGTTTGCAGTTCCTAAAATCATGCTTCACCCGGCGCAGCAGGCCAGGGCGCAATGCGGAGGAATAGATTCACATCACCGGTCGCAATCTGATTGAATTGCAGATAGGGAATGGAAATACGGACCGGCCCGGTAACTGGCAGCGGGTCGAAGTGGATCATGCCGGCCTCATTGGTATGACCTAAGGCTAGCAGTTCATTGGTGGTGTTGTCGTAAATCGCCACCACCACATCTTCAACCCCCTCCGTCAGTTGAGGTGTGAAGTCGCCGTTGGCGTCATAATAAACGGTCAGATTGATGTTGATGTTTTGTGTTGTCTGGCCGCCTGCCGGTGTTTCGGTTGGCAGAGGATTGACCTGAACGGCCGGTGTATTGGTTGGTTGTGGCGTCTCAAATGTAAAGGGTGTTGCCGTTGGCGGGAAGGTTGGGAAAACAAAAGGTGTTGCCGTCGGAATGGAAACGCCGCCGGTCCCACCTGTGCCGCCGGTTCCACCCGTGCCACCCCCTCCGGTCGTGGGAATTTTGGTAGAGGTGGGCGTAATGGTCGGTGTGGGAACATCTTCCTCGCAAACCAGGCTGTAGGTATAGAGGTAGGAAAGGTCGTAATCTGGAATGGCGTAAGGCCCGACCAGGACGTAAAGCCAGCCGGTATACGTTGCCAGATAGTCAACCTTGCTGCCTCTGTCCCCCGGCGCCTTGTCATCATTTCCGGCCAGTCCGTTTCCATTTTGATCATAGATGATCATATTGGTGTCATTGACGCTCGAAAGGGCCAGGGTTTCGCAGCTGTAAAATATCCCTGCCTTTACCCATAAGCGGAAGAAATCATTGTCCGGCCCTTCGCCATCCAGGGGAACAAAATTCAGGTTGTAAGTTTCTCCGGGGCCAATTAAGCAGGATGAGCCAAAGTCGAAATTCGGTTCGCAGGCGTCCGCGCCTGGGACTCGTGTGCCGGTGGGGAAAGGTGTGTTGGTTGGCGTCCCTTCAATTTCGGCAACGGCAATGCAATATCGCTTGTCGGCCGGATCGTCGGTGCTTTTGTTGGTTACTCTGGCGTAATAATAGCCGTCAACGCCGGCCGAGAAGCTAATTTGAGAACCGCGATTGCCGAACTCATAATCGTCGTTGGTGCCGATGGGGTTGCCCTGTGTGTTATACACTGTCAGGACGGTATCTAAACCAGTGGTAAGACCGCTGGTTGTCACCTGATAGGCCAGCCCTTTTTTGGCGCTGAAACGGAAAAAGTCTTGATCCCCAACCGGCCAAAGGGTCAGGTTACAGTAAGTCCCGGCATCGGTCTGGATCGGATAGGCTGTTTGGAGGCTGTTATTGGGTTCAAAGAGGTCCACATAAATGGGCGTTGCCGTAGGCTGGGTGTTGGGGGTGTTGGTTGGGGTGGGGTCGTTGTCTTGAATGTTGAGGACGGCCGTATCATCACCAGGGGAGAGGTCAGCATTGACAGGATTGCGAAGGATGAGGTTAACCGTCTCATTCGGTTCGTCTGTGCTGTCATCAATAATGTCAACCTCAAAGGATTGCGTGGCACTACTGCTGGTGAAGTTCAAAACACCGCTGGTAGGGACGTAATCGGAAGAGGTGGCAGTTCCGTTTACAGTCAGATATTCAACGGTGGCCGTCATAGTCCCCGTCAGGGGTGGGTTAATAATAACCTCAATATCAACGGTACCGGCCCCTTCGTTGAAGCTGTAAGTTGACTGAACAAAGCCAACGAGCGGCAGGCCGCTTGCTGATTGAACCTGTACACGAGGGGCTTGATTGGGGGAGGCGTTTACATCAGCCTGGGCTGTGAAAGTATTGATTGAAGCAATGAAAATAGTCGGGATCGCCAGTAATAGCAAACCGACAGAAAAATGTTTAATTCTATTTAATCTGGGGCGATCCATGTCAATCCTCTTTCCTTACTGACTGTTATTGGCATGGATTATAATAGAGAGGAGGGTAGAGTAGCAAATGGTGGTTCAGAAAGTTGGCTTATCTCTCATAAACAGGAGAAATGGGATGGGTGTTTTCGGTTTTTGGCTGCCCAGCTCGTAAATAACCGGGCAGCCAAAAATATATTTGCTTGTTACGAATGTGGGTCAGGCTGTTTTTCCGTTAGAAGAGCTGCTTAAGACTTCATCTACCAGACCATATTCGGTCGCTTCTTCGGCCGACATGAATCTATCCCGATCCGTATCTTCCTCAATACGTTCGATTGGCTGGCCGGTGTGGTGGCTCAGAATCTGGTTCAATGACTTCCGCAAACGCAGGATTTCATTGGCCTGGATGGCGATGTCAGACGCCTGACCCTGTGCGCCGCCGAGAGGCTGGTGCATATGGATGGTGGCATTTGGCAAAGCATAGCGCATCCCTTTCGCTCCGGCAGTTAACAGCACGGTTCCAAAGCTGGCGGTAAATCCGACTGCTACAGTCGAAACCGGGCATTCAATCTGCTGCATGGTGTCATAGATAGCCATACCCGAATAAACCTGACCGCCTGGCGAATTGATATAGAGGCGGATCGGTTTGGCTGGGTCTTCGCGGGCCAGATAAAGCAGTTGGGCCACGATTAAATTGGCAATCTGATCATTAATGGGGGTTCCGAGCATAATAATACGCTCTTTCAACAACAAGGAATAAATATCATACGCACGTTCGCCACGGCCGTTTGTCACAATGACCATTGGGACAAGTGAGGTTGGGATATTCATCAAGTTCTCCTTTTAATATAGGACAATACGGTGACAAAACAGACAAAGACAGACATCGAGCTTTGCCGTTTCCCTCTATTCTTCTTCGTCTTCAACAGCTTCTTCTTCTTCAAGCGAAGCCAGATCGGGGGCATTGCCGGTGACTATGGCCTTCACC
>JBAPRX010000012.1:0-1602 GCA_049281335.1 Promineifilaceae bacterium (SeqCode)
GCGTTTGTACGTGTAAAACGTACAAACAGAATATGGCCAGCCTTGCCAGTTTGTCCCGCCCTTGGGTTAAAATTGACTTTCCTAATTACCAACTCTCATTTTGGCAGCTTACTCCGGCGCTTTAAGCTTTTTGCGAACGACCACTTCTTCAAACTCAGGCCGCTCGCCCTCATCCAAAGCCTGCAATCCCCGATAAAAGCAGTAACGCTGCAAATCTTGCTGAGTCATATTCAAGCCAGACGCCCACTCTCGTATCTGATCCACCAGTTCCAAAGGCAGGCGCGTTGTCAACTGATAATATTCGCCATGCATGGCGCTGCCGCCAGTTCCAGTGGCCTTATACGCTTCGCGACGGGAAACCGCCAGTGGTCGATCAAACTGGTCCTTCTTTTTGCTACGAGGCTGTGATTTCTTAGGTTTTTGCGGTTCTATATTGGCAAAAGGGTCATCAAACGACATGAGATATTATCCTTGAGCATAAAGACGATCCACCAAATCCTGGTAAGCTTCAGCCGCCGGTGAATCAGGCATGTACTCCAAAATAGTTCGGCCGCCGCTGGCGGGGGCCTCCGCTACCCTGACCGTATTTGGAACTGGCTTGGCAATTACCTGTTTGCCGTAAACCTTAACTAATTCCCGCATCATGCTTTTGGTCAGATTATGACGGGCATTGACGAAGGTAGGCACAATGGCGGCAATGGTAATATCAATGCCCTCGGCCTGATCTTGCAGGATATTGCCCGTGTGGCGGCCTGTGGCGCTGGCCCCATGGAAATCAACCTTTACCGGAACGATAGCGTAATCGGCATATTGATGGACCGCCTGCTGGAGTAAATCAAGCGTCGGAGGGCAATCTATGATGATGTACTCAAATGCCTGCTTGGCCAAACCTAACCTTTCATCCAAAATATTTACCAGATGCTGTTCATCTCCAGAGCGTCGGCTGCGCATGGATCGGGCCGCAAGCAGCGCGAACTCCGTTAAAATATCTTCTTTTGCTTCGCTTAGTTTATCACTGGCCGGCATAACGTACAGGTTTGGACGAGCCGGCCCCCCTTCCCCACTCCGATCCGCCGGGAGCACATTCTCCCGAAGCACCTCGACACTGCCGCCATTCAATAATACATTGCTGACACAACGGCCGTCTGGATTAAGTCCCAGGCCGCGGGCCGCATCCCCTTGCGGATCCATATCGATCAGAAGTACATTTCCGCCCTCATCTTCATACAGATGTCGGGCTAATCCGACGGCCAGAGCAACGGCCGTTGTTGTTTTACCCACCCCACCCTTTCGATTTTCAACAGTAAAGACTTTCGCAGTCATGTATTTATCTCCTAATCGTGTACCATTGTGTACCATATTATGTACCAACATGCACCATTATACACGATGGTATACAAAAATCAAGAAAATGGATTTTCCTGCCAAAATGGCCCAGAAACAAAACTGAACTTTCGCTTAGAACGGCTCTCAGCCGCGCTGGAAATTTCAAAATTGAGTTAAGGCCAAGTAGGGTAGGGGGGTCGCAAAATTGAAATAAATGTCATGGTCTTCCATGGATATCCAATACTAGCAGCAGATTGGTTGGAGTCGGGCCTACAC
>JBAPRX010000013.1:0-14912 GCA_049281335.1 Promineifilaceae bacterium (SeqCode)
GCGCTTCGCGGTTCACGATGGTGACGTAGCGTTCGATAACGCCGCTCTCTTCCAGCTTGCGGACCCGGCGCTGTAAGCCTGGTGGGGAAAGGTCTACCCGCCTGGCAAGTTCAGTATTGGTGATCCGGGCATCCTCCTGTAAATGGTGGAGAAGGGCCAGGTCTTTTTCGTCTAAATCTTGAAACACTGTTTTTTCTCTGGGGATGTTGTGCTTGTTTTCAGACCGGTTCATAATTCTAAATCAGCCCGGCCACAGTAGTAAAATATATAAATTGATTATAGCAATATTGATAATATTTTTCAATCATTTTATTGATTTTGTTACGATAAGAAGCGGAATAGGGTGAATTTTGAAATAATTTAAGTGAAAGATTAGCAACAAATTTCACAAAATGGATTATGGAGACAGGGGGGATGGACGCGGGGAAGCGCGGAGAGATTATTTGCTTAGATTGCTTCTAACTAGTGGAGGATTAGCGGATGACGCGCATGGGCCATTTTCCGCTGCGGGTGTTGAGGTAGTGCATCCGGCGACGGCCGTATTCCGGGTCTAAGGTTGATAAGGGATGAAAGGTTCCGTCTATCAGGACATCGGGGTCAATGGTTCGGAGTTTGGTGCTGATGCGGAAATCGGGGGCTTCTTCATCCCACACGAATTGTGTTTCAGGGCGGATCAGGGAAATCAATTCCTGAATTTTGGGTTCGGGGGCTGCCTGAAGTTTAGTCCAGGCCGGTTCGTCCGTTCCCCAGATGTCATCCTCGACCAGAAATTCTTTTTCCAGGGCGATTCGGATGGCCTGGGCGGTGAGTTCATAGAGGCCGACTTCTTTGAAGTTGGCCCAACTGGCCTGATCGGCCGCCATATAGGTGTCGCCCAGCCAAGTGGCGACGGCCGTATCATCTACCCCAATTCGGCCGTTGTGGACGATGAGGTGGGATAAGGCCCATTGGATTTGTTCGACGTCCATCAAACCTAATCCCGGCCCATCACGCAAAAAATAATCGAGGCGGTCGGCGCACAACGCCGGGGAGGGCTGTTCTAGCAAGGGGTAACGGCCCTCGTCCAGAAAATCGGACCAATCGAAACCGTACTCAGCCAAAACGGCCGGAGCGTCAGTCCCACTCAGGTAGCTGGCCTTCATTTCGTCGTGGTAGCTCTGGCTGTTGTGGCCGTGAAAGACGTAATCTATGACATGACTGAAAGCAGTGTGGCTGACATCATGGAGCAGTGCAGCCAGTTGTTCTTGGACGGACGCACCGAGGCGGCGAACCAGGAGCATAGCCCCAATTGAATGTTCCCGGCGGGTGATTGGGGGGGTCAGACCGATGAGGCCGCTGATGCCATGCTGCAAGACGCCATCGAGCCGCCACATTGCTGCCGAGTCCATCACAGCCAAAATAACCGGTTCTTCTATTTGAACCGTTCCATATATCATGTCTTGGTATTCAATCATAGGGGGATAGTCTTCTTTAGAATGCTTCAGGATAATGTTCTAAAACGCAAAACGGTTGGATTCTCTTTATTACACATCACGATTTACTCAAAGTTTACTCAATATCTCCTCATATGACATCTTTAACTATTGGCTTGACGGCCTGTTTTGCATTAAACTCGCCGGTTATGAGACGTTTTGCTTGGTTTTGTCTGGTCGCTTGCCTGCTGGTGACTGCTGCTGCATGCAGCGGCCCTGGTGGCGATCTGCGAGGGGCGACACCGGCGGGATATATTCGGCCTGCTGCGAACCCGGTTGCGGGTGAAACGGCCGAGCTGATTTCCATTGCCGACCTGATTGAAACACCCGAAGCATATGAAGACCAGGTCATTGAGATAAGCGGACTCTATTACCAGCGACAGGTCGTTGTGTGCAGCACTCGCCCCCAATATTCGCCCGCCAGATGGGCGCTTTCAGATGGCGAGCAGCGAGTACCAATTGGAGCTTTAGATGACAACCTGGAAAATCTGCCTTCGGGACAGATCGAGATAGCCGTAATCGGCCGTTGGCTGCGCTGGCAGGGGCCGGTGGGATGCGGCCGTCAGGCAAAGGTAACTGAGGTCTGGTATCTGGATGTGTTGGAGATCGTCTCCCCGAATCCGATCACCATTGCTGCTGCCGGATCGGGGACGGGCAGTACCTCTATCGAAATCCAACCATCTATCCAACCCCCTATTCTCGACGGTGGCTATCCTGGGCCGGAAACGGAATCAGAAGAACCACAGGGGGGAACAATAACGGCTACGTTAACTATTTCGGGAACTCAGCCAGCCGGGGGCGTTCCTGGCTCGGCCGGAACCCCCATTTTGCCACCTACCCCGACAACGGCCAATGAGGGGACGGTTGGGACGGCCACCCCAACACTTCCGGGTGTAACGCCAACGCCAACAACAACGACCAATAATAATGCAACCTCGACGGCGACATCCACCACATCCACGCCTTCACCAACAACGACGACCAATGGTAGTCCGGCTCCTACGGCAACCGCAACGAGTGGCAGCGGCCCGACAATAGTGGAGCAGGACGAGCTGCCATCCGGTTCGCTTGAGACGGCTCTCCTCGGTCCAAATGAGGTTCATAGCTGGCCGTTTGTGATTACCGACACAGCGATAATCACGGTCAGTATCGCCTCTGAATTTGACCTGGACGCTGTTATCATGATACAGGATCCGTCGGGGAACATTGTGGCCCAACAAAATGATGCCCAAGATGGCGCACCGGAGATTCTGACGGAGGTTCCGCTGGGTGATCCCGGCACCTATAACATCTTGATTACAGGTGAGAATGACTCGACCGGCTATTACGCTATCCTGGTAACAGATGGGCTGGACGAGGATTACTATACGTTCGTCTTTAATGGCACGATAGCTATTGGTGACAGCAGGTCTGTCAATGAACGGCCGAATAATGACCACTTCTGGCACTTTTACGGGGAAGCGGGAACGATTATCACCATTCGCGTGACTCCCAGTGATAATGCAGACTTGTTCATTCGCCTTTTTGGCCCAAACGACACCTTACCGGTAGATTTTCATAACGAGAGTTCAGCAGGCGAAGCTGAGGAAATACTCAGCTTTTCCCTGCCTGATACCGGTTTTT
Source organism: Promineifilaceae bacterium (SeqCode) (assembly GCA_049281335.1). Classification (GTDB taxonomy): domain Bacteria; phylum Chloroflexota; class Anaerolineae; order Promineifilales; family Promineifilaceae; genus JAKEFB01. Next base: position 3,096 of record JBAPRX010000013.1, read on the forward strand.
ACTCTATTCTGGTAGGCGAGTTAAGTTTTGGTGCAGCTACTTATACGATTTCCCTGACAAGTGGGTGATCGTTTATTTTTTTAGGAGTAATTGTGATAAAAATACGAAAAGATTTGGTATGGATAACATTTTTGGCGCTGCTTGCGCTCCTGATTGCGGCTTGCGGCCCAGCCGAAACATCGAACGGTTCCTCAGGCTCAACTGACTCGACAGGCTCATCGGACGGGAGTGAATCAATAACGGCCGATTCGGCAGAATCAACCGATTCGATAGGCTCATCGACCGTTGTATCTGACTTCGACATTTATGGGGATGCTAAGGAAGAAGATTACACGACCACTGAAAGCGGCTTGCAATATTACATATTTGAAGAAGGTGATGGCCCGGCCCCGGAACCGGGAGAGGTTGTCAGCGTTCACTACACCGGCTACCTGGAAGATGGGACTCAGTTCGATAGCTCGGTTGACAGCGGAGAGCCTCTTTCCTTTGCCATTGGTAAAGGGCTGGTCATTCCGGGGTGGGATGAGGGCATCAGCCTGTTAAAGCTTGGGGACAAGGGCCGTTTGATTCTCCCGCCGGATTTAGGTTATGGTGAGCAGGGGGCAGGTGGTGGGGTTATTCCGCCCAATGCGACACTCATTTTTGATGTCGAACTGGTTAATATTCAACCCGGCGCTCCTGAGTCGCCAACCGAAGTTGATGAAGCGGATTACATCACAACAGACAGCGGCTTGAAGTATATTGATCTGGTAGAAGGCGATGGGGAAACGGCCGAACCAGGGATGCAGGTTTCCGTTCACTACACTGGCTGGCTTACCGACGGCGTGAAATTTGACAGCTCTCTGGATCGGGGCCAGCCGCTAACTTTTAATCTGGGAACCGGTTCGGTTATTGATGGATGGGATGAAGGTGTGACCGGGATGAAAGTCGGCGGGGTCCGGCAGTTGTGGATTCCGGCCGATCTAGCTTATGGTGAAGCCGGCGCCGGTGGTGGTATCATCCCCCCCAATGCGGTTCTCATTTTTGAGGTAGAACTCCTCAGTGTCCAGTAAAAGGACATTGGTAGAATTAGTTTGATGTCACGCAAAGACGCCAAGAAGCAAAGAGCCTTTCTCTTTTGTGTTGCAATCTTTGCGGCCTTCGCGCCTTTGCGTGAAAGTTTTGTTGGATCGCGTTTCTATATCTAGGTGATGTCTTTTCCACTGTCTCGGCCGTTTGCACGAATAGCCTTCCTGATTGGCAGCCTGCTGCTGGTCACGTTGATTGCATGCCGGGCGGATGGGCCACAGGAAACGCCCGTTCCAACAATTCAAGCGCCCTCACTGCTTCCTCAGACAGTGCCGATCACGACGCTGCTCCGCAACCCAACTTCATTTGAAGGCCAGACAATCCGGGTAACAGGTCAGTATCGGTCCATTCCTCTACTGGTTTGCCAGGAGACGACCCACCGCTCCCCTGCTACCTGGACACTTGTCTTTGGTGATGTGGAGACGTATGTTGCCGGGTTTGATGAGGCGTTACGGCCGTTGGCTGCCAGTGGGCTTTCTTTGACGATTGAGGGGCGCTGGCAAAAGTGGAAAGGGCCGGTGGGATGCGGCCGTCGAGCGCCGGTTCAGGAGATCTGGTATCTGGCCGTTTCCCGGATCATCTCTCCGAACCCGCTGGTGAAAAGTGATTCTGAGGATGGCGGCATCGTTCTCGTGCCAAGCCCGACCTCAATCGCCGACCTTCCGACAACTCCGGCGGGAGAAGAGACACCATCAGGGCCGCCCACTGTTGGGCCAACCGCTTCTCTACCGGCCGGGAATACAACGCCAATAGCGACCCTGGCCCCGTCACCTACTTTTCAATCGATCCCTTCACCGGCTCCGGGGGCAACCAATACCCCGCTGGCCACTTCGACGCCGCAGCCAACAACGGGCGCATCGAATACGCCTACTATTAGCGCGACAACGACAATTACACCGGGCGGAACGGCCGTAACCGGAACGCCATCTCCAACGCCATCGGCATCAGCAACAACCGCAGGCAGCACGCCATCGGCAACGGCCGAGCCGAGCGATCAGGGAGATCTCTCATTTGACACGGTTGAAAAACAAACCCTGACCGCCAACAGTACCCACAGTTGGTTCTTTACGCCACCAGCGGATGAAACAATTACTATTACGGCCGGTTCCTCTCTCGAACTCAATCTCAGTCTGGAATTGATCGCGCCTGATGGCACAGTCGTTGGAAAGGCTGCTGATGCAGGTGCAGGCCAACCTGAAACAATTACCTACACTGCTCCCAATCCAACGGGAGAATATGAAGTTGTGGTTTCAGGCGATAACGGCACAAGCGGCGACTATCTACTGATGCTGTTTGACAGCGAATCTCTACCAGTGGTTGAGATACAAGACACACTGGTCTACGGTTCAGGTGGAAGTGGAAGTACAGAAGAAGGGGTTGACCACTTTTGGAACTTTGAGGGAGAAGCGGGCGATGTCATCACCATTGAAGTATCGCCAGGCAGCAGCACTGGGGATTTAGTTCTTTATCTGGTCGACGTTGATGGCATACTGGGGGATCTCATTAGTGATACAGGCGTAGGAGGCAGTGAAAGTATTACCGCTTATACTTTGCCAGAAACAGGTTTCTACTCTATCGGTATCGGCGAATTTGACTTTGCCCCGATTGATTATACGATGACACTGGTCCAACAAAGCCAGTAGGTGGTACCCAATCGTCAGTAGGCGGTAGCCAGGACAGTCGAAAGTGTTGGGGTTGATATTACGGGGGATGGTTTTGGAGTTAGTCGCCAGTGCCGACTTTGACGGCCGAACGGCGGGGAATTTGGGAACCGATTGCCAGCCCGAAGAGAATGAAAGTAATGACCAATCCTACCACGGCAACGGCCAGCATCTCACCCTGACTGAAGATATAGCCGGTTCCCAGGCTACCGGCCCCAGCTCCCAGGGCAACGGCCGCTTCACTGACCCCTTGAGCGCGACCCCGTTCATTGGCTGTCAATTCGGCCGACAGGAGCGAAGAGCCTGCCACAAAACAAAAGTTCCAGCCCAGCCCTAACAAGAACAATGAAAGCGCCAGCAAGGGAACTTCAACGGAAATAGGGGCCAAAAGACAGGCGGCAGCCAGGATCATTGTCCCAACAATTATCATGGGAATACGGCCGAAACGGTCAATGAGCCAGCCCGTTAGGCCGGACAGCCCAAACATGCCGAGGGTATGAGCCATAATCACCCAGGAGATAGCTTTTGTGGTGTGGTCATGGTGGCTCATATGAAGGGGCGTAATGACCATCAAGAGCGTCATAACCAATTGTCCCACCATCATGGAAGCCACAGCCAATAAGGGCATGCCATGACTAAAAATTTCGCGCAAAGGTCGGGCCATGATCTCTTGCTTACCGGCGGCGGCATCTGCCTGACGTTGGTCGGCGGCCATCTGACGGCTGATCGTCAGGGGGTCGGGTCGGAGAAAGACAAAGATGATGATCCCCCCTAATACCAATAAGATGGTTGCCACAAAAAATGGCCCGGTATGGGCTGACACGCCGAAAATCTTTTCACTAACACTACCGGATGGGTCAACCAGCAGCGGGCCACCAATGGCCCCAATTGTCCCAGCAAAAACGATTGTTCCGATGATCTTGGCCTGACGGGAGAGCGGAAAAACTTCGGCAGCCACATAGCGTCCCTGCTCAATTACGGCCCTGGAACCGCCCAACAGCAGCGCCCCGAACAAGAATCCAAAGAAGGAACCGGCAATAATGGATGCGGCCGAGATCAGGACGCCGATAGTTCCAACAAGAAAGCCGAGGGAGATGCCGAGGCGACGGCCGATCCTATCCATGAGCCAGCCTAACGGATAGGCCAGCAGCGCCCGACCGATCAGAGACATGGTGGAAGGCCACCCTGCCCGGCTTTCCAAACCGCTTAAATCAACGGCGATAATGGAGGTCAAGGTAAAAGCAACGATAACAGAGGCGGAGAAAAGACTCTGAGCAATAAATATGGAGGACGCGACACGTCGGCGAATTGAATCCAGGTTGGCAATGTTGTTCATACTTCCCTATTATCCACATTCTGATAAATTTTGACGAAAAGGAGGCTATCCCCAGAGGTAGGTTGATTATAAGATTGGTCTGTAGTTTGTAACTGTACAGCCATAGAGGTGACAGTCACTACATAATGGCTCCTTTCGTCGCACTACCTCTAAGTAAAGTGACAGTTACCCTATTATCTAGGTTTTTGATTGCTGCACGAGTATGGACAAGTTAACCAGGTGTAAGGTCGGCCAGCCGTTCTCGGACTTGTTTGAGATGATAGTGGGTTGGCAAGACACCTTTGGCAAGGATAGCTTCCGCCCGACGATAGTATGCCTGGGCCTGTTCAATATGACCCTGTTGGCTTTCCAGTTCGCCTAAGGCAATGAGGGTTACGGCCGTGTTGGGATGTCCCGCCCCTTCCAGGCTTTCCTGTACGGCCAGGGCTTCTTCGAGATAGGATTGTGCGCGTTCGAGGTCGCCCGTTTGGAGCAGCAGACTGCCCAGACTACATTTAATTCTGGCTGTGGTTGGGTTGTCATCTCCTAAACATTGTTGGTGGATGGAGAGGGCGCGGCTGAGGTTGTCGTAAGCGGCCGTTTCCTCCCCTGTTGCGGTCAATAACTGGCCGAGGGTGTGCAGAACGACGGCCGTTTTCGCGCTCTGGAGGCCAAATTTTTGACGGTGAATGGCCAGGGATTTTTCCAGGTACGGCCGAGCCAACTCAAAATCCCCGGTGAATAGATACAACAGCCCAATATTATGCTGCGTATTTGCAATTGCTACATTGTCACTACCCAGATTTTGCCTTCTCAGGGTCAGGGCATGTTCCAGATTCTTTTGGGCTAATTGATAATTACCCATCAATAAATAAAGTCCACCAAGATTATTGAAGCCAGTCGCAGTGCTGGGATGCGTTTCGCCCAGGCTTTTTCGTCTATTTTCCAAAGCCTTCTCGTACCAGGATAGGGCTGCGGCATAGTCACCCTTGTGCCGGTAAGCCGATCCTAAATTGTTGTAGCTTTGACCAAGAAGGGGGTGTTCTGGTTTCAGCACTTTCTGGCGAACAGCCAGACCCTGCTCTAAAAACCGCTGCGCTTCATTAAAGTTTCCAACTCGCAGCATCACCAGTCCCAGACTATTGTAGGTGGTGCTGCGGTCAATATGGTCGGGGGGCAGCGTTCTCTCGCGGATGGCTGCGCTCTGCTCCAGATAGTCCTGGGCAGCTTTATAATCGCCCTGTCGCCAGGCCAGGACGCCCAAATCATGCAGGCTTTCGGCCGTTTCCGGGTTCTCCAAACTCAAAGTCCGTTCACGAATAGATAGAGCTAATTCATACTGTTGTTTAGCGGCATCGTAGTTACCGAGCCGCACCTCCAGGTAGGCAATTTGCTGTCTGAGAGCAGCTGCTTCAAGATGTTCGGAGCCTAGGATTTGATCAAACAGATTCAGGGAACGATCAAAATAAAGCCGTGCGCTATCATAGTTGCCAATGTCGCGCAGATGGCTGGCAAAGACGCCGCTCAACCGGGCGGCCGACAAACTCGCCTGCCGTAAAGCCTGATCCGTGATATACCGCAGGTGACTGGCAGGAAAGGGTAAGACAGCCAGTGAATCCTCTCGACTTCTTTGTTCGGTCATCAACATTTCCAACTGCATCTCTAAATTCTGCTGCGCCTGAACAGTTTCGGGTAATGTTTCACGGGTGAAAAGTGTCAACAGCCGATGTATTGCAAGGCTGTCGTTGTCTCCAACAACCAGGAAACCCAGGCCAATCAGTTGGGATAAAGCATCTTCAGCAGCCAACATTGCCATGAGGTCTTCTGATCCATCGAGCAAGGCAGTCTGGACGAAGAAGGCTCTGGGAATCGGTTCACCAGGGGCAAAACAGGCAGCGTGGGCCAATAACCGGCGGGCTTTTTTGCCACTCTCGCTGACGGGGTCTAACTGTTTGAGGCTGGCTGTGAAAGTTCGGGCCACATTTAGTTCATGTCTGGTTGGCGAATGGCTGATGCCCTGACCTTGTAAAGAGGGGTGCTGGAATAAGCCCCAGTCGCGGAGCTGCTTCAGGTACATTTGAGGGCTTATCTGACGGTAGCGATGGAGGAAGCTTCCAGCCAGATGCAAGGCCAGGGGAAGATAACCCACTTCGTCCGTAATGGCAGCGGCGGTGCCCTGGTCAAGGTCTGGTTCCAAACGGCGAAGCAAGTCCACACTTTCTGTCTCTGTCAAGGGAGCCAGAACGACTGGGGTTACGGCTAATTCTCGCGGCCATAGTGCGCGGTGGCTGGTTACCAGGATACGGCAGCCTCCTGTGACCGGCAGCCATTGAGACAGGAGAGCAACATCTTCACAGTTGTCAAAAATAAGCAGCCGGGGAACCAGCTCTTGCCAGCTTTTGAGCACTCGCGCCACCTGGTCGTTCAGGGTCAGGTTCTCTGCATCCCGGTATAGACCCAGACCGCGCTCTCCCCCGGTGACGGCAATTGCTTCAGCGACGTTTCCATCTTCCGCAAAACTCAGCCAAAAAACGCCACCGGGAAAGTAACGGCCGTAACGATTGACAAATTCCACTGCCAACTGGGTTTTTCCGAGTCCACCCATCCCACTTATGACGGCAACCTTTGGCGAGGGGACTGCCGAGTCATCAGGCCAGGGCAAAAGCTGGTCGGCAAGCTGTATCAGTTCCTTTTTTCGGCCGGTGAAGTCGGGGTTTCGGCGGAAAGGAATGAGAGAATTGGCAGACAGCGGGCCGGGGAGAGCCAAAGTTTTCCGGTCGGGCCATTCAAGTTCGGTTGAAAAGTTAATATCGGCAAACAGGTTGGCGGCTGCCTCTCCATAAGCATCTTCAATCTGTCGGGCAAGGGAGCGTGTTTCCGGTTCTGGTTCAAAACCTAGTTCATGGAACAGGCGGGTCCGAAGCTGTTCGTATTCAGCCATTGCAACGGTAATCTGCCCGGTAGCAGCCAGAAACTGCATTCGCCAGCGAAGGGCTTCTTCATCCAGGTCGTCAACAACCAGCCAATGAGCGGCCGTTTCAAGGCCCTGCTGCCACTTCTGTTTGGTCGCATATGATTGGCAGAGATGGCGGTGGGCGTCAATCACGACCCGACGCAGCCGCTCTCGTTCCAGAGTGAGCCATTCCTGAAATCTGGGGGCTTCTTCAAGATAAAAGCCCTGCATCAACTCACCACGATACAGCGTCAGGTCGGCCAACTGCAATTCTTCTGGGGGCCGGTTCAGGGCGGCGACAAGAGCGGGATAATCAATCTGTACCCCGATAGGCGGCTCGTAGGCTAATGTGGTACGGGAAATGGTCAGTCCGGGTAAAAGGCTGCGGGTTCGGGTGAGGAGGACTCGGAGGTTACGTAATGATTCAGCGGTGGAACCGGCATCCCACAGGAAGTCTGCAAGCTGCTCACGGGATTGGGAACGGCCGTGAATGATGAGGTAAGCCAACAAGGCACACCCTTTGGTGCTTCTCAACAGCAGAGAGGGTTGTCCGTCGTCCGTGATAGATAGGGTTCCAAGCAGACGAATATCGCGATCCATGTTCCGTAGAAGCGTTCTCTTACACCAGATTCTATTATAGCGTGATACCAGGAAAGGGATTAGCCGACTTTTGTCATCCTGTCTACCTATGAGGGAAATAGAAAGAGCCGGACTGTTCAACGGCCGTTGAACAGTCCGGCTCTAAAAAGCTATGTGGCAATTATCCGTTTACCATTGGTAACTGAAGCGTTGTTCCTTGAAGGGATCGGCCTCATTATTGTAGCCGTTGCGTTCCCAGAAACCAAGCTGGTCATCGGCCCGGAATTCCAAACCGCGTACCCATTTGCCCCCTTTCCAAAAGTAGGCGTTTATCTTTTCGCTGCGGTCGGCGAAGGAACCGACAACGACCCGGAGGGGCCAGCCATGCTCCAACGGCAGCGGTTCGCCGTCGAAGTGGGTGGCGATGAGGACGTTGGGTTGGAGCATTTTCTCCAGGGGCAGATTGGTGGTGTAGCCCTGTTCGCAGTGTTGAATGACAAAGTTGGCTTCTGGCTTGGGGGTGATGATGCCTTCGTCTATCAGTGTCTTTAAGGAGACGCCTTCCCATTCAGTGTCGAATTTTGACCAACGGGTGACGCAGTGAATGTCCATCATGATTTTGGTGCGCGGCAGTTGGTTAAATTCCTCCCAATTCCAAACCTTTTCTTCTTCTACCAGACCGAAGACACGAAAATCCCAATTGTTCAGATCGGTATGGGGGGTTGGGCCGTAGTGGAGAACAGGGAATTTGTTCGTTAGGGATTGACCAGGTGGCAGCCGCCCCTCTTTCCGAACCTGTTCTTCTGCTTCTCGGCGTCCAAAAATACTTTTTAACATGGTATAAACTCCTTTTGGATAGTGAACGGTTGGCAGTGAACGGTGAACAGTCAAAAGTTAACAGTGAACAGTGGAATATGACAATGAATAAAATAATGCCTGACTGTTAACTATATTACTGATTACTGTTTACTGGCGCTGGTGGATTGGTTCTGTTTTTGATCAGACCTTTTGTACAGGATACATTATCTCTATAGTTGTTACAATTCCATTACCGGTGTGTAATAAGTATCTTAGAGTTTGGCGAATTGTTCCAGTTTTCTGAGGCTTTTGTTGTTTTTAGCTTTTTAATTGTGGTTTCGAGAGCTGCCAAACAACCAAAGGCGAGAGTAGCAGTGAATGACGACTTATAATGTAAGTTTTATCCGTAACAGGGCTTATCTGGCTGTTTTTTTGACACATTTCTTTGTGGATGTGTTGAACAACAGCCGTACCTTGTTGGTAGCGATTCTGGCTGTCAGTATTGGCCTGACGAATGCCGAGGTTGGGGTTGCCCTGCTGCTTTATAATATTGGGAGCGCTTTGATGCAGCCGGTTTTTGGCTGGATGGCAGACCGTTTTGGGCCGCGTTGGCTGGTTGTGGGGGGCATGGGCTGGATGATTGTCTTGTATGGGCTGGCAGCGGTTGCCCCGGAGTGGCCTGCGCTGGTTGCAATTACGCTGGCCGGGTTGGGGTCGGGCGCGTTCCATCCGACTGGGGCGAAGGTGGCGGGCGAGGCCAGTACAACAGCCCGCAATCAGGCTACGGCCGTTTTCTTTACCGCCGGACAGATTGGGTTGTTTGTTGGACCGGTGCTGGCGGGTGAATTGTTGGAAGGGTACGGCCGTCTTGGTTTTCTGGCGCTGCCGTTCCTGGCGTTGGTGGCCTTTGGGGGTGGCTTGCGCTGGTTATCCAATGATGAGGAACACCATCCCCATGCGGGACACAGCCATCACCCGGTTACAACAGAGAAAACGGCCGCTCCTTCTAACCCGCCGATTCATTGGCCGACTGCCCTCCCCTTGATGGTGATTATTCTCTTTACCGGAACCATCGGCATTGCAGCGACGAACTTTGCACCCAAATTATTTACTGAGCTAGGCTTCGATCCGGCTTATGTGGGCTGGACGGCCGGATTATATATGATGGGATCGGCCGTTGGGGGAATTGTCGGCGGGGCGTTGGGGGATCGTTTCGGCCGAAAGCCGCCAATCCTGTTGGGGCTGTCCGGCGCGATTTTGCCGCTTTATTTCTATATTCCGGCGGTCGATCCCTGGCGCTTTATTCTTTTGCTGCTGGCCGGTTTCTTTGCGGGAATGCCCCATAGTATTCTTGTTATTCTTGCCCAGTCGTTGATGCCGGGACGCCGGGCAACGGCTTCTGGCCTAATTCTGGGGATGATGTTTTTCAGCGGCGCAGTTGGCAGTCTGGTGGTGGGCTGGTTGGGGGACCAGATTGGGCTGGGTGTGGCTTTGCAGTGGACGGCCGTGCTGCCGGTGATCGGAATTATGGGGACATTGATGCTGCCGGGAAAGACGCCAGAGTATGTATAAAACGTAAAACATAAGGAATAGTAAGGGTAGCATTTGGGGGTTAACAGAGACACAATTGCCTTGTAAGATTCTCGCAACAACTTTCCCTCATCCTGTGAACGGTCACTGAATTATTGGTTGATAGTAGGAGCAAATTATGAAAAAAGCACTTTTGATTATTATTCCCGTTGGTCTGATTGGCCTGATTGTTGTTGCGGCCGTTGGCTGGTATCTTATTTCGCCTTTGTTTATCAATGACAAGGTAGATGAGGCTTTTCCTTTTGAAGTACCGACCGAGACGGAAGTAGCGGCAATGTCGGAGACGGAAAAAGCAGCGATGGAGGAGGAGTTTTTGGCGGCCGTTCCTTCGGAGGAAGAGCTGGCGGACCTATCCCCAGAGGAACGGGAGGAAGTGGGAGCGAAGGTTGATGCGGCTGCGGCCGTTCTGATGGATGACGCTGAAACCGACGACATGATGCCGGAGACAGGTGGGGAACCGGTGGTTGTCTCTCAAGGGCAGTTCATGGGCGCGGATAATTTCCACCAGGGTTCAGGACAGGCGACGATTTACCAGCTACCCGAAGGCGGTCACGTGCTGCGCTTTGAGGATTTTGATGTCACCAACGGCCCTGAATTGCATGTTTTCCTGGTTAAGAATCCCAACCCGGCCAACAGCGCCGACGTTGGCACTGATTATCTTGACCTGGGTTCGTTGAAAGGCAATCTGGGTAATCAAAACTATGACATTCCAGAGCGTATTGATGTTTCTCAATTTCAGAGTGTTGTGATTTACTGTGTGCCGTTTCAGGTAGTTTTTGCGTCGGCGGGATTGAATTAAAACCTAAGGATAAATCCCTAGGCTGAGAGACAAAGTGTGCTGAAGCACACTAAAGAGATGCCGTCGAATAGGCATTTTAACATGTTTTGAACACGTTTCTTGTCCCAGGCATCGAATTTATTCGGTGGTTTGTCGGGCGGGTATGATACCCGCCCCTACTGGTACGCCATGCCATCTACCACCAGCCGCTGAACATACAAAATCTCGCAAATGTTCGGGGGATAATTAGCCTCTTAGAAGCGAGAAGGCGAACGTTTGCCAGGCCCTTACCTAATTGGTTTTAGGCGGTGATGGATTCGCGGAGGTGTTGGGCGAAGGTGGCTGCTCGCGTTGCGGCCGTTCCGGTATGCGTTTCGGCGGCCATGAGGGGCTGTATTTGGGTGGGGGTCAGGTATTGGGTGATGTGGGGATCGGCCGAGAGGAGTTCGACCAGGGGGTTGTCTTGTCCTTCTCGCATGGCGGCCCAGGCTGCAAGGCTGGCCTGTCGAATCCATTCGTGGGCATCCTGACGGCTGGCTCCGGCGGCCACGAGGGCCATCAGGACGCGCTCTGTGGCGGCAAAGGGGCCGTAGATGGCTAGATTGCGGGCCATTGCACCTTCGTCGAGTACCATGCCATCCAGCACCTTTGTCGTCCGCATGAGGAGTTCATCTACTGCCAGAAATCCTTCGGCCTGGAACAGGCGGCGGTTGGCGGAGTCGTCGAGGCTGCGCTCTAAGATGGCCTGGCTGGCGTTGTCCCAGGCAACGGCGGGCAGACCGGCTACGTAGCGGGCCAGGGAGCAGATGTTTTCGGTGTTGATGGGGTTGCGTTTGAAGGGCATGGCGGAGGAGCCGACCTGTTTTTTGCCAAAGGGTTCGGCCCATTCGCCAAAGGGGGGTGATTGGAGCACCCGAAAGTCGAGGGCGAATTTGTGAAGGGAGGCGGCGATGCCTGCCAGGACGTTCTGGATGCGTAAATCTTGCTGGCGGGTGTAGGTCTGGGTGGCGATGGGGAAATAGGGAAGGTCCAATTGGGCCATTGCGGCCGTTTCCATTGCTTCGGGCGACATGCC
>JBAPRX010000014.1:0-4114 GCA_049281335.1 Promineifilaceae bacterium (SeqCode)
CGGTAGACGGTTTCGGCCGAAGTTGGGGCCAGTTGCAAGGAGGCCCTGTCGGGCGGCCGTACTTTTGTCTCCAACCAGCGGAAGCTGCGTTCGGCCGTTTGCCGTTGGTAAGCGTTCCAATCCTCAAGCATTTTGAACGTTGTTGTTGCAAAGTTGGGCATCATTGAGATTTTCCTGTAGATGGTAAGCTTAGGTAATTTGGTAATTGGTAATTGGTAATTGGGTAATTGGAAAGAGTTGACAGTTCCGGCCAGTTACCCAACTGCGTTTTCAATTGTTATGTGCCACCAGCCAGTCGGCCAACTGCGGCCACAGATATTTTGGAGCTTTGCTGCCAGCGACCATGCCCACATGCGGTCCTTTCAGAACCAACCGGTCGTTTTCCTGGCTGCTGACCAGATCGTTCAGAATTTTGACCGACTCGTGGGGAGCGGTTTCGTCATGTTCTGAGGAAATATTTAGCAGCGGGCAGCGAATATTGTCCAGCTTAACAGCACGGCCGTTAACGGTAAAGTTTCCTTTGACCAGTTGGTTTTCCTGGTAGAACGCTTTGATATAACGGCGGAAGGCTTCGCCAGGGAAGTCAACCTGGTCAAAAATCCAGGTCTGCATGGCGGCATAACTGCGGACGTAATCATCGTTGTCCATATTTTCATAGAGGTATAACGCTCGCGCCAGGTGGCTGGTCGGCCGTAACATCTGAAACGTCCAGCACAGCAAATCGGCCGGGATATTACCATAGGTCTGAACCAGCTTGTCGGGATCAAACCAGGCGGAACGGGTCAGCAGCGAAAAAATGCCGTCATCGTGGTAGCTGATTGGCCCGGCCAGGTTAACCATGCTGCGAACCCGTTCCGGGTAAAGGCTGGTGTAAACGGCCGTAAACATCCCGCCCATGCAGTATCCCAGGAGCGAGATAGGGGCGATGCCGCTGTCTTCTTGCACCGCTTCGACCGCCTCGTGCAGATAATGACTTAGATGATCATCTAATGTCAGGCAGGCATCGGCCGGGGTCGGCCGTCCCCAATCGAGGAGATAGACGTTCAACCCCCGGCTAACCAGGTATTTGATTAAACTTCGTTCGGGGAGCAGATCGAGAATGTAGTAGCGGTTGATGAGGGAGGGTACGAATAAGACCGGGACGGAACACTGCGTTGCCGTCGTGGGGACATAGCGGATTAATTTGACCCGCCCCGCATTCCAGACCTGTCGGGCCGGGGTCTGTCCCACCAGTGAACGGCCGAGGCTGAACACCTGCACCGATTGACACCACTGCTGGTATCCCTGCCAGACGGCCGCAAAGCCCGACTGCCACAGCTTTCCCCATGTTTCAATCAGTTCAGCGTAGGTTGGGGTTTCAGTCTGCATCGGCCAGGAGAAGGGTAATTAGTAATTCGTAATTGGTAATTGGCTGAAACCAACCCACAACTACCAATTACCAGTTACCAATTACAGTTCATCCATCTCATCCGCCAGCTCATCAAGCCGTTCGTTGAGGTCATCCAGCATAATCTGGAGGCGGTTAATCTGATGTTGGATCTGGTCAAATGTTTCGCGGGTCGGCACCCCCCACATGTCCAAACCTTGCTGTACGGCCTTGTTCATTGCCTGCTGCCCCTGCAAGGTCATCTCCATTGCCTGCCAGCTGCTTTTCAGAAAGCTGGGGTCACGCAGCATGTTATTCCAGAATTCGGCCGTTTGTTTTTCCCACTGTTCAAAAGATTGTTTGAAAAAATCATCTGGTTTTGGAAACATAGCCTCTAGTATACTGACTGGCCCTCCTTTTACAACCCTGGTGGGTGATTGGGTAATTGATTGTCAATAAGACACAATTACCCAATTACCAGCGGTATCCGCCCATTTATTTTCCGTTCGGTTGAACCATTGAGTTAATGTTCTTGGTCACTTCCGCCATCTGGCTTTCCAGATTCTTCAGACCGGCCTGAACCATATCGAACTGGCTGTTGACCACCTGACCAACGGCCGTTTGCATCTGATCCTGAAAAGCGCGGGACTGGGCCAGATTTTTCTCAAAGGTTGTAAAGATATTCTGCATCGTTGTTTCATTCAACTGCTGCCAGAGTTCAAAGTTTTTCTGAAAGGGGTTGTCTTTTGTCGTCATGTTTTATCTCCAAAAATTAATCTCACGCCAAGTCGCCAAAACGCTAAGAAAATTCTCTTCTCGCCTCTGCGTCTTTGCATGAGGTTTCTTATTTCTTTTTCTTGAGCGCCTTCACACGGGCGTCTAATTCATCCATCTTGTTCACTAAATTGACCATTTGCTCGGTCATCGTTTCCAGCGTTGCGGCCGTTTGCTCTTGTTCGACCTGGGTTGGAATGCCCCAGGCTTTGAAAGAAGCGGCCATCGCCTGTTTCATCTGTTCCGTCATTGGGTTGGAAGCGGCCGATCCGCTGCCTGTCGATCCACCGGCCATCGCCTGCCCCATCATCTCCGTCATCATTTGGGTATAGCGAGGCATGTATTCACCCCACAAGCGGGTTGTTTCCAGAAAGGGGTTAGCCTGGGCTGCCTCTTCGTTCAACTTTTCGCTGTCTTCAAAGGTGGCCTGGATCAATTCATTGACATGCTCTTGCATGAAAGCCAACGCTTCGGAAAACTGGGTGAAGTGCGTCTCAGTATCACCCTGGACGTGCTTAATGACCCCGCGCCAGCGGGCCTGTTGGTCGTCGCTCACTTCCCGGACGAATCGTATGACAAATGAAACCAACTCTTGACTCATCAGAATCTCCTTACGGTTCATTCAGGTAATATGACCCAATAAACCATTCGTATCGCCATTATATCGGCCGTTGTTACGCCTAAGTTACAACCCTAATACCAGTACGGTGGAAAGCGAGCAGCAAAAAGTAGGCTGCACTAAATTATTTCTCCTGCCACAACCCGCTCATAAAGCCGGATCGTCTCGGCCATCGGTTCAATGCCCAGGTCTTCGGCCAGGGCGGCCCGACACTGCTTATACACCCGGAGTGCAAGGGGTCGGTTGCCGTTCGCCATATGGCCGCGCATTAACAGCCGGTACGCCTCTTCCCAACAGGGATCAATGCCAATAACTCGCTGGCACCACAGCACCATTTCAACCGTTGCTCCTTCGGCCAGCAGCAGCCGCGCCAATCGGGTCGCCCCTGATAAATAGAGGGCGGTCAGTCGTTCCCGTTCCGAGCTGGACCAATCTTCATAAATCGTATCAGGCAGGTATTCACCCTGATACAGCTTCAATGCCGCCTGATAATAGGCAATGGCCTGGGTGCGGTTTTCCGCTTCTGTCTGGCTGGCGGTCGTCAGCCCGGCTTCAAAATTGTTGATGTCCAATCCAATAGGCGCATCCACGTTGAGGCCGTAGCTGGTTCCCTGCCGGGCAATATAAACGGAAAGGGTGCGCGACGGCCGATCCGGCTGCAAGGCGGTATTCAACGCATTCAGGGCCACTTTGAAATCTCTGTCCGACCGTTTGGCGTCCAGATCAGGCCACAGATCGTCAACAATCCGCTCCTTAATGGTAAAACGGCGGCGAAAGGTGATAAGATATTGGAACAACTGCCGCGCCTTTTCCCGCCCCCAAACATTATCCGGCAGCCGTTCATTATCCTGCCAGACCACAAAACGGCCGAGGGTCTGGATATAAATCGCTTTTTCCGCTTCTTCAATAACAGATTGCTTTGCCATCGCTCCCATTGTACCACCGCCAATTACAATCCAATTACAAAAGACTGGATGATTAGTTGATTAGGTTGATTAACTACTGTTGAATCAATCCAATTACCCAATTACCTCCATCGTAACCAGTCTGTAACTGGCGCGTAACTTTATCCCGCTATAGTGTAAGCTGTTCTGTGTGTCTTTCATTCCCACCAATCTAAAGAGGCGTCCTCGTGAGCAGTGAAGGCAGCAACCATTACAAAACCTTACCTATCAACTTTCTGCGTCTCTGCCCCTTTGCGCCCCTGCGTTAAAATTTAGAGGAGTTTCACAATGGCGTCTGTTCCTACCTTACCCGGTATCACCTCCAAAATGGTTCCCACAAGCCGCATCAAAACCCACGTCTTGTTAAAAGGTTCCGAGGAAGGGATTCCGGTTGTTTTTATTCATGGCAAT
>JBAPRX010000015.1:0-16731 GCA_049281335.1 Promineifilaceae bacterium (SeqCode)
CACAACGCCATGATGGGGGCGGTTTCCTTCCACCAGACGATACGGGGCATTGAAAATGCAATGGTCAGCAACGTCCATGCCATCACCAATACCACATTGATGCGCTGTAATATGGACGAAATTGAGCAGACGATAGATTTTCTCTATGATTTGGGAATCCGTACCTTTGCCATGAACGGCATGATTTACTCCGGCGGTGGCTTTGCCGACCCCAACGCCATTCCTGAAGAACTGATGCCGCCCTTGTTAATTCGGGTTCGGGATCATGCGGCCGAAAAGGGGATGCGATTTCTCTGGTACACGCCAACCGAATACTGCCGCATGTCGCCGGTGGAGTTAGAGATCGGCGCGAAGCGATGTAATGCCGGTGAGTATTCAATCTGCGTTGAGCCAAACGGCGACGTGCTGCCCTGCCAGTCTTATTACACCTCGGCCGGAAATATCCTCAACGACCCCTGGGAACGCATCTGGCAAGGTGAATTATTCCGCAGCTTCCGTGACCGGGAGGAAGACCCTCGTTGGGCCGGGCTGCCGGAGAAATGTTGGGAATGCCCGGATTTGCCGTTATGTGGCGGTGGTTGTCGCATTGAGCGAGAGGCACGGGAAGGTAGACGAACGGGCGATGGTGGCGGCGGTGGCTGTTCCGGGTGCAGTGGAAGCTGTGGCACAGGAGGAATGCGGCCGAATCACATTTTGGCCGAAGGTCAAACATTGGCCTCTGCCGGTTATATACCCCCTACCAGCGTTACCAGCCACAAGGTACGGTCAACGGGCCAGATGTCAGGATTAATTAGCCTTGATTCTATCGCGTATGTAGATGAACGGCCGATACCGCTTTCGCTATCTTCGAAGGATGAATGTGGTTGTGGTGGCGGTCATTGCGGTTGCGATAATTCGTAATTGGTAATTGGGAAGGCACTATGCAGCTAAAAGAAATGATCAGACGGTTGATAATCCCGCAACTGCCGGGGACTCAACCCGAAATTGAGCCAGGACTATACCATTACATGCAGGAAGCGGGAGGGATGTACACCCGTTTTCACCTGCGCGTTGAACCGGATGGGCGCGGGTTATTGCTGGCAAATGCCAGCGCCTCGGCCCATCTCTCACAGACCGGCGTCCTCATTGCGAAAGAATTGTTGGAAGGGGTTGACCAGGGTCAGGTGCTGCGTGATCTGGCGGCAGGCTATCGAGGGGCTTCCCGCGAGACAATGCTCAAAGATGTTGAACGGATTGACCGCCTGATCCGGCGGTTGGGCAACCCTGAAGATAACTATCCCATCACGAATTTGGAAGATGCGGCCGTTTCTCCCTACGAAGCCCAACTGATTGCCCCTCTTGAGGCCAATATCCCGCTGGCTTCCCCCGACAAACTGCTCCCCATCATAGATAGGCTGTGGGAAGTTGCCATCCCTCACGTGACCCTGCTGGTCCCTGAAAACCCGAATGGTGAGTACCTGGTTCGGGCAGTTGAACGGGCGGAAGATTTGGGACTGATCGCCGGGGTGCGAGGTCGTGCCACCGATTTATCACAGGATAACCTCTTGAAAGAGCTGGCGGTAGCCGGTGTGGATCATGTAACGGTGGTATACGCTTCGGCCGATTCGGCCGTTCATGACGTTCTGCTTGGGGAAGGCGACCATGCGCTGGTTGCCCAGGTCGTTCGCGCCATCCATGACAACGAAGTGGCCTCTGTCATTGAAATTCCTCTGATTCAGCAGACCGTTGATCGGCTGGAAGAAACGTTGGCATCCTTGCAAATTCTGGATGTCCACAACTATTCATTTTTTGCTATCTCAACGGCCGAAGGGAACATAGACCCTTCCTCTAAAAGCGGCCCACTGTTGGCGGCAGCCTTGCCCCAAACGGCCGCTCACGTTGAGGAATTGGCCGGGCAAATGGATGTCCGGTTTATCTGGCAGCCGCCGGTAGAGCGCGATCCAACCCTCTCGATGGCAGAACAGGTGCAGCAAGGGCCACGCTGTTCGGGTGATGTCTCAGTACGAATCGAACCGGACGGAGAAGTAATTCCCCCACGCGGCCCCTATCAATCTGCCGGAAATATTATCAATCATGAATGGATCCGAATCTGGAACAATCATGCTTTTCGCAACTACCGCGAACGAGTCCAGAGTCCAACCCGCTGCGATGAATGTCCGGGTCTGGCAATTTGTGCCGCCGACTGCCCCCGAAAACCGGAAGGGTGGGCTTTAGCGGAAGAACAACTTTCTTGATTTTTCATAAAACTTTTGTTGTTTTAGGCGCCTTTAGTGAATGGTTTTGGAGATGCTAAACAACAAAAGATTAAGACAAGGAAAACTGTAATGAAGAGAATAGGAACTTTCCTCTCCTTTCTAATTTTGGTCCTCTTTTTGATGGTGGTGTTTGTAGCGCCAACTCAGGCAGCCCAGAGCTACAGCTTCCAGGTTCCCGAACTGCGGATGCAGGTCTACGTGCAGCCGGATGCCTCTGCCCGCATCGTCTATGACATAACCTTTAGCAACAGCAGCTTCGGTCATACGATAGACATCGTTGATATTGGAACCCCTCACGACGACTATGACATCAGCAATATGAGCGCCTCGTTAGATGGCGTTTCCGTGTCGGATATACGAGTCTCGGAATATGTCTCTCCTGGCGTGGAAGTTCACCTGGGCGGCCAATCCATCTCCGCCGGACAAACCGGGACATTGCATTTTGAATTCACCATGCTGGACATGGTTTATGGGGATACAACCAATAAGGAGAATGCCTCGCTGCAAATCACTCCAACCTGGTTTGACGATCAACTCGTAACCGGCAGCAGTGACGTCTGGGTATTGGTCCATATGCTGCCGGAAGTCACACCGGATGAGGTTTTGTATCAGGACGTCCCCTTTACCGATAAGGTCATCTTTGAAGACCATGTTGTTGCCGTGTGGCGCTGGCCGGACGGGCAGGCAACGGGACCAAACCCGGTTGGCGTCTCTTTCCCCCAACGGGGCATGACCAGGGTTATCCAGCAGAGTCTGGTAGATATTGCCGTGAAATGGCTGGAGGACAATCCGAGCGTTCGCTTCATTTTAGGAACTATCGTTGTGGTTTTGTTTACCTTTGCCTTTTTACGTTTTTCAGGTGGTACAGGCATCACGCTGTGGTTTTTGATGGCTGGCGGCATCATTTGGCTCCTGGCATCCAGCGTTGGCAGTGTACTGTTGGCATTGCCCCTGGCGGTGGTACTAGTTGGGGCCAACGAAATGTCTCTGGCGGGCCGGAAAGGGAAATATCTTCCGGCTATCGCCCAGGTCGAGGGGGGTGGCATTAAACGTGGCCTGACTGCGCCGGAAGCGGCCGTCTTGCTGGAACTACCGCTGAATAAGGTGCTGCTGCTGGTGTTGTTTGGCCTGCTCGAAAAAGGCGTCGTCCGGGCTGTCAGCTACGAACCGTTAGAGCTTCGGGTGGCGGAAGAGTTTGACACGGGAAGCCGCAAAGACAAAGAGAAACGGGGTTACCGTCTGAAAGTGGCCCAGGATATTGGTATTGTGCTGCGGGATTACGAACACATTTTCCTGGACACCCTGGCAAGGAATCCCGGCAAGACCATTTCAGAAATCAACTTCAGTCCCTCCATAAAGAGCCTGATCACCCATACGGCCGAACGGCTGAAGGGTTTTGATCTCTCCGACACCCAGGATTATTACAAAAAGATCGTCAAACGCGCTTTAGATCAGGCCAAACGAATCGGAGAAATTCCAGAACTGGAGCAGTATATTGATCGCCACATGCAGTGGTTGATGATTGACGACGCTTATCCGACCGTTTTCAGTCATCGGGGCTATCATTATCGGCCGATTTGGGTTCGGCCGTTTGCCAGCGCTGATCGGATGGGCATTCCATCCGGTGGATCAGCCGCCAAGTCCATCCCTACGCCCTCTGCCCCTGGCGGCAAGACCAGTTTTGGCGATGTCGCCGCTTCTTTTGCCGGTTGGACTGAAAACACGGCCGGAAAACTCGCTTCTTCCATCCTCCCTGGTTCTCTGGAAGTGAATGGACCGGGCGGCATCATGAATTTAAGCGGCGTGGACAAGGTAACGGGCGATATCTTCAAGGCTTTAGGCGAATCCTCCTCCAAAGGGGGGGGCAGTTCAAGTGGCGGTGGCAGCAGTTGTGCCTGTGCCTGCGCCGGGTGCGCCTGCGCTTGTGCCTGCGCAGGCGGTGGCCGGTAGCTTATTGGGGTTGTGTGCGTCTGATTAAACAGCCTGACCGGCCAGATGACGACCCAACCAACGAAGCGGCCGACTGCGACTCACAAAGCCGACACAAGTGTTTTTCTGCCGCTGAAAGCCCAGCCGTTCCTTTAACATGTAGGCTCCCGTGCCTCCAAACAGCCGTTTACCATCGGCTTCGATTACTTCCTGTATGGCCGCGTAAATCAGCGAAAAATAAGCATAGCGAACGTCGTAGTCCAGGCCCAGGAATTTCATTGTCCAACCGCCGTTGTCACCCAACAGCAGACCACAGCCCACCAAACGGCCGTTTTGTCGGGCTGCCAGCCAGCGTCCTTCTACCATCGCCATCTGCTCCATCACCAGGCGAGCATTTGGATGTGGCATTGTATCGTGGTGGCGTTCAGTGGTGCGTACCAGCGCCAGCGCCTCATCAACGGCCGTAACCCGATCATGTACCGTTACCTCGATGCCAGAATCGGCCGCCCGGTTGATGTGGCGGCGGTAATCCTTATAAGCCGATTTACGGGACTGCCGCAGCCAGGCTAGATAGGCTTCAAAGGAGGCCCACTCAATTGGCAAAACCATCTCAGGATCATCAAAATCCAGCGTGACAAAATCGGGCGGCCAACCCGCCCAGTGGCTTTGCGTCTCATCGAGATAGCTGTAGAGCAAAAAGGAGCCTTTATGGATCTCTAACTGGGTCAGGGCGTGTTGGGAAATGGTTTCTAATGCGGCCGGGCGAAGGGCTGTTTCGGCTGGCAGCAGCAGGCTGGATTGGCCGCTAACCAACGGGTCGTAAGCGAGTAACAGCGGCCATCGGTGTATGGCAGCGGCCGTAAGCTGGCGTAGGGAGGTCGAAGCCAGGGGAAGCGGTTCGTCCCCCTTCACCCAAAATACGGCCTGGGCCACGGGAACGGCCGACTGAGAGAGAATCATGTAGATCGGCTGATCACCGGCAAAAGCTCTCTCCAGAAAGCGAAACCAACGCGGACTGGAAAACGGCCGGTCGCCATTCAAGCAGCGCCACACGCCTTCATCAATATCGGCTATACTAGAGACAATCTCAACGTCAAACATTGAGATTATGATACAGAATTATAGGCGGGCTTTAAATGGGAAATATTATGGAGTTGGAAATTACCGATCTGTTAATCAGCCCTCAGACGGGCAACTCTCTTGAGTTGAGCGGAGACGGCCGAGCGCTTGTCGCTGCCAACAGCGGCGAGCGATTTCCTATCGTGGACGGGATGCCCGACTTTATGGCCGGTGAGGCACTCTCGCAGTTGGACAAAGAAGCCATCAACTGGTTTGATCTGATGGGCGTTGCCTTTAGCTATGACTGGCGGTTGAAATGGATGTTTTGGCGGAAAGGCATCAGCGAAAAAGAGATGCGCCTTGACTGTCTGAACCGGTTAGAGATAATGGAAGGTGGCCGTGTTCTGGAAACCTCCGTAGGAACCGGTACGAATCTTCAATATTTTCCGACCTCGACCCAATTCTTTGGCCTGGACATTTCCTGGAAGATGCTGCGCTACTGTCAGCGTAAGATAAAGAGGTGGGGAAGGGAGGCAACCCTCTTCCGAGCCAATGCCTCCGAACGACTGCCCTTCATTGACCACGCCTTTGACGTCGTTTTCCACATGGCCGGAATCCAATATTTCGACGATCCTGCGGGAGCTGTGCGTGAGATGATCCGGGTGGCGAAACCGGGTACGCGCATTGTCGTTGCCGACCAGCCCTCTACCACCGCCCAAACTCTCTCGCGGGTGGCCGGTAGTAGGGGCAGCTACAATAACCTGGATGAAGCCATCGCTGATTTACCGGCCATGCTCCCGCCGGGAATGACCGAAATCGAGGCTGCGCTCATTTCTCAGGGGGAACTGTACTGCCTTAGCTTCCGTACCCCAGTATAGAATCAAGCTGCAAAGAAAAAGCCTGGCTCTTCTCTGGGGAGCCAGGCTTTTTTATTATTGTTGAACGAGTTAGATCAACCTATTTACGACGGCCGATTACGACCATCATCGCACCGCCCACAAAAACGGCCGAGAGGCCAAGCGCAGGCAGGGAAGCAGTTGGAGCAGAATTGGCATTTGCTTCGGCCGTAAAGACAGCCGGCATATAAATGTAGCTGTAATCACCCGGAACAATCGTGAAATCTTCGTCTGACATATCAAAGAAGATATTGTCGGAACAGGAAACCCAGATGCGAGCCGTTGTCGTTGAAATGTTGGGAACAATCACCGGAGCAGAACCATCATTGGCGACGCCGGTAGCAAGATTCTCAGAAATGGTATACCCACCATCCACTGACAAATCTATGTTCACGCTGGAGCAGTTAACCGGCGCTGCATCCGTGTTGGCAACATCCCAGGTTACTTCCTGAGTCGAACTACCTGGCCAGGTTGTCCCGCCTAGTAGATTATTAGGCGATGTCACCACAAACGGGCCTGCCGCATCAGAAACAGTAAAAGCAACCTGATCATAAGCAACCCCACCGGCGCTTGGGGAAACGTGATTATCCCGTGCTGTTAAGCGGAAGGTCAGGTTGCGGCTGTAGGATGGCAGCAGTTCCCCAATTGTGTGGGTATTGTTAACAATGTCATCCAGCTTGGGGAAGATACGGGTTGGGTCTGAAACTGAGGGGAAAGAGCGGAAAATTGGGGCATTTCCGACCGGGTTATCGGGATGACCTGCGGGGCCAAGATCGAATTCTTCCCAGTTGTAAGTAAGTGGGTCGCTGTCCGGGTCGGTAGCGCTGCCGGTCAGCATGAAGGGGGTATTAATCGGAATGACAAAACCGCCGGTTCCAGCATCAACCGATGGGGGATTATTACCTGTAGCCATCGTCGTGCCACAAGCACTACCACCACCGCTTTGAGTATAGATAGCAATTTCCTGGAAGCTGATGGTGTGGAAGTAGTCATCACTGTGGGGTTGGAGGTCCTGGTTTCCACAGATACCGGCATAAGCCATGATGGTACTACCACTACCCGGCTCAAAAGCGGTTGATGGATTGCGGTTTCCACCGGAACAGGAGCCAGCGTTGCCATTAAAGGGATGGTTGCCACCATGTTGGTGACCCATTTCGTGGGCAACGTAATCAACGTAGAACGGATCGCCAACCGGATTTGAAAGACCGGTCACACCTCTGGCTTTATTGCTAGGATTGCAAACAGCGTTGAGGAAAGCCACACCGCCACCGCCGGTGCTGAACACATGACCGATGTCATAGTTAGCGGTGCCGATAATAGTATCAAGGGTGGTCTGGTTTTGGCCTAACATCGCACTGCCGTTGTTATTCGTATAAGGATCAGTATTGGCATCCAAAAAGATAATGTCGTCTTCATTGGCAATCATCTCTAAACGAATGGCAACCTCTCTCTCATAAATCCCGGTAACGCGGTTAATGGCTGTCACCATCTCGCTCAATACAAGAGGCTTCGTTCCACCATGGTAGGTAGAGTATTCGCCGGTGGTGGCAAGCGCCAGCCGATAAGTGCGGAGGGTTGGGCCGCTGGTAGGACCGCCTTCCGTGACGTCAATGGGAGTGGACTCACCCAAGGGTGGAAGCTCGTTAATTATATCAGCTGAATCCCGGCTGAAATCGGCCGTGTAATAGCTGATGTAGTGAGCCGTGTCCCGCTGGCTGTAGGGGTCAATATAGAAAGTGCCTTTAGGGGAGAGAACCATCGCGTGAAAACCATGCAAGGTCAAATCAACTCGACCGGTAGCATAGGCATCCTCAACACCCTTAACGGTATAGGTCTTGATTTCAGGGTACTCGGCAGCCAGGTCAGGGTGCATAACCGGGCTTTCATAAAGAT
The DNA here is from genome assembly GCA_049281335.1 of Promineifilaceae bacterium (SeqCode). Taxonomy (GTDB): domain Bacteria; phylum Chloroflexota; class Anaerolineae; order Promineifilales; family Promineifilaceae; genus JAKEFB01. Next base: position 8,033 of record JBAPRX010000015.1, read on the forward strand.
AAAAATCCTGGTAGCTACCGTCTGGAAGCGGCAGGGTAATGGTCACTTGATTATTTTGGGCTGCGCTGGTGAACTCCATTGGAGCCTGGGCTAGATTAGCTGCCAGAGCTGATAAATCGGCCGAAACCGTCCGGTACGTTTCTGGAACAATCTGTCGTTCACCCTGAACATGAAAAGCACCATCGGCAATATCTGCCCAAACGCCGTCAGCGGACTGGTTTGAGAGAGAGGCTGCCGACGTTGCCCCGGACAACACTACAAGTCCCAGGGCAAAAAACAGGGCGATTAAGGACACCCGGCCTAAACGGAAAAGAAATCGTTTGTTTAACAGTTTTTTCATTATTGTTTCCTCCAATATTGTCCTATTTATTGTCATATTATTTGATTTAATCAACAAGCTGAATATTTTCCTCCGTTAATTTTTCCTGGACAAGGGCTAATAAGCGCGGTCGCATTTCAGCCCCCAGTCCGTATCGAGCCTTAGCAATCAGGGTCAGTTCTGTATTCTGACCGATAACACCCGTCTCACTGATCAACTGCCAGGGTTCCAATAAATTCGGCAGCGTGAGGACAGCCTCATTTGCCATATCTTCTAATATTGGGATGGCAACGCCTAACTCCTCCGACACCAATTTCAGCGTGATTTTGACCGTCGAAAAACGGCCGCGACTAAAATTACGTATCAGCCTGATCTCACCATTCGGTACAATATACAATTCGCCCGTTGGTGCTCGCAGAGTTGAGGTCCGCAAATTGACTGCTTCAATCACTCCTTCAACACCCAAGATTTCAACCTTCTCACCCACATCAAAGGTATCCTCAAAAATAAAGCTGACACCGGTAAGAAAATCGGAGATAACCGGTCTGGCGGCCAGACCGAAACCGGCCGTAAAAAGGCCAATCACCCAGAGCAACGAGTCAAAATCTACAAAGAGGGCCAGACTGGAAAAGATGACAATCACAAAAATTACTATGGAAATGCCGCTAGCCAGCAAACTTTGGAGTGTTAGATGGCGTTCTGCCCGCATCTGCTTGTGGCGCGGCGTAAAACGGCCGAAGCGGATAATTCGGCTGGCAAGACGATTGTTCGAACGATGTACCAGCCAGGCAGCAGTAAAAAAGAGAAAGATCAGAATACATTTTCCGACCAGCGTCAATGTCCCGGCTCCGGTAATAAACAGCGAAAAAAGCGATTCCGGCATTATTGAGTCAGATTTTCCAAGGCGGACCCCAGATCATTATATTCAAATTCAAAGCCCGCTTCCAAGAGACGTTTTGGAATTACCCGCTGGCCGTCCAGGACCGTCGTCGCAACTTCCCCCAAAAGGAGCTTCATCGCAAATCCTGGTATCGGCATGAAGGAAGGACGGTTCAAAACACGGCCGAGTATCTTGCTAAACTGCTTGTTGGTCACAGCATTGGGAGCCGTCAGGTTATATGGCCCGTTGGCAGTCTCGCTTTCTAGAAGAAACCGAATCGCCCTCACCTCATCTCGAATGTGAAGCCATGACCACCACTGTTGGCCGCCCCCAAATGGGCCACCTCCAAATACCTTAAACTGGAATAACAGGCGGGGCAGCGGGCCACCTTCGTGCATTAATACCAGTCCGGTTCGGATAACAACTTGCCGAACACCCATTTTTTGAACGGCCGAAGTCGTCCTCTCCCATGCCGCACAAGTCGTTCCCAGGAAATCGCTGCCGGGTGAAGCAGATTCATCCAGCTTTGTGTCATCATTCCGAGGGCCGTAATAGCCAACAGCCGATGACTGAATCACAACCTTCGGCTTTTTAGTGGCGGCAACGACCGCTTCAACAACTGCTTCCCCGGCCTGCTGGCGGCTTTGAACAATTTTCAGCTTCTTCTGTTCCGTCCAACGACCTGGCAGAAAACTCTCTCCGGCAAGGTTCTCTCCCGCAAGGTTGATAATTGCATCGGCTTCGTCAAGGTAGTTAACCCACCCGGCGGCCGTTTTTGCATCCCACTGCACCAACTCAACTGCTTGATCAAAGCTGCCCCGGTACTTATCCGGGTTCCGGCTCAAGATAATCAGTTGGTGTCCATGCTGCTTCAATTCATCAATCAGATAACGGCCGATGTCACCGGTTCCCCCCGTGATGACAACCTTCATATATTTCTCCTTTTAGAACAATAGACTATTGCAAGTGTTGGACACTTTTTACTGCCAGCTTTTCACAGACAACTGGTCCTTATGTCTCTGCCGGGGCAAAAAAGACCAGAATCGTCAACGCATCCGTAATGGAGTGAAAATAATGGACATCGTGAGCGGCGACGTAGACAGTGGTTCCAGCCTTGACAGGGCGATCTTCCCCCTCGACATGAATCTTCCCTTCACCACTGATGATGTAATAGACTTCATCTTCGTTATGCGGGGATTGGGGGTCTTGCCCATCCGCAGGCAAGCGATACAATCCAACACTGAGGGCAGGAACGCGAAGGAATTCGTAATACGGCCGTCCATTCTCATCATGAGCGGCTAACAAGGTTTCAAGGTCAAAGGATTCCATTGATTGTCCTCTCCATTCAATGCGAACGAGTTGAAAGATTGGTCCGCAGATGAGATTTTAATACGGATTGGTTCTGGATGCGAGTGAGCGGCAAAGGCGTGATTGAGCAATGATACTAACTGAGGTTCTCAAAGCGGCAAAGGTCATTCGGCCGTATATTCATCAAATCCCAATGCGCCGCTGCCGCTTTCTCGGTGAACAGACTGGCGCGACCGTCTGGCTGAAGCTGGAAAACTGGCAGCCGACCGGCTCATTCAAGATTCGCGGCGCGACAAACCGCCTGAGCCAGCTTTCGGAGGAAGAGAAAGCAAGAGGTGTGGTTGTTGCCTCGGCCGGGAATCATGGTTTGGGAGTGGCTTATGCGGTAGAGAATCTGGGCGGCACAACGGCCGATATTTTCCTGCCCCAAACAGCCCCTTCCGCAAAAGTTGAAAAGCTGCGCCGCTTCAAGAATGTTGAACTGCATCTGGTGGGAGAAACCTATGCCGATGCCGTTGCAGCAGCAGACGATTTTGCCGAGCAGGGTGGGGGCGTAAAAATTCAAGCCTATGATGATCCTGTCGTCATTGCCGGACAGGGAACAATTGGATTGGAAATTCTCCAGGAACGGCCGGAAACGGAAATCATTGTTGTGCCGGTCGGCGGCGGGGGGTTGATTGCCGGTATTTCGGCCGCAGTCCGTTCTTTGAATCCCGATTGTTCGGTTGTCGGTGTTCAAGCTGCAGCCAGCCCCGCAGCTTTGTTGAGTCTGCGGGACAACGTTTCTTACGACCCGTATGATCATGAACCAACCATCGCCGATGGGCTTGCCGGAGGTTTTGGGGAATGGCCTTTGCGGATCGGCCGAGAATTCATTGACCGGATACTACTGGCCTCCGAGGCAGAAATGAGACAAGCCATTTATGCCCTGCTGGAACAGGAACAGTTGGTCGTTGAAGCCTCTGGAGCGGCCGCTATTGTCCCCCTCTTGAATGGCTCATTGGATGTCAAGGATAAGAACATCGTCTGTGTCCTTTCCGGCGGCAATTTGGCAATAGATTTACTAAAAGAGATAGCTAAAAGGTAGGCATAACATCATGGCACAACAACCCCCACCAACAGACAAAGTTTCACCGCGCTGGCAAAATGTACGCCAACTGCCACGAAACATTTGGGTGTTAACGCTGGCATCTTTCTTTACCGATGTTTCAACCGATATGCTGGTTCATTTGATCCCCTTCTTCCTGGCGAACGTGTTGGGCGTCCGCACCGTCACGATTGGTTTGATCGAAGGACTGGCCGAAACAACTGCCAGTCTGGTTAAACTTATTTCAGGGCAACTGTCGGACCGCTTAGGTCGCTACAAAGGGCTGACGGTCGCCGGATATGGGCTGTCTACTCTAGCCAAGCCCTTTTTTGCCCTGGCCGGAAGTTGGACGGCCATCCTCACGGTGCGTTTTGCTGAACGCATTGGCAAAGGTGTCCGTACTGCGCCGCGAGATGTCCTCATTGCCGACAGCATTGACGAGAAGCAGCGTGGCCTGGCCTTTGGCCTGCATCGGGCAGGCGATACAGCCGGAGCAGCTTTGGGTCTGATCATTGCCCTGCTCGTTCTCTGGTTCTTGCAAGGCAATGAGATTGATCTGACTCGACAGTCGTTTCAAACCATTGTCTGGTTGAGTATTTTACCGGCGTTAACGGCCGTTCTCCTCCTGGTATTTGGTGTGCGTGAAAAGAGAGACAAAACGCCCAAAACGGCCGCTGCAAAACGGCCGTCCTACAAACTGTCCCAACCCTTTAAACAGTACCTCATCATCCTGGTTATTTTCACACTGGGCAACTCTTCCGATGCCTTTCTCATGCTACGCGCTCAAACAACCGGCCTGACTGTCCTACAAGTAATGGGATTGCTGGTGATATTCAATCTGGTCTACGCTTTTTTGTCTGGCCCCGCCGGTTCCCTGTCCGACAAAGTAGGGCGACAGCTTCTGCTGTTGGGTGGATGGGTGCTTTATGCGCTCATTTACATCGGCTTTGCCTTTGGCAAGACCCATTGGCAAATTGCCGTTTTGTTTGCCCTTTATGGCATCTACTATGGCTTGACTCAGGGCGTTGCCAAAGCCTTTGTAGCCGATCTGGTTCCAAAGGAGCAGCGGGGAACGGCCTATGGCTGGTTTAACGCCGTCATTGGTCTGGCTGTGCTGCCCGCCAGCCTGTTGGCCGGGCTGCTGTGGCAGGGCATTGGCAGCTGGTCCGGGTTCGGTGTTCAAATGCCTTTTCTCGTTGGTGCAGTCCTCTCTATCATTGCTGCCGGGCTGTTGATTCTCTGGTTCCCCCCGAACAAGCCTACGATGATCAATCATATTCCCCAATCCCATTAAAGATGAAAAATAACCCTTTACCCAGATTGGACACAGATAAAGCGCTCAGGCAGGAACTGCTGCCGCAGTGCCGCTTAAAACAGGGAGAAATTTGGGTAGACCCAATTAACGGCCACAAAGTCGGCTGCCTGGACGCTACCGACTGGGAGGAGATAGAGGGGCTAATGGAGGAACAGCATGCTCAACTTGCCATTCACGATCCCCCCTATAATCTGGTCGCCTTTCAAGAACGAAGCATTACTGAATTTATAGTTTGGTGCAAAAAATGGGTCGAAAACAGTTGGCTGTCGCTTGGCGATGACAGCGCCCTGTATGTCTGGATTGGAGCCGACCAGCGGGACAATTTCCAGCCTTTGCCCGACTTTATGATCATGATGCGTGATTTCGAGTTCGTACCCCGAAGTTTCATCACCATGCGGAATCAACGCGGCTATGGAACCCAAAAGAATTGGATGGCCGCCCGCCAGGAACTTTTGTATTACGTCAAAGGCTCGCCTTCATTTGAGGTCCAATATACGGATATTCCAAAAGTCCTGAGAGGCTACTATAAACAAGTGAATGGGCAAACGACTGAAAATTTGGAACGGAGCAAATCTCCTAATATCAGGGCCAGCAATGTCTGGGTGGATATTCAGCAGGTCTTTTACAGAATGGAGGAAAATGTTTCTGGCTGCTATGCTCAAAAGCCATTAAAGGCGATTGAACGCATCCTCAATGCCAGTTCTAAAGCGGGCGATTTAGTCATTGATTTCTTTAGTCATTCGGGAACGACACTGTTAGCTTCGGAAATTCAAAACCGGCGCTGTTTTGCAGCAGATATTGACCCCGTCTACTGTGAGATTACCATCCGCCGCCTGGAACGGTTCAGAAAGGAAGGCAAAACGGGCTGGCAAAACGATAATCCATTAAGGGGAAGTTAAATTTGTGTGACAGGGAGTTGGTGGTGTACAGGTCCTAAGCTAAACTAGCACCAAATTAGCCTTTTATTTTTGCACAGAAAAGGATTTCAAAGTCAAAAATGAATAAGTTACCTCAAATTCAACGGTGGGGAGTTGTTTGTCTTTTCGTCTGTGGATTTGCATTGGTCGCCTGTAATTCTTCTACACCTCCAACTGCTACAGAAACACCGGGCCAGCCTGCTGTAACGAGCGAAGTCACGCCAACGCTGGAGCCAACGACAGCAGTCACGGCCGTTCCCTCGCCAACTACGCCGGCTACGGCCGTTTCTTCACCGACCACACCAGCAACGGCCGTTCCGACCGCCACCGATCAACCAACAATGGTACCGCCAGCAACGGTTCCTCCTGTTCCCAGCGACGAACCCTATCTGGATAATCGGAGCGATCCCATTGCAGTCCTTGACTCTCTGGTCAATGCCATCAACCGGCGCGAGTTTCTCCGAGCTTACTCCTATTGGGAGGAAAACGCGGCCGATCTGCCACCCTACGAACAATTTGCTCAGGGGTATGACGATACTTCGGCGGTGGAACTCCAAACGGGAACGGTTTACAGCGGCGTTGGGGCCGGGAACCTTTACTTTGACGTTCAAGCGATCTTAACCGCTCAAACGACTCAAGGAGGAACACAAGCCTATGTTGGCTGTTACACCCTTCATCTAGGGAACCCGGCAATCCAGGGCGCACTTCCTTTTCGGCCGTTAGGCATTCAAAAAGCCTTGATCAACCAGGTCGCCGACGAGGCAGAGGCCCAGGCACAATTGAACCAGCAGTGCCTGAATGAAAACGGCCAACCGAACGGCGAGGTTTATTCTGTTCCGGCTCCTCCGGCACCGGATGATGTCAGTTCTGAAATCTATTTAGATGACCTGAGCGACGGGACACAGGTGATCCGTTCTTACTTTAATGCTGTGAACCGCCATGAATATGTGCGGGCTTACGATTATTGGGAAAATCAGGCTGTTTTGGGACCTTTAGATGATTTTATTGCCGGTTATGAGGATACAGTTTCGGTACAGTTGCTAACCGGGACCGAGACAGGTGACGCCGGGGCGGGTCAGCGATACAGTCAGGTTCCGGTGGTATTGATGGTCGAAACGGCCGATGGGGAGATGCAGACTTTTTCTGGTTGTTACACGCTGCATTTAGCCAGTCCGGCTATTCAGGCCACGCCTCCCTTCCAGCCCTGGGGTATCCAGTCGGCCGATATTCAACAGGCACCGAATGACTCCGACAGCCAGCAACTTCTGGCCCAAGCCTGCTCCTAAGGAACCCTCATTGGGCTTGCCGAAGAACTTGGGTCACAGTCTTCCTAAGCCCCATATTTGACAGGGCCAGGCCTGACTCATCCATCGTTCAGGAATCGATATCGGGGTCGTCCGACCGGTTCTCTACGGCCGTTTCCGGGGTCACATCCAGATTGTCCAGCCACTCCCCCACAATCTGAACCCCAAGCACCGGCGCATAAATTGTCCGAGTGGTGGAAATATTCATATGGCCCAGGTATTCCTGCACCACTTCGATGGGCATTCCTTCGCGTAGTAGTTGCGTTGCCCGATAATGACGGAAATCGTGAGCCGACAGGCTCTCATGAAGGTGGAGTGCCTTAACTGCCTTTTTGACGGTTTTGTGGGCCGAAGTCTTGGACAGACGTCCGCCCGCCGCATTCCGGCTGTGAGCCACGAATAACGCCGGGTTGCTGTCCGTTCGTTCGGCAAGATAGGCTTGAATCGGCCGTCTTGCATACTCCCGCAGGTGAATGGTTCTTGGACGGCTGCCTTTTCCAACAACTGTCGCGTATTTCGCCCGGCCATTGTCCACATTGTTCCGGTTCAGCGAGATCACCTCACTCAGTCGGGCGGCTGTTGAATAAAGGGTACAAACCAACGCCCGATCTCGCAGCAGCGACAGGCGGCGGTTGTAAGTATCATTTTCCGGGGGGAGGGGAAGGGCGTTATAGTATTCAATAATGCGAGGCATGGACTGCCGCGCATGGTCCAGATCAACGACCGTTTCAGCCTGATTGCGCTCCACCTGACGACGGGCCAACTGCCGCTGGAGCTTTCCCAACTGCACTCCCTCCGGCAGTTGATCCAGGCCATCCAGAAAATAGAGATAGCCCAGTACGGCCGCTATATACGTATTTGTCGTAGAACGGGAACGGTGGCTGATGAGCCAGTTACGAAAGTTCAGGATAACGGCCGTTGTCAGCGATTCGGCCGAAAGAGGCCAGGGATCCTCCAGACTGTATCCGGCACGGCCGTAATGCTGCAACCAATCTGCGAGGAGGCGCAGCCCGCTTCGGTATGTTGTCTCCGTCTTTAGGCTCTTTGCTCCCGCCTCCAACAAAAAGCTGGCCTGGTGCAGCCAGGCCGGTTTGTTCGGTATGTCACGCTCTGAAATCGGTAAGGTAGTAATTTTGGGCATCTATCTTCAGAAGAAATTTAACGCAAAGATGCAGAGAGGCAAAGTTGCAAAAGATACGAAGATTGAATAAAAGCAACCATTACTCCAAATTATACCGTATTATCTTGCTTCCATTCTTTCCAGACGTGACGAAGGAGTTGGGGAAGGGTTTCTCCTGCTGTGAGTAACCGATCCTGGTAATAGGAGAGGTCTGCCTCCGATTGAACCAGCTCTCTCAGTGGATCGGCCAGTTGTTGATCGCCCAGGAGTAGTGCGCCAACGATTCGGCCGTCTGCCATCACAATCCGTAATGAATTTGATCCATCTTTGTCCCAGGCAGAGCGATAATTGCTGGCAAACGGGGCTGTCCAGACGTTGCTGGAACCGCGAGAGAGGTAAGAGAGGGCTTCTCCTTCATTTTCCCTCAGATTACCGCTTATTTGGCCGAT
>JBAPRX010000016.1:0-2195 GCA_049281335.1 Promineifilaceae bacterium (SeqCode)
ATCAGATTATTCAGCAAAGCTCCGCCAGAGTAGATGAGGTGAATGAAGCTGTTTTTAATGAGGCCCAAACCCGGTTAATTATCCTGATAGTCGCTTATATTGTTCTTTTGATACTCTCTATTATCATGGCGCGTTTTATCCGGCTGAGTATCACCAGACCAATTGCATCCTTGCAGTTAGGGACAGAGCAGTTCCAACAGGGAAATTGGGAGGTGCCTGTTCCAATTTCCGGCAACGACGAGCTAACAGCGCTTGCTAACACATTTAACCAGATGGCGACCGATCTGAGCGAATCACGCACTCTCCTGGAGCAGCGTGTCGCCCAGCGTACCCGCGCCTTGGAGACAAGCGCCGAAATCAGCCACAATCTTTCCTCAATTTTGGACCAGGACGCCTTTTCAATAGCGGTTGTGGAGCAGTTGCAGAGTACATTCGGCTATTACTATGTCCAGCTTTATTTAACGGCCGAATCCAATGAGGGCCTGAGGCTGAAATCGGCCACCGGCCAGGCCGGTCAGAGGATGCTAATTCGAGGCCACCATCTACAGAGAGGGGAGGGAATTGTCGGTAAGGCCGCAGCCACCCAGGAGGCGGTTGTTGTGCCTGATGTGACCCAGAGCGCGGACTGGTTGAATAACCCACTGCTGCCTGAGACAAAAAGCGAGGCGGCCATTCCTGTTATTTCGCGTGGCGCCTTGCTTGGCGTGTTGGATATTCAACACAATGTTCTTGACGGCATTCCCTCGGACGAGGCCGTCTTGCTCCAATCTATCAGCGACCAGATTGCGATTGCATTAGAAAATGCCAGACTGTTTGAGCAAATCCAGCGAAGGGCCAGCCACGAAGCCCTATTAAACCAGATGACTCAAAAAATACAGTTGGCCTCCTCAGTTGACCAGGTACTCCAGATTACAGCCCAGGAACTTGGCAAGGCGCTCAACGCCGACTTTACATCCATCGAATTAGGCAAAAAACCAGAACGCCCGGCAAATGGGCATCAAAAAGCGAGTTAGGTGTGGGAATGCTTACCAGGATTAAAAAGGTCATCGCTCCTCCAATTCTTGAAAATGAAGATGCACTAGCGGCTTCGCTGCTGCAAACGATCCTTGTCATCCTGGCAGGTGCCAGCTTTGTCGTTCCGCTCGTTCTAAACGCAATTGCCCTCCTCGATCCGAACGACAACATTCATTATAACTCTGGCACACTGTTAATGGGCATAATCGTCCCTGCCCTGTCGCTCGGACTGCTTCGTATGGCGCGTCAAGGGCGTGTGCGGCTGACCGGAGCCATCATGACCGGCACGCTTTTCCTGTTGACCACATTGACTATTGCCACTTTCCGGGGAACGCGAGATACCGCCACAGGCATGTACATTCTCGTTATTGCAATGGCGGGGTTGTTGCTTGGAGGGCGGGCCGCAGTGGTTTTCACAGCGTTGAGCCTCCTGGTAACGTATGGCATTTACTATGCCGAAGTAAATGGCATCTTAACAATCAGACTTTCCGAAACGCCGCAAATAGTCGAATGGCTTATTTTTGCTGTCGTTGTCTTCCTGATCGGTGTCTTGCTCCGATTTGCCTTTGAAACATTGAACCAGGCGCTGCGTCGGGCCAGAGAAGCAAATGAAGCGTTGGAAAGCATACAGCTATCCCTTGCAGAGCGGGTCGCGGCCCGAACGCAGGATTTGGAATTGGCGGCCGAAATCGGCCGTTATATCTCGCGGGTTCACGAACCGGAAGAGATTTTACTGGAAGCGGTTGAGGTAATCCGCTCTCGTTTTGATCTATACTACACTCAGATTTACCTGGTGGATGGGACGGGGAACAACCTCATTCTTCGGGCGGGAACCGGCGTGGTTGGCCGTCAGTTGCAGCAGTTGAAACACCGGCTGCCGCTCAACAGCAGTTCTATTAATGGCACGGCCGTTATCCACAACAAAACCGTCATCGTCTCCAACACACGTGAAAGCAATATCTTCCGGCTCAATCCGCTGCTGCCCGACACCCACTCTGAAATAGCAGTCCCTCTGAGCGTCTCTGGTAATGTCATCGGCAGCTTAAACCTGCAAAGCGATAAACCCGGCGGCCTGACCGAAGATAATATACCGGCATTTGAAGCCCTGGCAGGGCAGTTGGCAGTTGCCCTTGACAATGCGCGTCTGTTCGCAGAAGCGGCCGAAGCCCAAGGTGCCTTAG
>JBAPRX010000017.1:0-2393 GCA_049281335.1 Promineifilaceae bacterium (SeqCode)
TTCCAAGCCACTGTCCGTTGCAAAGCCTTTTATGGCCCACAATGACCAGCTTAATGCCGGCGCGACCCAGAGGAGCAGGAAAGCCGGGAGCTGACGGCCGGATGGGGAGGGAATGAGGGCAACGATAGCAGCCGTTAACAAGACCCAGGCGGCCAGCAGAAGACGGCCGTTATTGAGCAGTCTCATCTTCACCTACCCGGTAAATGAGAATCGAATAACCAACCCGATCATCTGGCTCTCGCGCCCGGAACCAGGGAAAGACGACTTTGTCTTCCAGGGGCAGCTCCCACAAATCGCTGATGCTGATGGCATAGATGCCCGGTTCCGGGTTGGCTGTATTAAAAGGGACATCCCACCACAAATCCAGGTGGCGCGGGAAACCGGGCAAAGGTTCATAGTTAATGCCATAGTAGGCGGGATCGGCCGAACCAAACCAGGACAACTTGACCCGTTCAACTCCATTATCCGCCATCCAATCTTTCAGCCGCAGCAAGTCCTGCCCCCAATCAATGTTACTATCTATCAAAATATCACCGCCCTTCTCCGGCCCGCCCACCGCCAGATTAAAGTAGCTCAAATAGTTGGGGTAAATCCAGAGGTTGGCGGCGATTAAGAAGAGGAGGAGGATTGTCACGACGGTTTGTGATGTGATTGGTAATTCGTAATTGGTGATTCGTAATTCATTATTCGTTATTCGCAATTCATTATTTTTCAGGGGGAGTCTGGTGATTGTGAGGCCGCTGATGAAGAGGTATAGGAAGGGCAGCATGGGGAGGAGGTGGCGGTAGCCGATGTTGAGGGCGCTTTGCATACTGAGAAGGAAGTAGAGAACAGCGGGGATGACAAAGAAGAAAGCTCGTTTGCGCGTTTCTCGTTTGTAAAGGAGCAAGATGATAGCAAGCAGCAGGAGGACCAGGATTGGGAGGGGCGTTTTGACCAGAAAGGCGATGGGGAAGTAGGACAGAAAACCATTGTCAGAGAATTGACCCAGGAGGAAAGTCGGCCGTCCGCCGCTGCTGATGGTCAATATCTGTTCAATGCCTGCCCAAAAGGTTGGCATTGGGCCGCTGTGGCTGTTCAGCTTTGTAAATGGGTCAGACTGAAAGGCAAATGGCCCCCATTGGAAGCCGAATATGGCCCACACGACCAGAATTGAGAGCAGTCCGGCCAGCAGGAATTTTGCCAGCCGTTGAAGGGCAGCTTTTACCGTCCAGGGTTGGTTGTAGAGGGGGAGTAAGGCCAGCAGGCCGAGTATCGGGACGAAGCCGAGGGTGGAGAGCTTACTGCCAAAGGCCAGCCCTAACCCCAATGCTGCGATCAGGACGGACTGCCAGCGCCATCGGCTTTCTTGCCAACAGCGCCAGAGCAAGAAGGCGGCCAGGAAGAGAAAGAGGGTCCCGCCAATGTCGGTTGTGGTGTAACGGCCGTGGGCCATGATATTGGGGTCGAATAACAGGAGCAGAAAGGCAGCCAGGCCGGATGAACGTCCCCAGACCTGGTGGGCAAAATGGAAGCCGGTCAGGGCCAGGCCGATGGTCAGGAAGATAATCGGGAGGCGGGCCAGGAAAATCATGCGGGTGACGTCATGGTTGTAGACCCAGAGAAGCTGTTCGGCAAAGGCATACCAGCCCTGTGGCAGATTCCAACTGGGGTGGTCTGTTGGCAGGCGAATGTTGGGCAGGGTTAGAACGGGCAAGGCGCTGAGGCTGTTGATCAGCGGCGGGTGTTCGAGACTCAGACGGGGGTCGCCGGTTTTCAGGAAGGCCAGGCCACGAGCCAGATGATTTTGTTCGTCCATTGTGGGACTGTCGTTCACCATGCTGCTGACGGCCAGGAAGAAGAAGAGCAAGACGGCCGCTATCATTAACCACTTTGCATGAAGTGGTTGTGAAAACGGCCGAAATTGAAAGCGTCGTGTCATGATTACTGATTATAAGGAACGATTGATTTCATGGGTAACTTATCAATAGATTTGTTTTTTTTGAAAATAGCTGGGATTGAATTTCGAGCGGGAAGTGCCCCTATATATGGATGAGCAGGATTATTTTTTTGTCGGGAAGGTGAGCAAGGTGAGGAAGGTGTGGAAGGTGTGGAAGTTTGTGAGAGTTTTGTAATTGATCATCTTCATTACATAGTGTAATTTGAGGGATTTTGGGTGATTTTTTAACGACCAAAAGGGAAATTGATACTTTGTATCAATAAAATGGGGTGAAATTTCAGGGAATTTCACGGGTCTTTCACGGCAACTTACCATAATGTTTCATTGGGTTTTCTTTTAGCTTGCCCACATATAGGGGCGTTGTAGAGCGTCTGGAGCAAGGTTATTTTCCCGACTGGCAGCAGCAGGCAAAGCGGCAAGGTTTACTCCCCATTGAGCAAATGGACAGTTTAGA
>JBAPRX010000018.1:0-2256 GCA_049281335.1 Promineifilaceae bacterium (SeqCode)
ACTCAGGCTCTTCAGTATTGGATTGGGATTATCAGCTATCCACCCGCGCAGGTTTTGATAATTACCGGGTACGGCGGCCGTAATCGTTGTACTTTGCTCGACGATCAGCGGCAATAACAACAGCCCAAAGCCCACCAGCAAAGCCAGCAGCAATAGATAGACAAGGATGACCCCCAGGTGCTGGGGAAGCCCCCTTCGGTGGAGCCAGGTTACGATCGGCCTGAGTATGGTGCCGATTACGACAGCCACAAACAAGATAAAAATAACCTGATTAAAGCGGTAAAGCAGCCAGAAGCTTAAGCCGACAGAAGCCAGGACGAGCGTGGCCCAAACGACCCGCCAAAAAGTCCAGTTATAACGTGGTTCCGACGGTAAAGTTGTCATAGTCTTAATTAAGGGAGTAATCGGGACTGTCTAATAGTCCGCGCAATAGGGAAACTTACTCGTTCCATACTGCCCTTCCCTTACCTTTTGTTTGTTAATTTTACGATTGCATTTATGCTCTTGTGGGTCAATCCTCTTTTTTAAGCCAATGCTTCTGATGCCAGGAATCCAAATATCTAGGCTCTGGCCAGAGTTCCTCCGGCAAGAAATCAGAGCATTCAGCGGGAAATATAAGTCCACCTCGATCCGGCAGTGACCAACCAAACTCGATCTCCCGATCGCAGCCGCTACAATTCACAAAAAACATATCGTTTCCCGGGTTGTTGCGCGGCTCGTATTTTTCATAATTTTTTAACCTGGAAATAGAGGTGTCATTTGCGTACTCTCTGAAAGCCTGTCGATAGTCCGATCGAGCGACTTCATCTTCTTTATCTTTCTCTATCTTTTCCCTAAAAAGAAAATGCCAGAGATGATCAGTCTCCAGAGGCCCCCATTCCTGCCATTTTTCACTTTCAGGGCCGGCGAGAATATTCCAAACTCGAGTGACGGTTAATTGATGAGCGTCACAAGTTTTACAAGTAAACTCCCAGGATTTGTTATCATTCATAACTGAACTCTTTCTTTTAATCATTATTGTTGGTTGAGCCAACTCTTTTGAAATCAATAAAGCCGCGTTTAACATTGGTTGATACCAGTTGGACCCGAATCCGATCGCCGACATCCAGACCCTTGAATCCCTGCATAAGTTTGCCTTCAACAGGCATCTTGAGAAGCCGAACCCAGGTCCCTTTTTCGGAAGCGCCGGTGACCAGGGCATCAAACTTTTGGCCTATCTTTGATTCAATGAGCAGGGCGGCTGCGGACTTGCCGACTTGTCGTTCTACCTTGTTGGCGGCATCCTCTTCTTGGATGATATGCCTGGCCAACACATCCAGTTCAGCAAAGCTGTAAGGCACAGGTTGATCAGCAACAGCGGCTTTCAATAAGCGCTGGGTGATTAGATCGGGATAGCGACGATTTGGGGCGGTGGAATGGGCATAGTCTTTTACCGCCAGACCAAAATGTCCGGGGGCTGTGTTGTCGGGCCGTTCAGCCATATATTCGCCTGCGCCTAGAAGTTTGATCACCGTCAAGGAGAGGTCGGGGAAGCGCAGGGGGTCGGCCGTTTTGGCCTCAACCAGAAATTTGTCAAGAGCCGCTGAATCTGGGTTCGCTGGCAGCCTGGCGCCGTATTCTTGGGCAAGTTCAACAATCCTGTCCCAGCGTTTGGGCGTCCGCACTATCCGGCGGATAGAAGGGAATTTCTTTGCCGCCAGATACCGGGCAGTTACGCCATTGGCGGCGATCATAAAATCCTCAACGATCTCCTTAGCCCGGTTCTTCCGTTCTACTTCGAGATCGCGAATTTGGTCGTCCTCAAAGATCGGCCTGGCCTCGATAGTTTCCAGGCTCAGCGCTCCATGAAGGTGTCGTAAATTCTTAAGACTTTGGGCAACCCGATCCTGCAACCGCAAATTTTCAGCCAGGCCGGAAACGGCCGTAATCTCCTCTGGCACAGCACCATCTCCATCCAGCCAGACAGCCACGCTGTCGTAGGCTAGCTTGGCCCGATTTAAGACCCGTGCCCGGTAGATATCCGAACCATGTAAGGAGCCGTCGGCCCCGACCACCATTTCCACAATAACAGCCAGACGCTCCTCATCGAAATTCAAAGAAGTGAAATTGGTGGAGAGCTTTTCCGGCAGCATTGAGAAAATTTTGGCCGCCGTATAGACAGAGGTCGTGTTGTGACGGGCGTGTCCGTCAATGGCTGAGCCATCTTTAACCAGGGCGTCAACATCGGCCACCGCCACGAGAATCTTAACTTTATCT
>JBAPRX010000019.1:0-4331 GCA_049281335.1 Promineifilaceae bacterium (SeqCode)
GACCAACCCCATCCATGAAGAAAATATGTGCAAAAGGAGTCATTACGGGGCAACGAGTTGGTTCAGGCAGGGATCATAGTCGGTGCCGATGGTTACGCGATAATCGTACTGGTAAGGTGTATCTGTAACCAGTTGAATATCGGTGTCGTCTTTCTTGAAAATCCAACTGAGCAGCCAGTCGAATGAGCCTTTCAGATTTTGGCCGAAATATTCCATCTTTGTTTCGGATGTAACCGGTTGATCGGACTCATTCACGACCGGGACAAAACCATACCACTCCAAGTTATCGGCCGCTAACAGGCCCATATCCGGGTTGCCGGAGGCGTTGACGACTTCCACTGTGATGGGAGGTCTGTAGGCCCGGTTAAGGGTCGGGGGCAGGAAAAGACGGCCGAGTGTTTTTTGTATATTTTCCCAGATCGGCAGTTGGACAGAGGCTTGAGTAACCGGTTCCGTCCAGGGTTGAAGCTGGTCGCCGACAATATAAAGATTCTGAACGCCGTTTTCCCGAATAGCGGGAGCCAGAGAGGCCAACTGCAAAATACGGCCGATGTCCAGATCGGTTCTGACTGTATCCTTATAAGTGTCCCAAAGTTCGGGAACCTGACCGATCATATTGAGATCAACCGCCTGATTCAGCATGGCACGAAGAAGCTGCTGCTGGCGACGACCGCGATGGAAATCGCTGGTCGTCCGGCGAGAGCGAGCGTACCATAGAGCCAGATCGCCATCCATCATATGAATGCCAGGAGCCAGGGTAAACATCTCCCAACTATCTTCATCCTGGGGATCTAAATCGGGGGAGATAAGCCGCCAGTCACGCAGTTCGCAGCTTACGGCAATATCAACGCCCCCCATAATATCAACGCCGCGTTGGAACCCCTCAAAATCAACCTGGGCGTAATAATGGATGGGAATGCCGAAATTATACAGAATGGTGTCCTTTAATTGAGCCACCGCCCCGCCAGGATAGCCCACCGCAGAGCCATGCCCAAGTGCGGTGTTGATCCGGTTCATTTCCCAGCCTGGTATATAAACATAGAGGTCGCGGGGCAGAGAAACCATTGAAGCTGTGGGGCCATCCCGATTAATGGCAACAATGATCATTGTGTCCGTTCGGCCGACCCCTTCATCCAGGTCGGTATCGCTGCCCAAAAGCAGAATATTGGTCGTATTGGCCGGAACCTCAAAGGTAGGAACGGCCGTTGGTATGGGCGTCGAAGGGGTGGGCATTTCAGTGCCTTCCGCAGCCGGCGTCTCATCCGTCGGGATAAAAGCGATGGTCGGAACGAATTGAGGGCGGCTGGTGGGTGAAGGGGTTGGGGTTGGGGTTATTGATGGGGTCGGCGTTATGGTTGGTGTCCTGCTTGGCGTGGGGGATGGGCCGGGGGTATGGGTATTGGTTCGGGAGGGAATGGGCGTATTTGTGGCCGGTAAACTGACCTGTGTCGGCGTTGCCGTATCGGTCAGGACAACGGCAACGGCCGAAGCCAATCGGGTTGGGGTTGGTTCGCCTAAGGAAGCAGTAACATAATTTTGAAGTCCAACGGCGCCTGCAATGAACACCAAAGCAATGACAAAAACGATCAGGAGCGACCGGGATGAGAGTTGAAATCTAGGGTTCATATATCAAAATTATACCATGCCGCCATACAGTCTCTATTAAAATGCTTTCATTTGCATGCAAAGGGTGTGGGATCGTAGGGGCTTCGTTGATCGGCCGTTACAATTTTTCACCGAAAACGTGTTGGGAACGGGTAAAGATCGCAAAGCCAATTAGGAAGACAATAGCGCCCGTGGCAAAGGTTCGCAGCAGGTATATGGGGTCCATGCTGGCCGGGCCATTGCTGCCCATCGTTCCCCATAAGACGGTTCGATAGCCGTCTATTATGGAAGCCATCGGATTTAACCACCGGATTACAATAGCCGGGCTAAAAGTGATTCCCATCATAGTACGAGGCACGCCCAACCAATCCAGAGGGTAAATAATAGGCGTCAGGAAAAACCAGGCCAGCGTCACCACATCCAGAATCATCACGACATCCCGGTAATACACGTGGAAAGTGCTGAGAATCAATACCAGTCCCAGGACAAAGAGCAGTTCTGTAAATAAGAGGGCTGGGAGCCAAAGCGCGTGAACGGTCAGGCCAATGCCGAAGATAAAAAGAAAGATCACCAGGACTAAAAAAGCCAAAAGGAAATTCACAAGGTTGGAAAGGAGCGTTGCAATTGGCAGCAAAACTCTGGGAAAGAACACCTTTTTTATCAAGCTCGAGTTGCTGGTGATGGAAACGGTCCCGCTCATCAGGGAGCCGCTAAAAAAGTTCCAGGGCAGGAGGCCAACCAGGAAAAAAACAGGGTATTGACGAATATCTTCGCGGGGGATTAGCTTGCCGAAAATGAGGCTGAAGACCACCATCATAAAGAGTGGGTTCAAGAGGCTCCACATTACACCCAGAATCGAGTTGCGATACCGGACCTTCAGGTCTCGCTTTACCAGATTTTGCAAAAGATACCGGTACCGGATGACATCCTTAATTGTTTTTGACCAGTTATGCCAGCTAACCGACGAATCAATGAGATTGACCGTCGGCCGTTTTTCCAGCAGCGATTCTGGTCGTTGTTCGAACTTCGTTGTCATACAATCGGCCATTATACCGCAGAACTTTGCGACAATACCAATTGGTATGTTTCCTCGACCGCCTGTTGGTGTTGGTCAATGGTGTAAACGGGTTGAATTTGAGCCGTCAGTTGAGCCAGCTTGTCCGGATAGCGGCTTAGATCGGCCAGCAAACGGCTCAAAACGGCCGCGTCCCCTGGCGGAAACAAGAAGCCATTCACGCCATCACGAACCCGCTCCCGCAGCGCCCCAATATCGGAAGCGATGACGGGGACGCCAGCCGCAAAAGCTTCCTGAATGATCAGGGAAGCTGTCTCATACCACAGAGAAGGGACAACAACCACGTCACTTTGGGCCAGAACATCCCACAACGCTTCATGGGGTAGACGGCCGTAAAACTGAATATTGAGGCGGTGAACCTGGGCCTGTAAAGCAGCGACATACTCAGGAAAGGCGCTCATATCCCCATAGATTTTTAACGCGGCCAGACCCTCAGCAAGATCGTTGATCGCCTCCACCAGTATATGAACGCCCTTTTGGGGAGCCAGCCCTCCGATATAAACCACACGCAGCACATTTGTCTCTTTAGGTTGGGGAGAACGGCCGTTTTCCGGTGGCTGGATGCCGTGTGGAATCACAATTATCTTCTCCGGCGCAATTCCCAGTTGGTCATAAGTCTCCCGAACAAAGTGAGTGGGAGCGATTAAGCGGCTGGCCTGATCGAGCGCCGCTTTCAGCCGAAAGTTGCGAAAGGCCATGAGCGGGGCAACGGCCGGACGAAGGAAGGCCAGAGTTTCCTTTCCGGCACGGGCCAGGGCGCAGTGGGCGCAGTTCAGCCACCAGTTTGGGCCATCACAGATGGTGCTGTCGTAGTTGGTCAGAAGTTGGGCGTTAGCGCAAATATACCAGTAATCATGAAGGGTAATGACATAGGGAACGGCGTTTGCTTTCAGGACATTGACCAGCGAGACGGGCAGCCCCATCAGATGTTGGATGTGAACGAGATCGGGCTGTGTCTTTTCCAAAAGGCGTTGGAACGCTTCGGTGATGTCCGGCTGGCGAAAAGTGGCTTGAAAAACGGCCGCCGGGCTGCGCTGCCCAAGCGGCCGTCGATAGACCCAGACCCCTCCCTCAAGCGTCGGTTCCGGCCAGTTTTTGGCCGTCACAGAAGGCGAGAAGATGGAAACGTCGTGACCCGCTGCCGCCTGTCTCTGGGCCAGGGCGCGGGTGTACAGCTCAGTGCCGCCGATTTTTTCCGGCAAATACTGGTGAACCAGATGCAGGATTCTCATGACGCGATAATCCGCCGGTAGACGGCCTCCACCCGGTCGCCAACTTGCTCCCACTGATAGACGGTGTTGACCTTCTCCAAACCGGCCTGCCCCAACGCCGCTTTTTGGGCCGGATTTTCGATGATCTGCCGGATGGCCCCGGCCAGCCCCAGCACATCCCCAAACTCGACCAGGAGGCCATTTCGGCCGTCATCTATGACGCCCGGAATACCCCCGGCATTGGCCCCAATAACCGGCCGACCGTAGCTCCAGGCTTCCAGCAGCACAATGCCGAAAGAGTCCGTTCGGGAAGGCAGCAGCAGCATCTCAGTCTCAGAGAGCAGGGCTTGTTTTTCCTCGTCGCTGATAATGCCGAACGGCCGAATCCATTCCTTTTCCCGGTCAGACAGTTTTTGATAAAGGCGTTCAAATTCCGGGGT
>JBAPRX010000020.1:0-3058 GCA_049281335.1 Promineifilaceae bacterium (SeqCode)
AATGGAGGGTATCCCGATCCAGACAGAGCGATTCCAGCTCGCGGTGGGCGGCGTAGAGAATTGTCCCGCCCGGCGTCTCGTAGACGCCCCTTGACTTCATCCCAACCAGCCGGTTTTCGACCAGATCGATTCGGCCGATCCCATGCTTCGCTCCCAACGCATTCAACTTCTCAATAACGGCTGCTGGCGACAATGCCTCATCGTTAACCGACACCGGAATTCCCTTCTCAAAGGCAATCGTGACCAGTTCCGGCTCATCCGGCGCGTCCTCCGGCGAAACCGTCCACTGGAACATTGCCTCTTCCGGTTCGCAAGACGGCTTTTCCAACAGCCCGCCCTCGTGCGACAAATGCCACAGATTCCGATCCCGACTGTAGATAGATTTCTCAGACTGCACCACCGGGACGTTGTGCTTCCGGGCATAGGCCAGCGCATCTTCCCGCGAGCGAATTTCCCACTCTCGCCAGGGCGCAATCACCTTCAGCGTCGGATTCAATGCCTTATAAGTCAGCTCAAAGCGAACCTGATCATTGCCCTTGCCGGTGCAGCCATGTGCGACGGCATCGGCCCCTTCGGTTTCTGCCACCGACACCTGCCACTTGGCAATTAACGGCCGTGCAATGGACGTTCCCAGCAGATATTGCTGCTCATAAACCGCCCCGGCCTGGAGCATGGGGAACAAGAAGTCCTGGGCAAATTCATCCCGCAAATCTTCCACGTAGACCTTTGATGCCCCACTTGCCAGCGCCTTTTTTTCTAACCCGGCCAGTTCATCACCGCCCTGGCCGATGTCGGCACAGAAGCAGATGACTTCACAGCCATAATTTTCCCGCAGCCAGGGGACAATCACCGACGTATCCAACCCCCCCGAATAAGCCAAAACAACTTTATTTACTTTTCCTTTCGACATTTTCTTTTCCTCAGAGAAATTAGCAACGAATTGCTCAAATTCATTACCAATTAACGAGCGCTGAAAGCGCCATTCACGAATTCACCAATTAATTATTGCTTAATAATCAACACAACGGCCGTCTCGTCACACCGATCCCGAACAGGGCAAAACTGGCAGTCGCTCCACACCTTCTCCGGGAACAGGTCTTTCTCGACAACCGTAAAGCCGCAGCGTTCAAAGAAGCCGACCGCTCTGGTCAGGGCAAACAGGGTGGGGATTTCCCGCTGTTCAGCTTCTATAAGAAGCGCTTCCATCATCTGTCGGCCGACTCCCTTCCCCTGCGCTTCATCATCCACCGCCAGCGACCGCACCTCGACCAGCCCGGAGGTATACCGCAGCAGAGAGACACAACCCAGGATTTCGCCCGCTTCCTCTGCCACCAGCCAGTTATTCAAACCGGCCGTAATGCTCTCTAACGAACGGGGCAGAAGGTCGCCCCGCCGGGCATGGATATTCACCAGCCGGACAATACCAGGAACGTCGCTGCTGGTCGCAGGCCGGACAATGAGCGTCGGCCGTTCCTGCAACCCGGATCGTTTGTTTTCGGCCGTCATCGTTAGGACAGACATTGGCCGATAATCTCCACCGCTGTATTAATCTGCTCCCGGCTGACAATGAGCGGCGGGCAAAGACGAATCACATTTTCGCCCGAATTGATAATCAGCAGCCCCCGCCCATCGGCGCGTTCTCTGGCAGCGGCAATGATCCCCGACACAGGCTCATTGAGTTCCACCGCCACCAGCAGCCCTGCCCCCCGGACATCCACAATTTTGTCAGACGTTAATTCACACAACTGCTGCTGTAAATAGCTGCCATTCGCCTTCACCGCCGCTAAAAATTCCGGCTGGTTAATGCGATCAAAGACCACGTTCGCGGCTGCACAGACCAGCGGCCCACCGGCAAAGGTGCTGCCATGATCCCCCGGCTGCATCACCGATGCGATCTCATCCGTAACCAACGCCGCGCCAATCGGCAGCCCACCGGCCAGCGGCTTGGCCAGCGTCATCATATCCGGCGTCACACCGTAAGCCTCATGCGCCCACAGGTGGCCGGTTCGCCCCAGCCCACACTGTACTTCGTCAAAGATCAGGGCTGCCTGGTTGCGATCACACGCTTCCCGCAGGGCGGTCAAAAACTCGGCCGTTGCCGGATTGATGCCGCCCTCGCCTTGAACCGGCTCCACTATCACGGCGCAGGTATCTTCGTTAATGACCGCTTCGGCCGTTTCCACATCGTTAAACGGCGCGAAAGTCACGTCAGGGACCAGCGGCATAAACGGCCCCCGGTAGCGGCTTTTATGGGTCACAGCCAACGCGCCCATCGTTCGGCCGTGAAAGCTGTGCTCAAAGGCCACAATGCCGGTCTTGTCGTCCCGCCCCGTTCGCCGCCTGGCCCACTTCCGGGCAAATTTCAGCGCCGTTTCATTGGCTTCGCTGCCGGAGTTGCTGAAGAAAACCCGATCCGCAAAGGAGTTCTCGACCAATCGTTGAGCCAGTTCCACCTGGGGAACGGTGTAATACAAATTGCTGACATGGGTCAACTTAGCAGCCTGATTGGAAACGGCCGTTACCCATTCCGGGTCGGAGTGACCAAGCGCATTGACCGCAATCCCGGCCGCAAAGTCCAGATAACCATTGCCATCCGAATCATACAAATACATCCCCTGCCCATGTGTAAAAACAACCTCCGGCCGAACATACGTCTGCACCACATACGCCCCCTCCGCTTCTACAATATCCGTAACCATACTCATCCTATTCCTTCCTCCTCAAAACGACTCGTCAACCATCATCGTTAACAATTCACGAATTCACGAATTCAAAAAATTAATAATTTTTCTCTCCCCAAATACAAATTACCCGATCCTCCTAAACTCTAGTAAACATCGTCCCGCCAATCCGCGACACGCCCTCCAGATTGACAATACGAACGTTGGACACATTCTCAGAGAGAACATTCAGGGCCGACCGTACCTTCGGAATCATGCCGCCGCTGATGACCCCTTCCTGGATCAGCGCTTCCGTCTGGGCAACGGACAGCGACGCAATAACGTCGCCTTGCCCATCCAGGACGCCGGGAACATCCGAAATGAAGGTCAGCAAATCG
>JBAPRX010000021.1:0-3612 GCA_049281335.1 Promineifilaceae bacterium (SeqCode)
AAGAAAAAAAGGAAGGCCAGTCCATGCCAGAAAGACACCTTTGAATAGTCCAACAGAGCCGGAACTCCGATCACGGTCCAGTTCAGGTAGACCTGCGGGCTTATCCAGATGGTGGTCGCTGCCTGCCAGAAGCTTCGAGTAGGGGCATTCTCAATCTCTTTTTTGGAAATCCGCCTCTTGCGAACATTCCGAAAGAGAATGTAAGCCAGGAAGAAATAAAACAGGCCGCCGGTAACTCGCAGGATATTGATGGCGTCCTCTGGCAGCTGCCTAAGGGCCAGCCACACCAGGAGTATCACCGGAATGTCCGCAACCAACGGTGTCAAAGCCAATGGCAGCGAACGCCGCCAGCCAAATTGCAGCGACTGGGACAATACAAAAATTTTAAAAGGGCCAAACGACAACAGTGGGATTGTCGCCAGCGATAGAGCTTGTAAAAAGATTACAATCACAAAAATTGCACAATGTGATCGGCCGTTTTGTCCGGTTGTTCAACACAGGGCAAATGGGCCGCGCCTGGAATTTCATAAAACTGTGCCTGTGGGATAACGTCACACAGACCGCGCACCAGATCAGGGGGTGTCGCTAAATCCTCCGCCCCACCCAGTGCCAGGGTCGGGGCCGTGATCGTCCGCGCCTCGGCCGTTAAATCAGCATCCCGGATCGCCTCACACGTTCCCGTATACCCCTCAACCGGCATCCGGGTCAGCATATTGGCGTAACCACGATAAACGGCCGACTTTCCTTCCTGAAAAGCCGGAGCAAACCACCGCGACAAAATCGGCTCACATAGATACGCCATTCCGTGCTGACGCAGCGTATCAATGCGCTTGTTCCACAACTCGGCCGTTCCAATCTTCGGGGCCGTGTCACACAAAACCAACGCCGCCACCCGTTCCGGCCACGCGGCAGCAAAATCCATCGCAACCATCCCGCCAACAGAGATACCAACCAGCGTCGCCTGTTCAATCGCCAAAAAGTCCAACAAGCCAGCCAGATCGGCCGAAAAATCTCGCATCGAATAAGGAGCCGGGGGACAATCCGACAGCCCATGCCCGCGCTTGTCATAGCGAATGACGCGAAAACGCTCAGTAAACGCCGGCACAACCGCATCCCATATCCGCAAATCCGTTCCCAACGAATTAATGAACACCAACGGTCGGCCGTCCGGCACGCCCTCCTCGATATAATGAATGGTAACATCTGAAACGCTTGTAAAATTCATCTCAGCCCATTTACATCAGCTTTTCAATCAGCCTATCACAGTCAAACCGACTTCTTAATGGTCACTTTTTACTGGTCACTGCATCAATCCACAATCGACATCGGCAGCTTATTAAACCCTCTAAAATTCGGCGTTGTCACCCGCTTGCTTTGACTCACATCCACCTGCCAACTGTCACTGACGGCCAGCAGTTCATCAAAAATCGTATAAGACATCTCCCTGCCAAGAGGCGCTCCAACGCAGAAATGAATTCCCTGGCCCATTCCCAGATGGCGGAGCTTATCCCGGTGAATGTCAAAAACATCGGCCTCTTCAAACTGCCGTTCGTCCCGGTTAGCGGAACCGATATGGAGTAAGACCTGGGAATTTTCGGGAATGACCGTCCCGTGCAGTTCCGTATCCTGCGTTGGGGTACGAACAAACCCTTGTGCGGCTGCATCCCAGCGCATCCCCTCTTCCACAAAAGCAGGGATTAACGACGGGTCAGCCTTGACCTCTCTGAAGACATCCGGGTTTAGGGCCAGCGCGTGGGCCAGATTGGTAAAAAGATTGTTGGTGGATTCAAAACCGGCCGTTAAAAACGTCATCGTCGTTACCACCACCGTCCGGGTATCCAACCGCTGCCCATCTTCTTCGGCATTGAGCATGGCTGTCATCAAATCATCCTGGGGGTCGCTCCTTCGAGCCTCCGCCAGTTCCCCCACATAGTCAGAGAGATGGCGCATGGCAACTTTGTGCTTCGGCTCCTCATCCCCAACCGGCGCTTCTCGCAGGAAAAAGTCGTCCAGCCAGTGGCGAATGCGAATAAAATCTTCATCAGGCACGCCAAACATCGCGCCTAAAATCGCGGCGTTGAACGGTGCAGAAATATCGGCCGCAAAATCAAACCGCCCCTTCTCCCGCGCTGCCTGACTCAACTCTCTGGCATAAGATTTCACTCTCGGTTTCAGATGCGCGACCGTGCGCGGCGTAAACGCCTTATTGACAATGCCACGAGCGAAGGTATGTCGTGGCGGATCGGTCGTTCCCAGTGTTTTGCCAACCCGTTCCGGGGGATCATTAATGAGATTGCCCCGCCTCGCCGAAGACCAGCCTTTCCAATCCTTAAAAGCATTAGAGACATCTTCGTAGCGGGTCAACACCCAGATATCGGCCGATTCCGAATAATGGGCCGGGTCATGGTCTCGCATCCATTTATAGGTTGGGTACGGGTTCTCAGTTGCGATAATCCCTAATTCATAACTAAATGACACGCTGCTTCATCCCTTGCTGGTTGATTAGGCTGACACCAACCGAACCAATCAACCTGATCGGCACGAATAAAATGTCGCTTGATATTAATTTAGATACCAATGCAATTTTTCTGTGGTAGTAAGTATTGTATACAATAACCAGAGAAACTTGCAACCAAACGATGCAAATTGCATATAATTGGCGTAATTTGGCTCGAAACTCAGGTTCTTTGTATACACATTCGCATTCAGTATTGAAATATTCCACTGGATAGGATATATATGTCGCCTGATCGAAGGTGCCACCATTCATAATCAAAGAAATAAATATGTCCCAAACAATAAATGCAGTCCTTTCCCTAAGAGAACAAATATTAGCTGGCGATCTACCGCCAGGGGAGCGTCTGGTCGAATTGGCGCTGGTCGAAAAGCTCGGTATGTCCCGCACGCCCATTCGGGCCGCTCTAACCCAGTTGGCTGAAGAGGGCTTGCTCGAAAAGATAAGCGGCGGGGGCTACGCCGTTCGGGAATTTACCCTGCGCGACATCGAAGATGCAATTGAAGCACGAGGAACGGTTGAGGGTCTGGCAGTTCGACTGGCGGCCGAACGAGGCGTCAATCCCACTGAATTAGCGCGTACCAAAGAGTGTCTGATTCAATTCGATAAACTATTAGAAAAAACAAATTTCGACAGCGAAGATTTTGAACGCTATTTTGAACTGAACGGCTTTTTTCATAATCAACTCATGGTTCTCGCCGACAGCTTCATCATCGAACACCTGCAACGCCGGGTCATCGTCCTGCCATTTGCAGCCCCGAACTCCTTCGTCATGGCCCAGTCGGAGATTGGAAACGCCTGGAAAGTCTTTTTAGTCGCTGTGGAGCAGCACAAAGCCATGATTAACGCGATTGAAAACCGGGAAGGAACAAGGGCCGAATCAATCGCCCGTGAACATGCTCGCCTCTCATTCACCACCATGAAAACAGTCCTCAAAACCGAAGCAGCCCTGGAGCAAGTCCCCGGTCTCAAAGTGGTCAACACCCCCTAACCTCCCCGACTTTTGTTTTCTATCATCTCCAAAACCTCCCAAAATCCTCCAGGCAAGAAAACAAAAGTCTCCCCCATATCTGTTGTTTGCACTACCACTCTATGCT
>JBAPRX010000022.1:0-4643 GCA_049281335.1 Promineifilaceae bacterium (SeqCode)
CCGGTGGGAAGGATTGGTTGACAGGTTGATTGAGTCGCTTAGTAAGCGTTCAGTAATTACCCAATTACCCGATTACTCAATTACCAAACCGCTAACGTATTTGCGAACAATCACTTAATTAACCCAATAAACCTATTATTTTGGATACACAAGGACAACGGTGGGAAGGAGGTCGAAGGCAGAGACACCTTCGGAGGGGTCGCTGAGAAGGAGGCCGGTGGAACTGCCGCCATCCAGGTTTAGGGCACGGTCAATGTCAAGGTCGGATTCGGTCAGGAAGCGGCTCATTTGGTGTAGGGAAAAGGTGCCGGAAACAGCCAGGATGAACAGCATACGGCCGTCTACGTTCTGGGCGATGACGGTGCGTCGGGCACGTTGGAAATCTTCGTCAGGGTAGCCAAGCAGGCCGCCGGGCGTAACCAACATCGGAAAGGATTGCAGCCCGGCCAGCAGCCCTTCGACTGGATCATAAGGCTGTTGGGGCAGCCAGCGTAAGGAAGGGCCATCGGCCGTAATCGCCAGCATACCGCCAAAATCCTGATAACTGGTTCCGCTCGACTGCCCATCCACCACAATAGCCCCGGTGGCAATGTACCCTTCGGTGAAAAAGCCGCCGTTAACAACGATAAGTGCGCCTGTTTCTGTCTGCCACTGCTCCAGGCTTTGAGGCTGGCCGGGGTGGTAGCCGATGTCAAAGCGAAAGTTGGCCGGGTCCACCCGCAAAATGTAGAGCGATTCGCGGCTTGGGCTGTCGGCCGTTACAACATTCAGCACCCTGCGCTCCAGGCCGGGCCGCAGCAGTTGCCAGCCGCTGTCAGGATTAACGGCCGTTTGGGTCGGGGCCGGTAAAATCAGGGTCGGGGTTGGCTCTAAAGGGGGCGTAGTGGTCGCCTGTGGTTGCAGCCGCGTCTCCAGATTGCAGGCCAGCGAGAGCAGCAAAAGCAGAAGCAGGCAGGCAGCCCACTCAGGGTATCGGAACCGGTTCATCGGCCAATATAATCGCTGTACGGTGAATCCGGGCCGCCAACGGGTCCAGCCCCAAAGCGTCCAATACTTCATCGGGACGGCCGGTTTTGCCGGGCAGGAGGTAGAGGTGCATATCTATTCGCAACGCGCCATCCTCCGTTTCGTAGAGGGTCAGGCCCAGCACCAACGGCCGCAAATCATATTCCTTCCCTCGCCGTTCACGTTCCAGGGAATCGGCTGCCAGGAAAGCGTCAATCCTGGTCTGCAAATCGGCTTTATCATAGGGGTCTAAGAGGACAGCCTCGTATCTGGCTTCGGCCGTCAGGGTTTGGGTGGCGGGGTCTGAGAGGGGGATCTCTTCGACGTTCAAGATGGTAATGCCGGGGGCCATCTTGGTCATCATTTGGACCTGAGCCACGTCCGGTTCCATTGCCTCCATTAACCAGATGTCGGCAATTTCACAGTCGCTGGTGAAGCCTAATGGCAGAGCGGCGGCTAACTGCATACGCGGCCGTTTGTTGTAGCCCTGAGTATATGCCAGGGGTATCTTGGCCCGATTCAGAGCGCGTTCCAGAGCACGGGCAACATCCAGATGGCTTATATAGCGAGTCGGGCCGGTCTTGGTGAAAATAAATCGCAGTCGTTGTACATAGTTAGCTTGCATCTTGCTATTGTATCGTGGCCTAACTAAGATACAATCCGATCCGAATTTTGTTGTTTGGTTTATTGGTTTATTAGGTTGATTAGGTTAACCAAGGACAATCAACCTAATCAACTTTAACTTAGGAGGGACGGGATTGCTGACACGCTTGAATATACGAACCCATTTTCCTTTGACCTCTTTTTCCCTCAAAGTTTCACCCCCACTCCTTATTCTGATCCTTCTCCTCTTAACGGCTTGCGAACGGCAAGACCCGACCATCACGGCCGTCCCGTCCGCCGCTGTTCCTGATCTGTTGGCAACCCAAAATGCAGCCAATAACAGCATCGTGCAGTCTCCAGAGGAGACTGTCCTGCCACCAACGCCCACCCTTGCCCCAACGATTACGCCAGCCCCGGCCTACCCCGGAACGCCGACCCCCGATCCAACCCGGCCTGGGCCGAGTGCGGGCGATGTTGCGCCGCATATCGTAGCCCCCGGTGAAACGTTGAGCTATCTGGCACAGCTTTACAATACCTCGGTCGAGAATTTGATGGAGGCGAATGGGCTAACAGAAGGCGATTTCCTGGAAATCGGCCAGACGGTGCTGGTTCCGTCCGTTGCGGCCGTTGTTGGCCCTAATTTCAAGCTGATTCCTGACAGCGAACTGGTTTATGGGCCGAAAGCGGCCGATTTTAACACCCAAAACGTGTTGGCCTCCTTTAGCGGGTATGTTCTTGGCTACCAGGAAGAGGTGGAAGGACGGCCGTTAACCGGGCCGCAGATCATCCAACTGGTCGCTGACCGCTTTAGCGTGAATCCACGTCTCCTGGTGGCGCTTTTAGAGTACCAGAGTGGTTGGGTAACCCAACCGGCCCCCCTGGACAACGGCTATCCAATGGGTTATGTCACCAGTGGCTATGAGGGACTGTACCAGCAGTTAGCCTGGGCTGCTAATCTGGTGAATATGGGATATTACGGCCGATCTGAAGGGGGGCTGCTCAGTTTTGATGTCGGCGTTGTCCAGACGGTCGCTTTCGCTCCGGACATTAATGACGGAACAGGCGGCGTGCAGTTGATGCTCGGCGGACGGCCGGAAATCAGCTATGAAGGCTGGCTGCAAGCGGTCGGCCCGGACGGTTTCTTTGCGACCTATAACCGGCTCTTTGGCAATCCCTTTTCTTATACGGTAGACCCGTTGTGGCCGTCCGACCTGGCCCAGCCACAGCTAGAACTACCTTTTACCAACGGCGAAAGCTGGTACTTTACCGGTGGGCCGCATGGGGGTTGGGCCGGTGGTTCAGCCTGGGCAGCGCTGGATTTCGCGCCGGGAACGGATCAATTGGGCTGCTACATTTCTGATTATTGGGTCACGGCAATGGCGCCGGGTGTGGTGACGCGCAGCGATTTCGGGGCTGTGGTCGTTGACCTGGACGGGGATGGATTCGCGGGAACGGGCTGGGCCATTCTTTATATGCACCTGGACAGCCGGGAACGGGTTCCGGCTGGCACTTACGTGCAAACCGGCGACCGCTTAGGCCACCCCTCTTGCGAGGGGGGCTTTTCTAATGGAACCCATACCCATTTGGCGCGGACATATAACGGCCGATGGGTAGCGGCCGATGGCAGTCTGCCTTTTGAGATGGGTGGCTGGGTCTCTCAGGGACTCGGCCGGGAATACGATGGCCTGTTGGTACGAGGGGACGTGGTCAAGGAAGCCTGCGAGTGTCGGGAAGAAGGGAATACGATAACGGCCGATTGAGGCCAACCTCTAGTTGGGTAATTCATTGGGTTATTGGGTTGATTTGGATGGAGCGGATGCTGCCATCTGTATCCATTTCCAGCCAGTTACTATGTCGCCATTCGTCGGGGTTGCCGTCAAGGGCGAAGGGAGTAATGGCGATGATGCGTTCGTCGTCCAACCAGGGCGTCCAGCCAGCAGCGGGGAGATCAGGATAACGGCCGTTATTCCCCCGCAGTGCCAGATCAAGATAGACAGTCACATCCTCCACAGTCGGATAGTCCGCCTCACCATACCGCCAACCTGTTTCGGTGATGAACACGGGCAGGTCAATAATGCCCCACTGCGCCAACTGCCACAGCTCCCACTCATAGGCGTTGATACCGCGATTGGGCGGGGCATCGGCCATCGCGGGCCGGGTAGGCGCATCGTTGAGGGTGTCAAATTGGAGCGTTTGCTGCCAGGGTGGCTGCGTAAAGGGACCGAGGGGATAAGGATGGCTGGCCCAGGCATCTATGTTGTCGAAGACGGCCGGTTGTGCGGTGTGCATCTCCTGTAAAAAGGTGGCGGCATCCATGTACCACAGACCATTGATGAAGGGCTGGCTGCCGGTGTGGGGCGAGAATTGATCCAGGGGAGCATTGAGAACGCGGGCATCGGGATCGGCCGTTTTCACATCCCGACTGACACCCATCAGAAATTGAGCGTAAGCGATGGGGTCAGGTCGGCCGCCCCACTCGTCACCATGATTCGGTTCGTTGCCAACGACAAGATAATGTTCCTCGGTGGGCCAGTTGAGGGCAGTGATAAAGTCGGCATATTGCTGGGCAGGGGTGGTATAACGGCCGTTACCATCCACAGGCGGCCTTTCCCACCACCCAGCCTCCTGATCAAAAACCGTTGCCAGCCGCAAAACAGGGCGCAGCTCAAACTCGACGCACAAATCCATAAAAAGCTGCCATTTGTCAGGATCAAGATCATCCAGCCGCACCAGTTCGGTAACGAAACCGCCCTGGCCGACAAGCTGGGAGGCATATGCCATGTGGTCGTGCCACAGCCAGGTCGGCCATTGAGAACGGCCGTCATCCAACAACAAATGTACCCCTAATTTGTTCACCGGAGGCGTAATTGCACGCCGGGCAGGAGGCTGACGGGTACAGGCTGTGAAGCAGAGGAAAAGGAAAAAGTAGAGGTAGCGTGACTTGAGGAGTCGGGTTACTTGCTGCACCTTAAAAAACGAGTCGGAAGGAGGTCAAATTACTGCCGAAGGATCATCGGCCCCAGCGGCCGGCCGCC
>JBAPRX010000023.1:0-1859 GCA_049281335.1 Promineifilaceae bacterium (SeqCode)
CATCCGACCACTTTAGCCCTTCGCGCAGTTTGAAGGTGAATGAGGTTGCATCATCATTCTGCGACCACTCAGAGATGTAGTTCGCTACCAGATTAGTGGTATCCGGGTCTGGAGCGTCCCATTCAATTGCCATTTCTTCGTTGAGTTTGGTTGGGCCCCAGCGATCCGACAATCCTTTGAATGCACGACGCCATACGCCGCCGTACTCACCGACTTCTTCATACGGTGTGATGACCCGCGGGTTGACGGGGAGTCGATCTTCAACCTTCGGCAGATCGCCGGAAGCTACCAGATCAGCCAGCATCGGGGCTTCACCATACATCCCCTCCTGCTTGGCTCCCGAAGCCCACGCTGGTCCAGCAACGCTGACCGCGACACTGGCTGCCGCAGCACTCGCTACCGCTTTTAAGAAATCACGACGTGAAAGTTCTTTATTACTCATTGATTTCTTTGCTCCTTCCTTTATTCTTTAGATATACTTTGTTCCCATATTTTCGTATCGGATGTCACCTCCCTTTTGCTCAATCAGTCATGTCCAACCGGAGCAGCAAAACACCCGATTAGTCAAAAAAACTAATCTGCGGTTTGTTCCTGTGGACATTAGCGGTCATCATGGCCTCAAAAAACCAGGGCAGCCAGTAATCATATTTTTCGGGTACACCCTGGGCGGTCATGGCAATCTGGCGTTTCTCATGGTAGAACACACGCACCCAGCGTTTCAGGGTTTCCCCATTTTCCTGGCTGGTGTATTTGGCTTGCAATTCAAGCATTTTCCCCGCAACTTTTTGCTCTCGGAGTTCAATATGTGACTCAGGCAGTTGTTCGATAGTTTCGAAAAAGCCCTCGGCCAGCGCGTCCAGGTCATCTTCAGTCACTGGCGTGCCGAGATCCGTCAGGCTTACCGCAAAAACGGTAAGAGGATCAGATGCATCAGGCGCATAGATCACACCCTGACGGTCATCTGACCAGGATAATTTGTACCAGTTGTTGGGGATGAAAAACGAATAATATTGGTCACGGTGCCACAACAAACCTTTAATGGCGGGGGACTTTTTCGGCACCTTTGCTGACATCTATTGATTCCTCCAAAACTATTTGCCCAAAAATCTAACTTTTCGTTCGTGCCGGTTTTGACCAACCGCCACGATGAATCGCATCATCAAGCCGCCGTAATCGGAATAAAGAATCTGGCGGTGTTAGCGCTAACCCTCAAATACCTCGCCGGTAACTTTGCATTATTGAAATCGCTTCGATCATTGTATCGCTTCCCTAATTATTAAATCGACCTCATACCATAAATTGGATTGTCATCGCTTAACGACGATCCATACAAGTGCAGTTACCTATCTATCCTATATCCTATATCATATATCATCCGTCAACAATTCACAAAAAAGTCCTGTCAAGTCCATTTAAAAAATGTATGTCAATCGAGCACTCTCTTCGACAAGTTGTGGACAAATCAGAATAAGCGCTACCAAACTTTTTCGAGCAGTGACCTCACCCTACTGCGCTTCGCTTAACTCTCCCTCTCCATCGAATGGAGGGGGTTGGGGGTGAGGTTCTGAGCGAAGAATAAGCAATTAGCAATCACGGTAAATATATATCAGTCGCGCACTCTCTTCTATAACTTAGTTTATCCCTAAATCACTCTGACCACAATCTTTTTGCGCTATGGGTCGCCCATGATACAATTCGACTTGAGTTAGCGCTAAACCAATGGCATTTTCTCACAATTTTTCTGCAAGACATTCGGTAACGTTACGGTAACGTAATAATGTCATCTTATCGTGAGATTTTTCGCCTGTCAAGCAAACACCTTATGAGTATTGACGAACTATTTTATACCACCAGGGATT
>JBAPRX010000024.1:0-5628 GCA_049281335.1 Promineifilaceae bacterium (SeqCode)
CTGGACGGCCGAAGCGACCTCTACTCGCTTGGCGTTGTCCTTTACGAATTAGTTACGAACCAGCTTCCTTTCCAATTCAAATCGCTGTCGGATGCGGTCACAACCCATATGTCAGGCGATATGCCGCTAGCGCCCCACGCGCTCCGGCCAGAGCTGCCACCGATTATTGACACGATTCTTGCCAAGCTGCTGGCAAAAAGTCCCGACGACCGTTATCAAAGTGGTCGGGAATTGTACAGCGCCTTGCAAAGTGCATTATCAGCTATTGGCGAAGCGCCAACCCAGGTCATGGCGAACGGCAATCCACCCGTCCAGGCTGACAACACGGCCGATGAACCACCGGAGGGCTACAGATTAGAAATAAGAACGCCGGGGAGGGAATCGAGTTATGCTTCTCTGACACGGCCGACAATCACCATTGGCCGAAACGCAGAAAATGACATTATCCTTCCGGCGGAAGGCGTCTCCCGCTATCACGGCCGAATTCAGGCTGCCGGGGACGGATGGGAGATTGTTGACTTAGGCGGGGTCAATGGAACGTGGCTAAAGGGGAAGAAGCTCCCACCCAATATCCCTTCGCCGGTTAAAACAGGGGAGATTATTCAAATTGGGCCGTACCAGTTGTTTTTGGAAGGGCCGCCGATTCAAGAACCGGCAACCGTCCCCCAACTCAACGAGGTGCCAACCAACGTCCGTTTAACCGCTCCATATGATCCTCCCGGTTCCACCAGTCCGGCTGATGTGCCGCTAGACTTGTTCATCGCACGTGACACCATGACGGTTGAACCAGGGCGGCGAGTTGAGCTGAAAGTTGAGATCCGAAACCGAAGCAAGCAGGATGATCGGGTAAATCTTCGGGTGTATGGTATTCCCTCAGATTGGGTGCAGGTTCCCGATACCTTCATGGACGTTCCGGCGGGGACGAGCATTACAATTCCCGTTATCTTCCAACCACCACGACGCGCCGGAACCCCCGCCGGTCGCCAGCGGGTCCGCATTGAATTGAACTCTCAGCAGTTCCGCCATCTCCGCCGAGGTGCCGGGTTCAACCTGGTATTGAGTACATTTGAAGATTTTTCGGTGGATATGTCTCCCCGGACATTAAAACTACCGGGTATTGTTCAAATTTCGCTCCGCAATACTGGTAACACAACTGGTGAATACAGCCTGATAGGCCGGGAACAGAGCAATCAGGTACAGTTTCAGGGCGAACGCGGCCGTATCCAATTGCTTCCTGATCAACTGGCAACCATTGATCTCCAGCTTGAATCACGCGCCCAAAGCTGGTTTGGTAGTTATGACACCATTAGCTTTGAAGTCGAAATCGCTTCCCGCAGTGGAGCCAGACAAACCATATCGGGGAATGCTGAAAACACTCCGATTCTCCCTGTTTCCCTTGGCTATGGCGCTTTGTTCCTTATCGTCTTTCTCTGCGCCCTATCGGGATTGTTATTCGGGCGAACATGGTTAGCTCGGACGCCACCCCTGCCAACCGCAACAGGAACCATTGACATTACGGCAACAGCCCTGAATGGGACAGAAACGGCCGCAGCAATTGGGACAGCCGGAGCCGCTACGCTTGTGGCAGGAACGGCCGCCGTTCAGGGAGATGCAGATGGTGATGGATTAAGCGACGCACAAGAGGCCATTATCGGAACCCTGCCTGATAACAGCGACACGGATGGGGATGGGCTGGAAGATGGACAAGAAGTATTGATCTTAGGCACGTCACCTATCAACCGGGATACCGATGGGGATACGCTGAGTGATGGTGATGAAGTTCTGCTGCGCGGAACCAATCCCTTGAATCCTGATTCCGACGGAGACTCGGTGAATGATGCGGTTGAGATTGCCAATGGAACCAACCCGCTAGACCCGTCGGATGGGCCGACACCAACCTGGACGGTGACGGCCGAGTTGTCGCCAAGTCCCACAGTTCCTTCGGCAACGCCAACCCTGACGGCGATTCCTTCCGTCACTCCAACGCCAGGCGAGACACCGCCCACGGAGACACCAACCTTCACACCAACCTCGACCGCTTTGCCAACGGCAACCACGACCGAAACACCAACCTTTACGCCCACGCCGTCATCAACGCCGACAGAGACGAGTACAGCAACTGCGACTCCAACGGCCACTTCTACCGCTGCTGCCAATCCACTTGTTGCTTGTGCGGACAATCCCCCTACCTTGGATGGGGTGATGGAGGAAAACGAGTGGAGTCAAGAGCCTACGTTTGTGTTTGGACCTCAAGGCAGTCCGGAGTACAGCGTCGCCGTTTTCCTGATGAGAGACCCCAATGGAGTTTATCTGGCCTACCAGATTGGGGACCCAACCTTCAATGAGTTTACAGATTCTCTGCGCCTGTATTTCGATGTGACCAATAATGGTGGTGACCCCGATTCGGCCGACCGCTTTTTCCAGATTGCACGGGATGGAACCAAAACCATTCAAGCGGGAACGAACGATAATGGTGATAATCAGGATTGGGATAACAGTTACACGAGCAGTAACTGGTCGGCCGTCGTTGGGGAACCTGGGAGCGATAGCTGGGTGGTGGAGATAGCTATCGAGTCGGCCGAGATGCCGGTATTGAGCGATGAAAATCAGTTCGGGATGATGTCTATGGTTTTGTATACTGGTTTGCTGCAAAGCTGGCCGGTTGGCGCTATCACGGACAATGCCGATACCTGGCAGGTAATAGATAATCAAAGTTGTCCCTAATTCAAGTAAGAAGTTAGCAGGAAAAAGTGAATAGCGTTCCCTTCTGTTCACTTTATCCTACAAACCTTTCTTTTTTCACTTTTCAATAAAGGAGTATTTTGTGTTGGATTTTTCCGCCGTCAGAAGTAAAGAAATGACAATGAAGGAGCTGACAGGCGATTTGACCGTTGATGACTTGCGACATCTAACAAACGAGATGATAGACTATCAGTTGGCGATGATCATTGATTGTGTTGATGAGGACGTAACTTTTGTGCCTTCTGACCCGGAGGCCCATGATTCTTTTGCCGCTGACGAGGCAGAGGTTGATTTACCCTGGACTTTGGGCCATGTGATTGTTCATACAACCGCCTCGTCAGAAGAGGCAGCGGCCATAGCGGCCGAACTGGCTCGCGGCGTTCCGCACCGGGGCGGCCGATCCCGGAGCGAGGTTTATTGGGAATCCGTAACTTCCATTGCCCAATGCCGCCAGCGGCTAGAGGAAAGCCGTCGGATGCGGCTGGCGAGTCTCGATATGTGGCCCAACACTCCCCACCTGGATATTACTTTCCAATACCGGCCTGAGAGCGAACCGATTAATGCAGTCGGCCGATTCGCCGGCGGTCTGCGCCACGACGATTCTCACCTGGAACAGATTGCGAATATCGTCGAACAAGCCCACGCAGCGCGTCAAGCTAAAATGGCTTAATAACCATCAAAGCGACAATTGCGGTAACGAGTGCCAATTCGTAACAATGGGCTAACTTGACAACTCAATCATCTAGCGCCGCCTCTAATTCCGGCGTGATGCGTCCCTCCACCATTGCTTTTCCCAACACAACATCAAATAATTTTCCACGTGGAACAAAGATAAAAAGGACGATAATCAGTCCGGTAAACAAGGTGAGGTTGGATACCAGGAGCCAATCCTGCGATGAGCCTTGTAAGAATCCATAAATCGGGGCTTTGGTAATAATGGCTACAACAACCCCAAAGATAATGACAGCCATATTGCCTGGAATAATCATCAGGCGTTCAATTCAGCCGGCTCCGTTGCTAAGTTCGGCAAAGATGTGAATGTCGGTCGCCCTCCTGGCGTTAGATCGAACCACATTCTTAATTAATTTGCACACAAATACGTGATACACTTTTTTTGTGAGTTTTAACTGGGGAAGCACAGAGTTGGGAGAGGGCGGAAAAAGGTTGGTAAGAACCCTGGCTTTTAGGTTGTTTCTGTATCCATCTCCCGCGCCGCTGCAACCAACCCCATCATCGCCTCAAATTCCTCATGGAAGCCATTGACAATCGTCTCTGGGTCGGGG
Organism: Promineifilaceae bacterium (SeqCode); assembly: GCA_049281335.1. Classification (GTDB taxonomy): domain Bacteria; phylum Chloroflexota; class Anaerolineae; order Promineifilales; family Promineifilaceae; genus JAKEFB01. The sequence continues at coordinate 4,026 of JBAPRX010000024.1, forward strand.
ACGAGACCGGCGTCGGTGGCGATGCCGAGGAGGACTTCGTTGTTGTAACTCATGATGCTGACGCCGAGGCCCAATTTGCCGGACTGGGGAACCCAGAACATGAGGCCGTCTATCGGTTTTCCGGCCAGATACCGTACCTCGCGGGGGCCGGGGACGTTGGTCATCACGGCCGTTGCCTTCATGCCAAATATCTTCACCACAATATCTTGAATCTGGCTGGTCGAAACCCCAATCCCGGCCAGAATGCCAAAGGAAACAATCGCCTCTGGCGTTCCTTTGATACCGTCCATCCGCTTCTTTAACTCGAAGAGCCGGTCAAGTGGATCGGCAATACCAACCGGCAGGGAGAGGAAAACGAGGCCAAAAGCGTTGCCTAATTTGGGTTCCTCATCTAACGGCCGTAAATTAACGGGAACGACGGCTCGAAAGTCCAGCCCGCCCGCTGGTTCTCCCCGCGTGTGAAGATAACGGCCAAGCGCACCACTGACGGCCGTTAAAAGGACATCATTAACTGTGCCACTGGTTACTTTTCCAATAGCCTTGACATCGGGCAAGGAAATCGGCTGTGACCAGGCGCAGACTTTGCGGACGCCTAGTGGCCCTTTGAATGGCGTTTTGGGATCGGGAGAAAGGAGTAAAAGACGGCCGAGCGTGGTTGTGCTGTCGGCTCCCAATTTAGCAGCGTCCACTGCACGCGATGGGTTCAACAGCGTTTCCATGCCTTCGTGGACGATTGCTCCGGCGAGTTTTTGAGTGGTATTAACGGCCGCTTTTACCGGCCCAGGCAACGTAAGAGCACTTTTTTCTTGAGTCGGTGGCGACTGTCCGCCTTCCGCTTCCTCCACTACCAGCGGGGCTTCATCGGCTGTTTCATCTGTAAAATTGAGCAGGACGCGCATCAAGGCAATGCCGTCGGCGATACAATGATGGAGCCGCATAATCAAAGCACAGCCCTCACCATAATTCTCAACTAGATGGGCATGCCAGAGAGGTTTGGAAAAATCCAATGGGGTGCTCATCAAGTCATTTATCAAGTTTTGGAGCGCTTCCTGATCCCCCGGCGATGGCAGCGCCACCCGATGAATGTGGGCGTCGAGATCGAAGTTGGGATCATCTTCCCAATAAGAGGGCTGGAAATTGGATTGCACCACTCGCTGCCGGAAGCGACGATAAGAGAGCAGTCGCTGCTCGATAACCACTTTCAACCGATCCATTTCAAGCGGCTCTTGGAATAGAAAAACACCGGTAATCATCATCAGATTAGTTGGGTCTTCCATCCGCAGCCAGGCATTATCTACCGGCGCCAGAAATGCTTTTTTCAGCTTCATACCATCCTACCCTTGTATTTTTGAAAAAGATAAATAGCCACGCATGAACATGAATTTTTATGAATTATAATCTAAAAATCAGTGCCAATTTGTGTCAATTCGTGGCCTATTTTTTACTCCTTCGGTGTACGCCTACTCCTTCGGTGTACGGCGGAGAAAGGCCAGTATCTGTTCGGCTATTTCTTCGCCCTTCTCTTCCTGTAAAAAATGTCCGGCATTTTTGATCGTCAATTCCGGTTGTCCGGCCGCGCCGGGTATCAATCGCCGGAAAAAGC
>JBAPRX010000025.1:0-37897 GCA_049281335.1 Promineifilaceae bacterium (SeqCode)
TTCCGGGGCTTTGGTTTGCGGCCGTTCCCTGGCTGCTTTTTCCAACAGTTGCTCCGGCGCTGACGGCCGTTAGCCTGGTTGTGCTGCTTCTGCTCCTTTTTTTCGGCCCCCAACCCGATTCCCAACCGCCCTTACCACGCTTTTCTCTCCCGCAGACGCCGATCAACAGCTATGTGCTGCTCTTACTGGCCCTGATCGGAGTAGCCTACCTCGTCAGCCCCGTTCCCCAGGTCAGCCTGCCCAAGCTGACCACCACCATTGCAGGGGTCATCACCTTTTTCCTGCTCCTCCCCCGATTAGACAGCCCCGAAAGCGTTAAACGACTGATTGGTGTACTGGCTTTCTTCGCCGGATTGGTTGCCGTTGCCGGTTTCTTTACATTGGAATGGCCGGACCGACAGGTTATCAATCTGGAACCGATCACCAACTTGCTTCCCCATCTGAGCGGCTCATTTACCGTCAATTACAATGAGATGGCGGGAACGCTGCTTATGTTTTTCCCCTTTGTTTTGGCTGCGCTGTGGAAGGGAAGCGGCCGATTCAAAAAGACCATCTTTGCCGCCCACCTGATCATCGTGCTGATCATGCTGATGTTTACCCAATCAAGAAGCGCCCTGTTAGGAATGGCCGTCATCTGCCTGACCTGGTTTTTTTGGGGGCGCATTCCGCTTCGGAAATTTTTGCCGGTTATCTTACTATTGACGGTCGGCGCTCTGCTCATTATCCTGGTTTTTGATCTGACCCCTTCCACCATGTCGAGCTGGTTAACTTCTGTGGATGTCTGGAGCAAACAAGGAGACGCGCCTCCGACAAGCTGGCTAACCCGGCTCGAAATCTGGCGAGTGGCAGGACGGATGTTGGCTGATTACCCGGTGATAGGCAGCGGGCTGTATGCCTTCGATCCGGTTAGCCGGGCCAACTATCTTTACGAAACGATCCAGCCCAGCTTTAATCTGACCCACACCCACAATCTTCTGCTGCAAACCGGAACCAGCCTGGGGATCAGCGGCCCCTTGGCGCTGATTGGTATTTGGGCGGCAGCCTTGGCGCTTTTCTGGCGGGCTGGCCGTTCCGCAGAGGGGGAGATCCGCCGGTTGTCGGCCGTTTTTGCCTCTGCCGCTGCCGGTTATCTCTTTTTCAATCTTTTCGATACCATCACCTTCGGCCAAAAACCGGGTCTAATCGCGTGGATTATTTTGGCCGGGGGTATTGGGCTGTCGCGGATGGCTGACGCACAGCGTGACGCCGTCGTGGAACGGCCGAATCGCCTGTCACTTGGGCGGGTGGCTGCCTTTGTGCCATACCTGGTGCTGGTCGTCTTGCTGCTGACGCCGGTTCTGCCCCACAACCTGGTCAATTTAAGGCTGGATCAGGCCCGTTTGAAAAGACCGGTGCAGTTAGGACAGGCAAATCCGATAACGGTTACAGCGGCCGATTTTCCTAACGATCCCCGCCGTGCCGGTCTGGTTTATTTTTTATCGGGGAATGAGACGAAAGCGGTTGACCAGTGGCAGCATGATCCTGACAGCGCGTTTTTCTTACAGCTACAGGGAACGATTGCGCTGACTGCCGGGAACGTGGGCGATTCTATCACCTGGTATAACTTGGCCTTATTGCTGGCCCCTGATTCGGCCACAACCTATCTTTGGCGTGGTATTGCCTATCAAACAGAAGGAACGGTCGCACTGGCGGAAGCCGATTACCGGAAAGCGATTGAATATTCGGCCGTTGGCGATTTGAACGACTCAACACGAGCTTACATTTATTTCCGTTTAGGAGAGGTTCTGGCTAAGAGCGAGAATTGGGCTGAATCGGCCGATGCCTTTGGGCAAGCGACCATACTTCAACCTGATTCTTCTTACTATTACCGAAAGTTGGGGGACACCTTGAGCAAGTTGGGCGATCCGGAAGCGGCCGAAGCCGCTTATGAAAGGGCAAAAGAAACTGAGGAATAAGGGGCTGATCGGAAACCGTTAGCGTACCTGGTTCGGGTCGGTGACATATTCCCACCAGTTGGTTGAGATGCCGTCTCGGATGCCGGGAATGTGGGGGAACCGTTTGAACCACCACAGGTGGTGCAGGCGGGTGTCACCCCGTCCCCAATCGTTGCAGTCCACCTGTTTGGGCGGGCCGCTCAAGTCTGGGAAGTTGAGCCAGTTGTCACAGCGGCTCATCACCTTCGTTTTATTGCCCCAATCGTAATCTTTGAGGCTGTTGGGGGCATAGTGAACGATGCCAACCTCAGAACGGCCGGGATGAGTTTTGTCATAGCGGGTGAACAGTTTCCAGAGATTGTCGTCGCCCTTCTTGTGGCGGTAAACGTAGTCCATGATTGATTCACACCGATGACCATGCGCCTCTAACATCTGGCCCACCTCGCGCTCGTAGTTGAAGCCCATGATGATAAATCGCTTCCTGGCATGTTCGTAGCCTTCCAACGGCGGCGCGTTGCACCAAAAGGGGTCTGGCCCGGTCATTCGGGATTCGTAAAAGCCGCCATAAGGAAAAGCAAAGAGCCAGACCTCATCTATCTGGTCGTTGTTGACCCTGTCGACCAGATTGAAATCGTGCATAATCCGGTCGTAGTCCACCCAATCGGGCTGGTGAAAGCCGCTGCGGGCACGCCAGGCGGAGACGAAGCTGTCCCCGGTGTAGGCGAAGCCATCAGCCTTGACGGGGAACAAATCCACTTCGATCCTCTCTACGATGCGGTAGTTGCAGTAACCATAACTGGCGTCTTTGATGTCGGCGATATAGCCTTCGACCAGCTTGTCGGGGTTGTTCCACTTGAGAACGTCTACCAGTTTTCGGCCGCCTTCTGAAGGAACGGTTGGGTTATAGATAATCAACAGCACTCGTGGGGAAACGGGGGCTACGGAGCCAGGCGGGTCAGTTGAGAGGGTCGGCAGGTTGCGCCCCACCCTTGTTGTTTGTCCAATGCTCTGGCCCACATTCGACGCAACCTTATCTACAAAGTCAAGGACAGATTTAAACAGCTTGGTCACGAAATTCTCTCCTACAAAAACAATTAACGCAAAGACGCAAAGGAATTAGTGTTTTCAGCGAACCCGGATCCATAATTTAAGCCAAGAATTACGCGAGTTTCTTGCGTTTACACGGATTATTCAGCGATGACTTCGTTGCGGATGGCGCCAATTTGCTCGACTTCACATTCAACAACGTCGCCGGGTTGTAGATATTCGGGCGGCGTGCGGGCAAAGCCAACCCCGCTTGGCGTGCCGGTTGAGATTATATCACCGGGCAGCAGGGTCATTCCCCGCGACAGATAGGCGATGATGGCCGGAATCTTGAAGATCATCATTTCCGTATTGCTGTCTTGTTTGGTTTTGCCATTTACCCGGCTGGTAATTCGCAGCTTCTGGGGGTCGGAGAGTTCGTCTGGGGTGACAATCCAGGGCCCCATTGGGCAGGAACCGTCAAGACTTTTACCTTTGAAATATTGCTTACCCTGCCGCTGCAAGTCGCGGGCGCTGACATCGTTGAGGACAGTGTAGCCAAAAACGTAGTCCAGGGCATCAGCTTCAGAGATATTTTTCCCCGAACGGCCGATCACCACTGCCAACTCCGTCTCCCAATCGAGTTTGTCAGAGGCAGCAGGGTCAAAGGGAATGGGATCGTATGGGCCGGTCACGGAAGTAGTCGCTTTGGTGAAGACAATGGGTACTTCGGGCAGCGACACTTCCCGACCCTGGGCTGTGTAAGATTCGGCCGCATGTTCGGCATAGTTCAACCCCAGGCACATGATGTTGCGGCGGGGCGTGGGAATAGGAGCCAGCAGCCGGACATTCTCCAGCAAGATGCCGCCACGCACCCGCTGCAAAAGGGACGTAACGGCCGACATCCCATCCGCGCCCTGTTCAATTAAGGATTGTATATCGGGTGCAATCCCTGAAATCCCCATCACCCGGTCATTCCACACAACGCCGGGCTGGATTTCATTTTCATATTCGTAGGTAATGAACTTCAAGAATGTCCTCCTGATGAGACAGTTAACAGTAGGCAGTAGTTGGGTTAATCATATAGTTTTAAGAGGCTTTTGCCAATGGTATAATGGCCGTTATGGATGGTTCTACGGCCGATGTTTATTACCTGGAAGAGCTGGCGGCCAATGCCTGGACGGCCGAAGTTGTTCAACTGGTTGATGGCTGGCGTTTTCGCTATACGCCTGGCGTCTCTTCCCGGCGCGTCAACTCGGTCTGGCCGAATAATATCGGCCGTTATCTGACCGTTGAGGAGAAGCTGGCATTGGTTGAAGCGTTCTATGCCCGGCGGAGGCTTCCAGCCCGCTTTCAGATTTCTCCGGCAGCCCAACCGACCAACCTGGACGACATCCTGGCGGAACGAGGGTATGGTATTGACGCGCCCACTTTTGTTCAGACTGTACCAATCAGGTCCATTCTGCAACAATTACCGGCCAACCAGGAAACGGTGACGTTCCAAACAACCCTTCCCGGCGACTGGTTTGATTTTCAGGTGGCGCAGTACCAGCTAAATGAAGCCCAAATCGCGGCCCGAAAAGCAGCTTTTTGGCGGATTGGACCCCAGAGCGTCTTTGCATTGGTGAAAATAGATGGTGAAACGGCCGGAATTGGGTTGGGCATTTTGGAACGGGGCTGGCTGGGAGTATTTAATATGCTGACCCACCCTGATATGCGCCGCCTGGGGATTGCAACGGCCGTGCTGCACGCTCTGGCCGGCTGGGGGCAGGCTCACGGGGCAAATTGGGCTTATTTACAGGTCATGGAGGACAATCCACAGGCGCGTTCGCTGTACGGCCGTGCCGGTTTTGTGGCTAAGTATCAATATTATTATCGCCAGAGGTTTATCAATGAGTAAAAGCAATCGTGTCCTGGTAACAGGCGGTACCGGCGGGCTGGGGCGGGCGCTCGTTCCCCGGCTGCAAGTGGCCGGGTTCAACATTCGCATCACCAGCCGTCGTCCGGCTCCGGCTGACAAAGACCCTGAGTTGGAATAGGCGCAGGTCAACTTGATAACGGGTGAAGGAATGGCAGAGGCGATGAACGGAGTTGGCACAGTCATTCACGCCGCCAGCAGCCCCTTCAAGAATGCCCAGGAAGTGGATGTGGGCGGTACGCGGCTGTTATTGGGAGCGGCCGAAACGGCCGGAATTGACCAGTTCGTTTATATCTCCATCGTCGGTATTGATAAGATTCCCTACAGTTATTATTAGGCGAAACTGGCGGCCGAAGCGGCCATCGAACAAAGCGCCGTTCCCTGGACTATTCTGCGAGCAACGCAGTTCCACAGTCTGGTTGATTTTGCTCTTGAAGGGTTGGCGAGGCTGCCTCTGGTTGGTTTTTTCCCGCTTCATTTCAAGCTCCAGCCGATTGATACAGGGGAAGTGGCTGATCGGCTGGTTGAATGCGTTCAGGCTGGTGCTGGCGGCCATTTACCTGATATTGGCGGGCCGAAGGTTCATGATTCGGCCGAACTGGCAAAAGCATGGCTCAAGGCGCGGGGCGAGCAGCGTCTGATGGTGCCTGTGCCGCTGTTTGGAAAAACGGCCGCAGGGTTCCGTCAGGGTTTCAATACGGTTCCGTCGAACCTATACGGTCAGATTACATTTTCAGAGTGGCTGGAACAAAAATATTCCTGAGAAATTGATTGGGGCGATCGGGTAATTGAGATAAAGATTCCCCTTCGACAGGTTCAGGGCAATCGTTAAGCCTGGATGCCTGAGACGCCAGACCATAGTTCGCCGCCTTGCATCAGGAAAAGAAGAGCGTAACCATAAGCGTCGCTGGCGGTTGCAGCCTCAAAGTTGTGGATATTGCCTTCGTAGGTAATCTGGCAGTGGTAGCCGCTGATGGAACTGAGCAGTTGAACGGCCGGTTGTTCCTCGGCCAACAGCAGTTCTTGCAGCATCTCCCGCAGTTGGGACTCAGTGGGAACCCAGACAACATCGGCCGTCATGATATAGTCCAATGACCACTCTACTGCTCCATTAAAGGTGATCGCCTGCCAGCCAAAGATTGGTTCAATATCAATCGTCATGTCGCTGAGAACAAAGAGGCGATCTTCGAGTTCGGGCTGGGGAATGGCAAAGAAGTCGTGCAGGGTAGGCTGCCAGGTCAACCCCGCCTCTTTTAATTTCATTGCCAACGTTAAAGATACCATTCTATTCTTCCGGCCATCCTAAAGAGATTCGTCCCCGTTCGGGTTCTACTTTTAATACAACCATATCAAGGACATCGCCCACGCCGAAATCGGCCGTTTCCGGCCATTGGCTGCGATGCAGCAGGCCATCCTGTTTTACCCCAATATCGACAAATGCCCCAAAATCTACCACATTGCGGACAGTTCCTTTCAAACGCATACCAGGCTGCAAATCGTCCATCGAAAGGACATCGCTCCGCAGAATCGGTAGGGGCAAATCGCTGCGCGGGTCCAGGCCTGGCCGAACCAACTGCTCCAGTATATCAGATAAAGTCAAAACGCCGGTTCCCAATTCGGCCGCCAGTTGATGAACGGCCGTCTGATTCTGCCAGGGAGCCATGGCGCTTTCTCGTTCAGCCGGGGGCGTATCGGCCGTTAATCCAGCCTTGGCCAGAACTTTGCGGGCAATTGGGTAGCTTTCGGGGTGGATGGCGCTTTCGTCCAGAGGGTTCTTGCCGTCCCTGACCCGGAGGAAACCGGCAGCCTGTTCAAAGGATTTCGGACCCAGACCGGAAACCTTTAACAAGCCCTGGCGGTCAACGAACGGACCGTTTCCATCGCGGTGGGCGACGATGTTATCAGCCAGCTTTGGCCCGATTCCGGCGACGTGGGTCAGCAAAGCGGCCGAAGCGGTGTTGAGGTCTACGCCTACTTGATTGACCACGCTCTCCACCACGCCGTCCAACGCCTGACCCAATTGGGTCTGATTGACATCGTGCTGGTAGAGGCCGACGCCAATGGACCGGGGATCGATCTTGACCAGTTCAGCCAGCGGGTCTTGCACCCGACGAGCAATGGAAGCCGCCCCGCGCAGGGTCACGTCCAAATCAGGTAGTTCAGCCCTGGCAAGCGGGCTGGCGCTGTAGACGCTGGCTCCGGCTTCGTTAACCATCAGGTAGCGGAGATTGCCGTTGGACCGTTGCTGTTGAATCAATTCGGCCGCCAGTTGTTCCGATTCTCTGGAGGCAGTGCCGTTGCCGATAGCGATCAGCGTCACGCCATACTGATTAATGAGCGTGGTTAATATTTGCAGGGCCGCTTTCCACTGTCGCCGGGGTTGGTGGGGATAAATGGTAGCGGTATCCACCACCCTGCCGGTGGGATCAATGACAGCCACCTTGCAGCCGGTGCGATAGCCGGGGTCTATACCGAGGACGGTGTGACCGGCCAGAGGTGGCTGGGTCAGCAGCCCGCGCAAGTTGGTAGCAAAGACCTGAATGGCATGAGCTTCGGCCGATTCGGTCAATGTCCGCCGAATGTCCCGCTCAATAGCGGGCAGCAGCAGCCGTTTGGCGGCGTCTTCGTGGGCCAGTTCCATCTGTTCCGCCAGGGGAGAACGGCGGTTGGCGCGAAATTGGTTTCGCACCGCTCCCTGCCAGTCTCGCTCCTGAATCTCGATCTGCACCCGCAGAACCTTTTCACTCTCTCCCCGATTGATAGCCAAAATTTGATGAGGTCGCAGCCGGTTAATCCGGTTGCTGTACTCATAATAGACTTTGTAAACGCTGCGCGGGTCTTCAGCGTCTTCGATTTTGGTAACGCGAACCGTTCCCCATTGCAGCCCCTTCTCTCTTGTCTGCTGCCGGATGGCGGCGTGGTCACTGATCGTTTCGGCAACGATGTCCCGCGCTCCAGACAGGGCCTCTTCAATGGTTGGCACATCCTCGTTCAGGAAGGGCTGGGCAAGTTCGGCCGCGCTTTTGCGCCCCTGTTCCTGGGCCAGAATGAGGTCGGCCAGCCCTTGCAGCCCTTTCTCACGGGCCATGCCAGCCCTGGTGCGGCGCTTGGGCTTGTAGGGTTGGTATAAATCTTCCAGGGCGGTCAGGGTGTCTGCTTCTTGGAGGGCGGCTTGTAACTCGGCCGTTAGCCTACCCTGTTCGGTGATTGAATCGAGAATGGTCTGGCGCCGTTTGTCAAGCGCCCGCAGGCTGTCGAGCAAACTGTGAAGCTGGCGAAGCTGCTCTTCGTCGAGTGCGCCGGTCGCTTCTTTGCGATAGCGGGCGATAAATGGCAGGGTGTTGCCGCCGTCCAGCAGTTCGATTGCGGCCGATGCTTGATTCGGCCGAATGTTGATTTCTTTTGCTATCTTGAAAGCGTAATCCACTACTTCTCCTCAAATTGGGTTGATTGCCCATCCATGATGGGCTTGGTTGATTAAGTAGATTAAATGGTACTAATCAACTTAATCAACTATTTCTCGATCCTAACCAATAACGGCAAATAATCAACCAATTAGCATTCCATTGAAACTGTTTGCCAAACTGCTCTCCATTTGCTAACGTACAGGGCTATGCGATTGAAGGCTTTATTACAATTACGATGTCCCCATTGTCTGAAAGGGGAAGTATTCAGCAGTTTGCTAACGATGAATGAAACCTGCCCCGTCTGTGGCATTGAGTATGAACGGGAACATGGTTTTTTTATGATGTCAATCTTTTTCGGCTATGTTTTGGGATTTATTGTCGCCCTGCCATTTGTGATTATCTTGCTGTTGTTAAATGCGTCCATTCTGGCTTATTTTGTGACGCTGACTGTTGTCCTCTCTATTCTTTCGCCATTGATTTTTCGTTATTCGCGGGTGTTGTGGCTTCACCTGGATGAACTGCTGGATCCGCGACCCGCATAATCTTTACAGTAGAATCCCCATGAAGATCAAATTGAATTTTTCACTGCTCCTTCTATTTTTGCTCATATTAGGCACTGCCTGCCAACAAGAGCCTGTCGTGGTTGAAGTAACGGCCGTTGTGGAACAGCAGGTCGAGGTAGAAGTCACGGCCACGCCGCAGCCAAAACCGTCGGACACGGCCGTCATCGAACCAACGGAAACAGAAACTCCAACGGTCGAACCGACTGCCACACTGCTGCCGCTCCAGGCAACACTCCAGGCCATGACAAATTCGGCCGCAGTGCCAACCCTCGACCCGTCACAGGTAACTCCGAGCATCGCCGATGACGACTATGTGGGCTTGATCAACCAGGCTTGCGCTATCGTTCAGGAAAATTATGTCCGAGACAACTTTAACGGAGCAGATTGGCCTGCGGTTTGTGAGGAATATCGGGCAAAAGCGGCCGAAATTGATAACCAGGAAGCATTCTGGGATTTGGCAACCGATATGATTCGAGAATTACAAGATAACCACAGCCGCTTTGTTCGGCCAGCTAACTTCGCTCAAGAATTCTCTCTACCCCAGGAAGGTGCGGGCGTCCCTTGGCCCGGACTGGAAATCTGGCCAGCTCGTGAGGATGAAAATGTGCTGCTGTGGGATGTCTGTGATACTGGCCCGGCAGCCAGCGCCGGGCTGCAACGAGGTGATCATGTTCTGGCAATTAACGGTGAAACACTTGTTCCCGGCGAGAATGGCTTTGACTCGTCCGAAATCAATCAACTTCTCTACAGCCAGGAAACAGAAGCAACCTTGACTGTCCAACGGGGACCGGATCGGGAACCGGAAGATATTCACCTCACCTTTGGCGGCGCTTCGGGGTGTGACGGCTGGATATACGGCGAGATTTCGACCAGCCCTCATCTCGGCTACATCCGAATTCCCAACTTTGAAGGAGATTCGTCAACAAATATTCTCCAGTTGATAAATAGGATGGAAGAAGACAGCCCGTTGGATGGCCTGCTTTTGGATGTGCGTCACAATCCAGGCGGCAATGCCGACCAGTCGCTGGCGATTTTCACCACCGGCGATTTTGGAACGCAAGGCCCACTGCGAGAAGATGCGACCCGCACGATTTTCCGAATTCGTGGGCCGGTGAAGTGGAATGAGACGACCCCCGTTGTCCTATTGACGGATGGATCCAGCCATAGCGCGGCCGAATATTTTGCCACCGGTCTTCAGCAATCCGGCCGTGCCGTACTGGTTGGGATGCCCACCGCCGGAAATACAGAGGGAATCGTTGGTTTTAATCTGGACGATGGTTCTTTGATCCGGCTGGCAATCTCTACCATTGTGCTGCCGGACGGAAGCCTTCTGGAGGGGGTCGGCGTCCAGCCGGATGTGATGGTTCCCTTAGGCGATTGGGGGCTGCGGGAGGTTCCTGATGTTCAGTTGGGAAGAGGAATTCAGGAACTCCTTTCTATGATTCAATAAGAGAAGGGGGGGGTTAATAATTAATTGGTGAAATGGTGAATTGGTGAACGATTAATGAGGCACGACAACTTGTTAATCCTTCATGTATTCACCCATTCAATAGTTAATTATTTCTTTTTTAGGATTGGTTTTTGGGGTTATGAATCCAGGCGTAGGATTCCTTTTTCAAGTGCGGCCGTAACGGCCGAGGTGCGGTCTTTGACACCCAGTTTGTCAAAAATATGAATCAGGTGGGTCTTGACCGTTGCAGTGCTGATGTGGAGGGTGCGGGCAACTTGCTTATTGCTGTTCCCTTTGCTGACCAGTTCCAACACCTCAATTTCACGAGTAGTCAGATTTTCTTCGGCCGGAGCACGCATTCGGGTCATCAACCGGGTGGCAACAGCCGGGGCCAGCACCGATTCGCCTCTGGCCGCAGCCCGGATGGCCCGGAACAACTCCTCTCGCGGGGTGTCCTTAAGCAGGTAGCCGGTAGCCCCGGCTTCAACGGCCCGAACAATGTCGGCATCGCTGTCGTAGGTTGTCAGGACAAGGATGTTTGTCTCCGGCTCCACCGCTTTGATCTCGCGGATGGCGCTGACACCATCCATACCCGGCATTCTTAAGTCCATCAGGATTACATCCGGCCGTAATTCACGGTTGAGCGAAACAGCCTGGGAGCCGTCCAGTCCCTGACCCACAACCTCAAAGTCGGGCTGTCCGGCCAGCATGCCCAACAACCCTTCCCGAACGACCGGGTGGTCATCTACCAACAAAATTCGGATTGTATCCATTAGGGCGGCCCTACAATCACTTCAGGCGAAAAGGCGCTGATTTTGCCACCGGGATCAAGGGCGGCGAGACTGACGGCGTAGGTGCCTTGTGGGTCTAATCCGCTCAGGGCAACGTTACCAGCCTCGGATCCGTTGACGTAGTAGAACGGAGCAGAATAAACGGGAACACCTAACGGCCGAAATGAGATGGCGTAAGCGGCCGTCAGGTTGTCCGGGGGCCAGGTAATGGCGTAGGAACCTTCGGAAACGGCCGTAACAACCGGGACAGGCGGCATAGAAGGCGAACCGGCCAGGTTGGCAATAGTGACCAGGTTTAACTGAGCTACCTGGCGAAGATAGTTGTAATCAAGCAGTTCCGACCGATCCAGACCCGTATGTTCGATGCTGAAATCTTCGACTGATTCGGTCATACGAACGCCGGGAACACCAGCATTGATAAATTCCCTGTGATCACTGTACCGCCCTTCCCGATCAAGGCCATCAACCAATTCAACGCCAAAGGTAGGCATGTATAAGCCGCCGACCAGTTCAATGTAACGGGCTAACTGGCGCGAATTTGACGTTTCCGGCCCAGGGGAAAAGACACGAATTGATTGGGGGATTCCCGGCCTGCCACCAACAATGTCATTATTGATGGCAGCTTCAAAAGTTCGGCCGCTCAACATATAGTCCTGTACAAAGTGGGTGCTGCCGAATGTCCCTTGTTCTTCGGCCGCAAAAGCGGCAAAGATGATAGTCTTATTCCATGATCTGGCGCTCATCAACCGGGCCAACTCCAATAGAATAGCAACACCGGTTGCGTTATCATCTGCTCCCGGCGACGTGCCTTCACCATCCAGCACATCTGTATTCCGGCTGTCATAATGGGCCATTAGAATGATAATTCCAGGGTCGCTGCCGACACCGGGTAAGGTGGCAATGACATTGCGTTGGTTTGTGGTCAGTCCGTTGAAGGTATTGTTGAAATCCTCGAAGGCAACTTGCAATGCCCCAGCATTTACTCGCAGAAACTCCTCATAAATCCAGCGCCGGGCTGCCCCGATGCCAATATCATCTCGCTGCGTTTCGCTGAATGTGTGACGGGTTCGGAAAGCTTCCAACGTTTGGACATAGGCCAACAGATTTTGCTGCGAGACAGCGTTCATCAAGGCTTCAATGTCCGGATCAATCGTAAATACCACCGAACTGGTTGGGTTAAGACTGGGCGATGATAAATCATCAAGGGAGACGATCCCACCATCAGGTGTGCTTGGTGGCGTTGGGATTTCGGGCCTGGGTGGAGAGGCCAGCAAGGCGCAGGCCATACTCATCAGAACCAACAATGAAATGATGGGTAAGATTTTAGTGGTACGTTTCATAAAGAGATAGGAAATCGGAGCGTTGCAGGAAAAACATGACTTTTAACCGGAGGAATTATGCCCACAGATTCGGCAAAAGCCAGGTTTTTTAATAACTATTAACCTCCAATTGTTACTCTTCGTTCCCGTCCCCGTTATTTTGTCGAGATTTCGGCAACATGCTGTGAAGAAGGTCTATCGGAACCGGGAATATAGTTGTAGTATTGTTTTCTACGCCAATTTCAACCAGGGTTTGTAAAAACCGCAAGGTGATTGCAGCCGGTTCTTCGCTCATCTTCTTGGCTGCCGCCGCGAGTTGGGCAGAGGCTTGCAGTTCGCCTTCGGCATGGATGACTTTGGCACGGCGTTCGCGTTCGGCTTCAGCCTGACGAGCCATTGCACGGATCATTGTCTGGTTGAGTTCCACGTCCTTCACTTCGACGATGCTAACTTTCACACCCCAAGGTTCGGTGGCTTCGTCAATGATTTGTTGCAGTCGGTCGTTGATCTCTTCGCGTTCGGCCAGCAGTTGGTCAATTTCACACTGGCCGATGACGTTTCGCAGGCTGGTCTGGGCAATCTGCCAGGTAGCACGCTGATAATCTTCGATGTTGATAATGGCCGCAACAGGATCAATTACTCGGAAGTAAACAACGGCATTCACCCGCACGGTCACATTATCAGAGGTGATAGCGTCTTGGGATGGGACATCCAGCGTCACCGTTCGCAGATCAACTTTCACCATCCGATCAACAATCGGAATCAACAGGAATAGACCCGGCCCTTTGGCCCCCTGAACACGGCCGAGACGGAAAATCACACCCCGTTCATATTCGGTTACAACCTTAATGGCTGTAAAAGCAAGCGACGCCCCGCCTACTACAATTACACATAAAATTGGGATAAAAGTTGAAAGAAAATCTCCCATTTCACATCTCCTTAAAGAAGGTTCACGTATTTCAGACTCTGGCAGCAGACCCTAAAATTTAACGGACTATTACTCAATAGGAATCTATTATATATTGAATAAAGCGCAGAGGCAGATTAATCGAGTGGCTCCCTGGCTTTCCCCTCAGACAAACAAAAAAAACCTTACCCACGTAGTCTGCGAGTAAGGCTTATTTTCGTCCTGCGAATGTTTTAGGCAGCGTAGCTTCCCACGCCTTCTACTGCCTGCCGATTTTGCATCTGGAAGATTGAAGCGGCTTCGTGGCGGCTGTTTACTTCCAGCTTCTTCAAGATATTGTGAACATGGTTCTTAACTGTGCCACATTCGATAATTAGCTTATTGGCTATCTCTTTATTGGTGCAGCCTTCGGCGACAAGACCAAGCACTTCTTCTTCGCGGGATGTCAATTCATCAATCAGGACGTCTCTGGCTTCGATATAGGCCAGAGGCGTTTCCAGGTTGGCAAGATGGGTCAATCGTTCCATCATAACGGCAGCGACGGAGGGCGAAACCAATGCTTTCTCTTCGCTGGCTGCCTGTAATTTTGCAATCATCTCTTCGATAGACTCATCTTGTAGGATATAACCGGTTGCACCTGCTTCAATATACTTCAGGATAATGCCTGGTTGTTCAGAGATACCTAATACCAACACCTTGACAGCAGGGAAATTTTTACGGATGTGCTGAAGGAGATGAAGGGTATCCTCATTTTCTAGCTCGGTGCTGAGTAAGACAAGGTTGCCATGGGGAATGAGAAAGTACAACTCCTCTTTTGTGGTAGCGCTTCCAACCAGGTAGACTCCTTCTTCCCTATCTAGCGCCGCCCTCAGAGAATCGCAAACTAAATGGGATGGGTGAGCCAATACAACACGGATCATAATTCATAGTCTCCTTTCTGTGCGGATTCAGAAGATCGTGGGTTGCCGTGCACCAAATAGCTTTTGCGCTGACCTTCTGCTTGATTTCTAGCTTCGCGTTAATCAAATCCTCTTCTACGGAGGATATATCTTTATTGTGTCAGGAATTGGCTTTTATTTGAATACGGAATAACCCCACCATTGGTAGGTAATAACCCTACCTTATGGCGGTTACAAGAGGTATACAACATGTACCCTCAACATGTACCCTTATCTATTGAGTTCCGGAGGTGATTATTCTAACCTTCAAACAATCATTTTAGTGTAGGAGAAGACTATGCAACTAGGTAGACGATTTAGCCCAGGTAGAATCATCTTTGCCTTGATATTGGCCGGTATTTCTATTGTGGCCTACTTCGCATCAAGCGAATTCAATCCCATAACTGGAGAAACTCAACAAGTTGCCCTCTCGGAAAATGGAGAGGTAGCGATGGGGCTGCAAGCCGCCCCGGAAATGATGCAAGAGCATGGGGGATTGGCAAGAAATTAATGCCCAATTTCTTCAGGGCGTTCCAGAAGGATTAGATACATAATGAATACACTACCAAGCGAAAACATTATTTATACAAATGGCTTAAGTAAACATTTTGATGGTGTTTCGGCCGTTGAAAATCTCACCTTAGAGATTCCACTGGGCATTATCTTTGGGTTTATCGGGCCAAGTGGCTGTGGGAAAACAACCAGCGTCCGCCTTCTACTCGGCATCTACAAACCGGACAACGGTGATATTGAGGTGTTGGGTCATCGGCCAGAGAAATTTAGCCACCGGGAACGCGCCCAAATCGGTTATATGCCTCAGCAGTTCATTCTTTATCCTGAACTGGATGTTTGGGAAAATATGAATTTTGTCGCCTCTTTGTATGGCTATCCGCTTCGGCGCAAGGAACGGCTTGAGGAGCTTTTGGAATTAGTGGAGTTGACCGGGCAGGAACACAAGAAGGTCCGCAATCTTTCGGGCGGCATGAAAAACCGGCTGAGCCTGGCCACCTCGATTATTCATAAGCCCCGCTTGCTTTTTCTGGATGAGCCAACGGCCGGAATTGATCCGATGCTGCGACGAAAATTTTGGGATTATTTCCAGCAGTTAAAGAAGCAGGACCGGACGCTCTTTGTGACCACTCAGTATGTCGGGGAAGCGGCTTATTGTGACTATGTTGGGATAATGATGAACGGCCGTCTGGTGGATGTGGATACGCCGGAAGGGCTGCGACGCAAATCATTGGGCGGAGAGGTTATCCACTTGCAGTGCGCCGATTATTTATCGGCCGAACAGTTGGAAAAGGTGATGCAACAACCGTTTGTTGAGGATGGACAGGCCCGGAATCTGGCAGACCGGGTTCTGGAGTTGATCGTTGACGATGCCGGTAAGACGCTGCCCGCCCTGCTGGAATACTGCAACCGGGAGAATATCACAGTGGTATCGGCCGAAGAGTATGCCCCTCCATTCGACGATATTTTCGTCCAACTTATTGAACAACAATACCAACAACAAAAGGAGTCGGCTGTTGCTTAAGAACCTTTTTCAAACTATCTGGCAAAAAATCATTCGTACCTTCGCTTTCATCAGCAAGGAAACCCGAAGTATTTTCCACCAGCCGCGTCTTATCTTTACTCTTATTTTAGGACCATTCCTGATATTACTTATTTTCGGCATTGGTTATCGCAATTCCGGCCGAAATTTAAGGACGCTTTTTGTGGTGCCGGAAGGCAGTCAAATTGAAGGCCTGATTGAACAATATGCGGATTCGTTGGGCAGCCGGATCACCTTCGCCGGTATCACTCACGATGCCGATGAAGCAGACACCCGCCTTCGAGAGCAAGACGTTGATCTGGTTATCGTGACGCCCGCCGACCCAGTAGCAGATTGGGAGAATAATGAGCAATCCACCTTCAGGTTGTTCCACAATGAAATTGATCCGCTAGAAGAGATTTATATTCAGGTGGTCGGGCAGCAGTATACGGAGATCGTAAACCAACAGGTGCTCCTGTCGGCGGTCGAAAACAGCCAGGATGAGGCATCGAAGTGGCAGGATGATGTTTCTTCGGCCAAGAATGAGGCTTCAATTATGCGGCAGGCACTCGAATCCGGGGATGTGGCGCTGGCTCAGCAATCGGCCTCAGATTTAAAAGACGAGCTTAATACCCTGACCTTAGCTATCGGTTCCGGGTTGGAAGTGGTCAGTCAGTTGGAGAAAGCAACGGGCAATCCCAACAGTGTCACCGAATCATTGATGAATGAACTGTCCACTGTTCAGGATGACACAGACGAGATCTTGGGTCTGGCCGATAGTGATACAGAGATTAAACAGGGAGAAACAAAAGCGGCCGAGATTGAATCTTCTCTCGAAGAAGCGGACAGGCTTCTTATCAAATTTCGGGGAATTGACAGTAATATCCTGGTTTCCCCTTTCACTAGCGAAACAGTCAACATTAGCGAGGCCCAATTAGAGCCGATGGACTTTTATGTGCCGGGCGTTATCGCTCTTCTGCTGCAACATCTAGCTATTACGCTGGCCGGTTTGAGTATTGTCCGGGAGAAATTGGAAGGGGCTATGGAGCTTTTCCGGGCTGGACCGGTATCCGCCTTTGAAATACTGACAGGTAAATACAGCAGCTATTTGCTCATTATTCTTCTGATCACGGCCGTGCTGACGGGGCTTGTTGTGGTAGGGATGGGTGTCCCTCAATTGGGTTCCTGGTGGAATTACAGTCTGGTTATTTTGGGGGTTGTGCTGGCATCATTGGGGTTGGGTTTTCATATCTCGCTCTCAGCCCGGAGCAACGATCAGGCCATTCAATATGCTATGATTTTGCTGCTGGCAGCGATCTTCTTTAGCGGGTTCTTCCTGCCCCTTTACCGCCTGTCCTCTTCCGTTCATATCGTTTCCTGGATGCTCCCTGCTACGTATGGCACTATTTTGTTACAAGATGTCATGCTGCGAGGTCAGTCTCCTTCCCTTCTTCTGATAGGCGCATTGTATCTGTTTGGGATTGCTTTATTCATTATCGCCTGGTGGCGGCTCCAGCGGCAGATGCCGAGGCAGCAACTTAGCCTGGTTCCGAGCGAACAGCCCGCTTAAATCGGCCGAATCCAAATGTCTATACCTACTTATATACCCTAAATATATATAACAGCATATTCAACTAAGTATTGGTGGTTGTTAAACTAGACTCAAATGTTGAAAGAGTGCATTGAGGTCAATCAAATGACACATTCTTATTCCAACTTTCAGAACGGAACAGTGAATGGAAAATCCACTCGCAAAAATCACCTGATGAGCAAGGTTATCTTGCTGATTGGCAATGATCCTGAGATTTTGCAGTCACTGGCCGCGGAGTTTGCGGCCAATGGCGGTGATATTGCTCTGGCATCTTCCCATCTGCCAACTGAAATTAGCAACTCTATACGTGAGCGCGTCCACGCTTTTGGCGGCCGTTTCCTCCTGGTAGATAAGAGCTTACTCAACAATATCCAAAAGGCGGAAACGATAGTCAACAAAGTACGAGAGGTACTGGGCGGAATAGACATTTTCATTGATATATCCGCTCACAAAAATAATGAGGAGCCAGAAGATGAGAGGAACCAGGAATCACCCCAGCCTCAATGGTGGCTGTCGAGTGCTATTCTGGGAGAAATCAAACAATAAAGAAAGGAGTTAAATATGGCTATGAGAGCAGTAAACAACCAGCTTGAATCGAAACGGAACGTGGCCGCAGGAACATATAATCAAGTAAAAGGAGTAGCTCGTGAACAGTGGGGGAAAGTTACCCACAATCCGAAGACACAATTGTCCGGGAAGAAAGACCAGGTGGTTGGCACTTTGCAGAAAAGTGTCGGCAACAGTTGGCCCGTACGCCACAAGAATATTGTCCTGGCTTTCACTACGTTGGCGGCGCTGACAGCGGCCGTTTTCTATTTTATAAACCGCGCTAATAGCTTCGCTATAGGTGAACATTACGGTCTTGATCTTCCTGACTAAAATCTGATTTGTAGCATAAAGCTGATACGACAGGCCGGTGCATCTTTGTTGATGCACCGGCTTTATTGCTTTTTAGGGCTGAATTTGAGATAAAATCATCAGGATACCTCGCTCAAATAGAAAAGTTATGGAGAGACTGACGATGTACGAAACAAATATGTATGAAGGGATGATAGCTGAGACGGTAGCAATGACCGGCGCGAATGGAGAGATGATCAACGCTTACTACGCCCGACCGCTCGGCCCTGGCCCTTTCCCTGGAGTGGTGGTCATTCACCATATGCCCGGCTGGGATGAATGGTATCGGGAGGCAACCCGCAAATTTGCCCATCATGGCTATGCCGCGCTCTCGCCCAATTTGTATTTTCGGGCCGGACATGGTACGCCAGAAGATGTGGCTGCGAAGGTGCGCTCTCAGGGTGGCGTGGCCGACGAGCAGGTTGTGGGCGATCTGGTTGGGGCCATGCGATTTTTACGCGCCCAGGCCAATAACAACGGCAAGGTCGGCGTCTTTGGCACCTGCTCCGGCGGCCGTCAGGCTTTTTTGGTTGCCTGTCGCTCAGATGGCTTTGATGCGGCCGTTGAATGTTGGGGCGGCCGTGTTGTCATGGCAGAATCAGACCTCAATGAGAAATACCCGGTTGCGCCAATTGACTACACCAAAGACCTCTCCTGCCCCCTGTTGGGTTTATTCGGAAACGAAGACCGCAACCCCACCCCCGAACAGGTTGACCGACATGAAGCCGAATTAAAAAAGTATGGAAAGGAATATGAGTTTCACCGCTATCCTGATGCCGGACATGGCTTCTTTTATCACAATCGCTCTGCGTATCGCCAGCAGCAGGCGGTGGATGGCTGGGAGAAGATTTTTGCGTTTTTGGAAAAGCATTTAAGCTAAGGGCCAGAGAGACTTTTGTTGTTTTTCACGCTTCAGGCTGTTGCCTTTTTGAGCTGCCAAACAACAAAAGTCAAGTAGTATCAACGGAGGATTTGGAATGTGTACAATGATTGTTCAGCGAGTGGAGATAGATGGCAGCGGCAAGGGACGGCAGGGCTGGTTTACGTTGAATCAGGCCAATGTCTCTTATGACCATCCATTTAATGCCTCTTTGGAACATGCCTTGAATATTGACTTTGTGAATGAGGCGCAGGGGCCAGGAGCACGGGTCGCCGTCGAACTCAGCGCCGAGGCGGCCCGTTCGTTGGTCAGTACGATTCTGGCTGTGCTGGATGAAGCTGAGGCCGGGGGGCATCTTTCATAACAATTTAAGCGACAAATGTTGTCTTTTGTCGTTTAGCCAACAGATATTGCAATTTGTATGTTGGATTTGTCCCTCGTGTCGTCAGTTAGTTAAGCTGCTCTTCAAGCGGCCGAATAATCATCACGGCCGCCTGGGTGCTTCGCAGCACTTTCTCAGTCACACTGCCATAGACCCAACGCTTCAGACCAGTTCGGCCGTGTGTAGTCATCACAATCAGGTCAACCTTCTCATTCTCGGCATATTCAAGGATTCCCCTGGCCGGGGCATCCTCCACCACCACCGTTTCGACAGTCATATTTTCCTGGCGATATTTTTCAGCCATCCGGTTTAGATAGCCAATCAGGTGGTCGTCTTCGGAATCTGGTTGAACATGCCGGCTCATGCCGGTTTGGGCCAGTTCCAACATGCTCAATTCGAGCGCACCGAGATTGGCATCCTGGTCCACCTCTAGTAAGGTCACTTTTCCTCCCAGGATACGGGCCAGTTCTATACCAGGTTCCAGGGCTGTTTCGGCTAACTGTGAGCCATCAAGCGTGATGAGAATGTTGGTTAACGGCCGCTTCTGGCGGAGCGCCAACACCGGACAAGGCGCACTTCGCAGCACCCGTTCAGTGACGCTGCCTAACAGCCAGCGCGAAAAACCGGAATAACCATGTGTGGTCATCACAATCAGGTCAATGTCTTCCGCTTCGGCCGTGTCAACAATAGCAGAAGCAACGTCCCCCTCAACGATCGTTGTCCGAAGCTGCGTCTCTGGGCCAGTCCATTTCTTCAGTGTGTTTGCCAGATAGGCTTCCACATCTTCTCTGAATTGTTCTAAAGATTGCTCCGGCAGCAGCAGGTCAAAGCCGACGGTCGTTGGGACGACGATGTCTCTATAAATCGGCACACTCAGTAAAATCACTTCACTTTCCGGCTGTTGGCTGGCGATGTTCAAGGCGGGTTCCAAAGCCCGTTCGGCCAGGTCGGAACTATCCAGGGGAACTAAGATTTTCTTAAACACGGTTTCCTCCAAAACAAGCTTCAATCCTGCTTGTCAGGCGCTTTTAACCATCTGAACGTTCATACCTTGATCATAGGACAAATGAGGGGCTCCCGATAGTGACAAAATTCATAACGAGGATAGATTAAGATCACTTCAAGGAATAAAAAAGCCTGACGCTTCGGTCAGGCTTTTGTTTGAATATAAAGTTGGAAGGGTGTTAAGATTTATGCAAGAACAGACTCACGGATACGAACGGCCGGACGAAACTTATAGCCATAGACGATCATTCCCTCTTCTCCGTCGGTGCGGAGCTTGCGGGTGACCATTTCTACCGGCATTCCAATTTCGACATCATCGCTGTCCATGTCGGTCAATTGAGCCGTTACAAGCGGCCCTTCCTCTAATTTGATGAGAGCAACGGTGTAGGGAGCATAACCTTCGAAACCGGCAGGAGCATCATAGATGGTGGTGTAGGAATAAACTTCGCCCAGGCCGGTGAATGTGTATAGTTCGTAAGCAGGCGCTTCACATTCGAGACAAACGTCGCGGGGTGGAAATAATTTGACACCACAAGAGTTGCAAGTTTCCCCAACTAAACTGTATCGCTGTGATTTCAGACGCCAATGCTTTGATGTTTCCATATGTACTCTATCCTCGATCCAAAAAAGTAGTAAAAAGCAGATCCTCACTGCTTGGCTAGCCACTATTATGCCAAACGGCAACTCCCATATACTGTCAGCACCCTCAAAAACACTGCCAAAGACTATCAGACAGGCGTTTTTTCAACTTTATGTCTATTTTAAATTGACATAACAGGGTGGCGTTATACTTTATGTTAAATTGGAAGCTCGGACAGCAATTTTGCATAATTTTGAAGGATTTTGTAGGATACGGCCGTATTAATAACCATCTACCTAGCAAAATAGGAGGACAAAATGGGTGATGAAGGCATGTGGTCTGTGATCAATCACGAGGAACAATACTCTATCTGGCCTGCCAATAAAGCTGTGCCACACGGTTGGGAAAAGGTCGGCGTCGAAGGCGACCGCAAACGGTGCATGCTCTACTTTATTGAAAAGGTATGGACCGACATGAAACCGGTGGTTATTAACCCGTTTAACGGTTAGTGTCGGTTCAAGGGGGAGTCATTTGTTGTCGTTTCGGGGGTATTAGCCGTTGATGTGGGCGTCCATTTATATGTTGGCGTTCGTCATCTTTTGCAAATAAAAGACCAGCGGGAACCCAAGCAGCGTCAGCAGTCCATATTAAAACAAAAGACCGGCTTCATCAGCCGGTCCCTTGTTGGAGGAGAAATTGTGTTGTCCGTTCTAGTAACGTCAATTCAGTTAATGATGAATGGCAACCTCAGGTAATTCTTCAATCTGCTTTTTATTTAAGTCCAGTTCCACAGCACGCTTCCCAAAATGAGAAACGGCCGAGACAGGGATAGCTATATCCTTCGTTCCCCACAGATGGCCGGTTCGCATCACCAGATGGGTAATGTGACCATCTGAATTTGTCAGGAACTCGTCAACCTGCCCCACTTCACCATCGCGGGCTTTTACATGTGCGCCCTGCCGTACAGCCATTTCGTCCGCCGGAATATGGTGATGGTAGACGGTACCCATCATTGTCTCTGCCCTTGCTGCCGGCCAGGCATAGGCTGCCGGGTACTGAGGAACTTGAACCTTGACAAACTCAGCCTCTAAAAATGGCTGCGCTGCCTCTACCTCTTGGCTTGTGCAATTTAGCTGGATAGACGCTGGCGTCGTGTCGCTAACCAATTTCTTTGAAATAATGTACTCTGTGTGCGGCCGTTCTTTCAACTGCACAACCAGATCGGTGATGACCTCGGTTATCGGGTTCAAGATAACATTGGTCGAACGGCCGACACGGCCATCTGTACAAAATACTTCTGCATTTAATGGAATATCCACTTCACACCTTCTAATCAAATTGTTTCTTAGAGTATATTTCCAGGCGAATGAGTTCACATCGGAGAGACGACGTAAGTAATCTGAATAGATTGTCTCATTTACTGGGAGGGTCTACGTCAATTGTCGCGGGGAGTGCAGCGTCGCTGTATATATCACGTACTGCCGTTACAACCCCGGCCAAATGGGGATCCTTCAATAGATAACCAGCCACGCCCAAATCGAAAGCGGTCTGCATCCGGGTCGGTTCGCCATAGTTTGACAATACCAGGATGCGGGCATCTGGATTTTCAAGCCGAATGGCCTGAATCACCATTAAACCATCGTAATCGGGCAGCAGCATGTCTAATAAAATAACATCGGGATGAAGCGAACGAGCCAGTTTGACGGCCGTTTCCGCGTCCCCTGCCTCGCCAATGACAATCATATCGGGTTCTGATTCCAACAAAGCCCGCAAGCCAGCCCTGACAGCAGCGTAATCATCAACGATGAGGACTGTTATCCTTTCGCCTAACATGAACAAAGTTTATACCCTTCCTCCACTCGCCACATCTGTCCAAAGACGGCATCCTTCTACAACAAATGACGGTCACTGCGACTTTGATATAATCTGAGTCTATGAAATCTCCACCGACGAAGTATGCCGACAGCGTCGCCTGGTATGCCGACTGCCAAAGCGCAGATTCACAGGCACAGGCTTCCGCCTATGAGGCCTTGTTCGTTTACTTAAGCCGTGCCGCCCTCCACATTGTGCGAGACCAACCGGAGCCGGAAGCACTGGCCCAGGACTGCGCCCAAACCGCCTTGATCCGCATCCACGAACGGCTGGAGGAGTGCCGCCACCCGGCCGCCTTTCGCACCTGGAGCCGCCAAATTGTCTCCAACCTGGCCCTGGACGCCCTGCGGCGGCGCTCAAAGCTCACCTTTACGGCCGATGATGAGCTAGAAATGGTGATTGGCGAAACGGCCGAAAATGCCCCGGCCCCGGAAGCGGCGGTCGCTGCCGCCGACCATGAATCCGCGCTCTATGAGGCGATCAACCGCGCCCCCATCAGTGACCGATCGCGGCGGGTGGTTATCGGCCGCTATCTACAAGACTTACCCGATGAGCCACTGGCCGAAAAAGAAAGCGAACTGGTCGGCCAAACAGTCCTGCCGAGCCATATCCAGGTAACGCGGGCCAAAAATATCGCCAAACTGCGAAACTGGGAACCGCTGCTGACATTATTGGAAATGATCTGAGTAAGCGTTTGCCAATGAATGATTGGTTAAATAATTGGGTAATCAGGTAATTAAAGAGCCTACCATAGGCAAGCCATTCCCCAATTACCGAGTCTACCGCAGGTAGGCCGATGAGTTTTTGGAAAATGGAAAGGTAAAGCCTCTGAAAATCGTCTAATAGATAGGAGACGAAAATGGCTGATGAATTCACATCACGCGAGCGTTTAAGAAACGCAATACAGAATACAACGGAAGATGCCGCCTGTGACGCCTGCCTGTCACAGCTTCAAGAGTATGTTGAAGCGCAGTTAAACGGCCGAAACACCCTCACCCTCTTCCCCCATATCGCCAGCCACCTCGACGGCTGCTTGCAGTGTGCCGCCGCCTATGCCCGCCTTTACCGCCTGGAAATGGACGCCGCTTCCGGTGATTTACCGGAACTGGAACGGCCGCGCCAGCCTGACCTCTCCTTTTTACCTTCTTCACCCGATCCCCAACCCACCCTGCGCCAACGGCTGCAAGCCGCCTTCACCCAATTACAAGATGGATTGCGATTGCAGTTAACGGCCGACCTGCTGCCAAGCCTCCTGCCCCCACCATCACTCGCCGTCACACGGGCTGCGGCCGAGGACGAACGGTATGCCGAACAGCTTTACACCCTGGACTCAAGCGACATTTTAGCAGACGACATCCCGGTGAAACTGTCCATTTATCGGGATGCGGAATCGCTGCAAAACTGCTTGGTGGAAGTGACTGTTACGCCGGTCGGGCGAACCTGGCCTCAGTTGGCCGACATTCTGGTTGTTTTGGAACTGCCCGGTCTACATTTGGAACAACGCACCAACCATTGGGGAGCCGCCGCTTTCGACCAGATTCCAACGGCCGAATTGGGCAATTTAGTCATTGAAGTGCATCTCTAGCCCACGAGAGTAAAGGCCGCCCAATAGCGGGGCTGGGCAAACGGCCGTTCTCCTTCCAACACCTCTTCGTCGCCCCCCGGCAAATCAACCAACCTCTCGACCACTTCCTCTCGCGTCACCGATTGCAGCCATACCTGCGCCTCGTGCAGCGCCGCCGAGGCATCTGCGCCGCCGATAAGCTCCCGGTAGACCTGTTCCATCAACAAAAATGTCGGCAAATCTGCCACCGCCCATTGACTGACCAACACCTGTCTGGCTCCGGCTGCCAGAAAAGCCCGCACCAATCCCAGCGGCTCGTCGCCGCGCAGCACCCGGCTGACGCCTGTCTGGCAGGCGCTGAGTGTGACCAACTCTGCCTGCAGCCGCCAATTGTGCGCTACTTCTCGTGCCGTCAACCGGTCGTCCAGCCCCGTTTCCAGGTACGAATCAAGTGGGGCGTCATGCAGGAAACGGCCGTGACAGGCCACATGCAGCCAGCGACAACTTTGCGCTTGCTCCCGAAGATCGACCGACTTTGCCCGCTCCCCCACCCACGCCTCGCCGCCCGTCATCTCGGCGATAAACTGTGCCTCCGTTTCCGTATGCCGCAAAAGCCGATCACCCACCGGGCCATCATAACCTACTGTGAGGCAGCGGCCGGATTCATTCCCTGATTGCCGGTCGGGACGCTGCTGCCAGAAGGCGGCACTGGGAATCGTAGTCATCAAAGGGCCATCGGGGTGGCATAACGGCCGTTCCTTCTCGTCTAGCAAGGCCGCAAACGGTATCTCATGCAAAGGGCCATGCGGCGCAATGAGCAGATGGTCTGCGTCCTTAACCTCGGTATTTCCCAGCAGGACTTGATAGAGCGAACGCCGCACCATCCTGTCCAAAAACCGGTGCCGGTCATCGCCACGCGGCAGTTTCCAGGCCAGGGCATTGGGGTCCAGGCCGCAGTCATGGGCCGTCAGACCAGATGCCGTCAGACAAAAGCGAAGGGTGCGAGCGGGTGGCAGCAAGTGCTGGCGTAGTTGGCTCTCTTTAGGCAGTTGGCGCAGCCAGGGTATTTCCCTGTCGAGTACGCCGGTTGTAAAGTAAGAAAGGAGCATCGTTTTTTGGGGGATCGTTGGCGGTTGGACCAATAAGGGGGCGTCGGTCATGCCTTCCAAACGCTCGCCGACCGCCTCCAAAAAGGCTCTGGCCCGCGCCCGTTCCGCCCAATGGAAGGCGTCGGCCGTTCGTCCCAAAGCCAGAAAGTGAAGCACCAACACCTCATAGACCTGCTGCCATCGTCCCAACAGGCTGATCTTGATACCCTCATCTCGCAGCGGTTCGCGAGTAGACTCTATCACGGCAACGGCCGCTTCCCACTGGGCCAGCGCCGCCTCTTCATCGCCCAACTGCCGCCAAACTTCTCCCAGCCGGTAATGCACCTCCGCCAAAATATCCTTACGGCCGATGGCAACGGCCAGCTCCACAGCGTCGGTGAAGGCTTCTCTGGCAGCCGTTAAATTACCCGACACCTGATGGGTTAATCCCAGCGCCATGTAAGCATCAATGGCGTAGACCTTGGTCTCCAGCGTCGCCAGCGCTTCGGTCGCCGCCCGGACAGCCTCATCCGGCCGTTCCTGCATCAGATAGGTTTCGCTGAGATTGACCAGGACACGGCCGAGTGCGTCTCTGGCCTCGTCGGCCCGACGGCGAGCGACAACGGCTTCAAAGAAAGCAACGGCCGTCTCCCACTCCCCCCGATCTCGATAAACCAGCCCCAGGCTGTTCTGGGCCGCCGCCAGCCATTGGGGCGATCCGGCCTCCTGAAAGCAGCCCAACGCCTGATCGAGGTTGGTTTCCGCCTCCCCATACTGCTGCAATTGATGGGCGATGTTACCCAGGTTGAGCCAGGCCAGTCCTTCCCGCAGGCGGTTGCCCTGCCCCTGCCACAAGGCCAGACAGTCCCGGTACCCGGCAACCGCTTCCTGCAAACGGCCCGTCACCCGACAGTACAGCGCCCTGGAATTGAGCGTCCGGCCTCGAATGTAGCTATCAAGCTCCGGCACGGCCAACAGATCATCAAACAGCGCCAGGGCAGCCTCATACTGATCCCGCCGTGCCAATGATACCCCCTGAAAGTAGCGGACCAACTGCCGACCTGAGGGTGAGGCCAACGGCACATCACTCACCGTGTCTATCAATGACGCAAATCTCTCCGGATCATCTACCAGCAGCCGGTTGCCCAGCCGTTCCAAGACGGCCGAAAACGCCGCTTCATCAGTCGTATCCCCGGCCCGCAGCCGTTCGGCCAACGAGGCGACAGCCTGTTCATGCCATTCCTTCCATTTAGCCAGCTCTTCCCGCTCCAGGCGTGCCAATGCGTCAGAGGATAGGTGAAGAACGGCCGTCCAGTCTGGCTTGTAATCAGGGTGATCATTCATGGTCGTCCAATTATACCCTTGTTATTTCCAGGCGTTTGTGAGTGTGTGAATTTGGTAATTGGGCCGGGGAATAAATGAAGATTAAAAAATCAAAATCAATGAGGACATGTCATTTCGAGCGGGTTTTCCTACATCTCCCCAAATAAAAATCTAGATCAGCGAGAAATCTTTCAGGTAGCAGTCGCAACCAAAGACTCAACCAATTAAAGCTGAAAGATTCCTCAATTCGCTTGTTGAGATTGGCAATACTGGGTCAATGGATGACGCTTTTTTCGGAATGACACATGGAAGGTTTCGCGCGTTTATTACCTGTTTTATAAACCCAACTGCAAAAACCATCGGCAAGGGGGATTGTAGGAAATTGGTGGAAAGGTTAGACGGCCGTTATGCGTCTCTTAAGTAGAAGGCAGAAATATGTTTGAATTATTTTTCACCAATTATTTCAAATCAGGAGACAAATCCATGAAAAAGCAACTCTGGCAACGGTTCATTTTATTATTCGTTCTGGCGGTCGGCCTCTTATTTGTTGTGGGCAGCACCCAGGCTCACCTCGACCCACCCGGCGCACCAGCTTTTCAGGAAGTCGTCTGGCTGTTGGGCGTCAATGTCATGGATGATATGGACAATGGAGGCGGCGCGGGAGAGCTTTCATTAGATTGGTCATTGGTGCAGCCGGGGCACGAAGGCAGCACCGGTCGCCTCCCCGCCGCCGGTACCGTCGTCGTATCCGCCCCACCAGTCGCTCCATTTCCGGCCCCCTTTCCCATCCTGCTCTACAACCATCTGAATTGCAGCCCCCTGGAACGGCCGTTGGGCCTTGTCCTGACCTTGAACGACGATGACGGCCTCTGGGGATCAGATACCAGTTCCCTGGGAGTGGCCGTTGGCGCGGGGACAGGGGTATTTGCCGCCGCCAATGCAGAGTTTGCCTACACAATCGAAGTCACGGCCGTACCCCGCCCCGAATTCGACGACCTCTGTAACGCCGATTACGTCGCCCCCGACCAACAACCCGAACCACCAGAACCCGAACCACCGTCGGAACCACCATTACCTTACCAGTACGAGGTTAGCGATAATATGGTCACTATCTACCAGGGGGATGGCACGGTGCTTATCCAGACAGCCGTCAACGGCTTCGACCGAATTGTCCATCTGTCTCAAACGATTCTGGTTATTGATGATGATTCGGTGCAGATTTTCGACCTGCTTGGCACGCTGCAAGGTGTACAAACTATCAACGCCCCCGTCTCTGTCATGCCGACAGACTTCACCTACTTCCTGATCGATTCCGACAGCTATGAGATTTACGACTACCCAGGCCAATATGTGGGCGGCGCACTGACCAATGGTCAGGCAAACGTCCTGGTGAGCAGTGTCATCATCGTCATTGATGATGATTCGGTAGAAATCTACGACCTGGACGGTAATCTCGTTCGTCATGTTCCCACAGACGGCCGTGCCAAAGTAATCATGAACGGCGACCGCATCATTGTCATTGATGACGACTCCGTTGAGATTTACGATTTGGAAGGCAACCTCATCCGCCACATTCCAACCGACAACCAGGCGGAAGTGATTGTGGCAAGCAACCGCATCATTGTCATTGATGACGATTCGGTAGAGATCTTCGACCGCGAAGGCAACCTGGTACGCCATGTGCCAACTGATGGCCGGGCCACTGTTATGGTGGACGGCAACCGGATCATTGTCATTGACGACGATTCAGTAGAAATCTACGATTGGGAAGGCAACCTCGTCCGCCACGTTCCCACAGACGGCCGTGCCACCGTCATGGTCAAGGGTGACCGCATCATCGTCATTGGCGATGATTCAGTAGAAATCTATGACCGGGATGGCAACCTCGTACGCCACGTCCCCACCGACGGCCGTGCCACTGTCATGGTAGACGGCGACCGCATTATCGTTATCGATGACGACTCGGTAGAAATCTACGACCATGAGGGTAATCTCGTGCGCCATGTCCCAACAGACGGCCGTGCCACTGTCATGGTTGAGGGCGACCGCATCATCGTCATTGACGATGATTCAGTAGAAATCTATGACCGGGATGGCAATCTCGTGCGCCATGCTCCCACCGACGGTACGGCAACGGTTATGGTAGACGGCGACCGCATCATTGTGATTGACGACGACTCAGTAGAAATCTATGACCGGGATGGTAATCTCGTCCGCCACGTTCCCACCGACGGCCGAGCAGAGGTAAAGGTCAATGGCGACCGAATCATCGTCATAGACGACGATTCGGTGGAAATCTATGACCGCGAAGGCAACCTCATCCGCCATATCCCCACCGATGGCCGGGCCGACACGATTGCCTATGAAAACCGCACCATTACCGCTGATGACAATTCGGTCGAGATGTACGATAATGAAGGCGCATCCCTACTGGACATTCCCACCGACGGCCGTTCCCAAATCACCATTTTTTCGGAGGATCTGCTGGTCACACTGCCCGACGGCACAACAATCGCTTACCCCATCTATCCAACGACGACTACTTTCCAGGTCTTTCTACCAATGGTGGTTCGGTAATTTAACAGGAAAAATCAGGGTCAGGCTCTGACATTTGAGAAAGTCAGAGCCTGACCCCTCCAGGAGAAGGTAAATGATTCGGCGAATCCCTGTCACCTTAATGATATTAGGTACGGCCGTTGTTTCACTAACGGCCGTGTTCCTTTTCTGCTTTCGGTCAGCCGAGATCGCCACCTCCGGCTCCTTGCGCTTTGTCAATGAGGCCAACACGCCGCTTGCCAATGCCGAACTCCGCCTGCTCTGTTACGAAACAAACAACATAGGCCAACCCATTGACATACCTGCCTTCACCAAGAACGATGGAACCCTGACCCACGATTTACCTGACAGTTGCCAATATCTGGCCGCCCTCTGGCTGCGACATACCCAACCTTCCGGCAAACCCCAACATGGCCCCGCCTACCGAATATACGCCACAAGCTGGCTGCCCGGCAGCAGCACCCTCCAACCCGCCGCAGGCGACATTAAATTGTACGACAGCCGCCCGCTTGTCCTGTTTGATATTGTCGCCACACTGGCCTGGGAACCGGCCCCCGATTCCTCTTATCTTTCTGAACTGCGAAGCGGCTTGCAGCAGGCTTCGTCCTATCTCTACGACCTCACCGAGGGGCAAATGGCCTTTGGCGAGGTGCAGATTATGACGAACGGCCGCAATTGGCAGGGGGCCGACCTTCGCTTCCTGACAGCCAATGATTACCGCCCCACCGCCTATATGGGTGGCATCGTCCCCGCCGCGACACCCTACACCGCCCCGGCCACACTCAGCGAGACCGTTTACGTGCCGGGGGCCATCTATCTAGGCCGGTATTGGGATGGATTGGACGCAACCGATCCGGTGGATGGGGCCTGGAACACCCAAAACGCCGCCCGAACGCTGGCCCATGAGTGGGGCCATTATGCCTTGTTTCTCTACGACGAATATCAGCAGTCAAACAGCGGGGGCCGGATGGAAACCTACTGCACCTGCATCAATTTGCCCGGTGGCGGCTGTTCAGCCTCGGCAATGGCCTATCATTACACGGCCGTTGCCCTCTGGCATGAAATGGAAGATGGCCTGCCTGCTGTCTGTGAAGATACCGACCAGTTCCATGTTCATGGGGAGGCTGATTGGGACACCCTGCTGCGCTGGAGCGACATTCAAAACATATCGGGTACCTGGTTACAACCGCCTTCCCTGCCGCTGGTTTCCCAATCCCCAGGCATTGCCGGTGATCTATTCGGTCAAACGCCCGGCTTCCGGCGTTTCCTTCCAACTGTCTATCAGAATGGCACAGCAGCAGCCAGCCCGACCGAATCCACGCTTACGCTGGCCCTGGACGGCGTTTTTAGCCAGGCAACGTTGAACGCAGTCAACCCCCAGGTCTATCTCGTTGACCCGCTCCAGGCCCAATACCAGGGAACAACCAATGATGTCCGCCCCACGCCTGCCCAGGTGGGGCAAATCAAACTGCTGGGCGTCACGTCCAGTGACCGAGCGCGAATTTATGCCGAACGGTTCACAACAGCCTCATCCACCGGCGGCCGTTTTGTGTATCCGGCGCCGGGCGGCAGCGATCTGCCGGTGACACAAAGCGGCACCTTAACGCTTGGGGCCGCCACCTGGGGGGCCAGTTTGGATGTGAGCTACGGAATGGATGGGCCGCTGCTGAGGACAATGACGGTTACATTGACCAGTCCAACCACGCTTTCCGTGCCGCCAATTGCCCAACGCTGTTCGCCAGAGGCCTCTGTTGGCTGTTCAGACACTCCCCAGTGGCGTCAAACCATGGCGAACAGCGGCGCAAACAAGTGGACGGCCGTCTTCAACGCCCCCGCCAATAGTTCTCTGGAAAAATATGGCCTGCTTCAGGTCAATACCCCTGAAAAAGGTGATTTATGGCGTTGGTTCCAATCGTTGGGCGGCGTCGGTCCGGCCTACGATGATGGGGAAGCGCCGCTGTTGGATGGCCTTGCGATGGCAGCAGCAGCAACGGCCGTTCCGGGAGCTGAAAACCAGGTCATGATGATGCCCGCTGCCAGTTATGATGCTTTGTTGGCCCCACTGCCAACCGGTTTTACGGCCGTTGTCGGCCTCCCACTTGACCTGGATGTGATCGTCCCCACTCCCAACGCCTCCCTGGTATTCACCCTCTTTTACAGCCAGGCAGCCGTTGACCGCGTGGGCGTAGACGAAACGCAGTTAGAACTGCTCCATTACAGCCGAACCCTGAATCAATGGCAGGTGGTCGGCGTTTCCGGCCGCAGCACGCTGATGAACTGGGTCGCCTCCGTTCCGGTCACGGAAGATGGCATTTACGCGCTCGGCTGGCGGCCGGTTCCACCGCCCCTGGCCAACTTCGACGCCTTACCATTGAGCGGCCCGCCGCCGCTGCTCGTCAATTTCATCAATCTCACAGAAGGAGAGTACACCAGCAGCCTATGGAATTTTGGCGACGGTATGAGTTCAACCGAAACAAATCCCAGCCACATCTACCAGACCCCCGGCCTCTATACGGTAACGTTGACGGTCAGCGGCCCCGGCGGCAAGGATACGTTGATCGTGCCTGACTTCATTACAGTCGGCACCCTTGATTGATCCCATTCGTCATTGAACGAAGTTACGGCATCCACCACCATTACTTCATACGACCTACTGTTAACTTAACTTTTAACTGCTCACTATTCACTCTCATCCAAACTCGCAATCCCCTCCCGCAGCGCGTATAAAGTCGCCTGCGTCCGATTTGCCAGATGCAGTTTGCTCAAAATATTGCTGATATGGGTGCGTACCGTCCGTTCGCTCAACACCAGTTCATCGGCAATTTCCTGGTTGCTCATTCCCCGCGCCACATATTTCAAAATCTCCACTTCCCGTTCCGTCAGCGGCTCCTCCGTCAGCGGCAGGTGAGGGTGGGGCGGTTTGTTAATCTCCTCAATCACCTTCGAAGCGACGTCGGGCGAGAGGGTAGATTTTCCCTCATAGGTGTTGCGAATCGCCTGCAACAACTCCTCCGGGCGGGAATCTTTGAGCAGATAGCCCAAAGCGCCTGCCTTAATGGCCTCAAAAACCCCTTCCTTATCGCCAAAACTCGTCAGCATCATGATGCGGGTGTTAGAACTGCTGGCTTTAATCTCTGGAATCGCTTCCAGACCGGTTTTGCGCGGCATTCGCAAATCAAGCAGCACCACATCGGGCTGAATACCCGCAATCTTATCAACCGCTTCGGCCCCATCAGCGGCCGTTCCGACAATTTCCATATCCTCTTCTGTTTCAATCAGGGCTTCCAATCCGCGCCGCACGACCGCGTGGTCGTCTGCCAAAAAAACCCGGATGCGTTCACTCATAATCTCATTCCTTCTACACTGATTGGGCAACAGGCAAACAGACCGTGACCGTCGTCCCTTCTCCCGGAGCTGATTCTATCTCAACTGTCCCATGAAACTGTCCGGCCCGTTCGTGAATACTGGTTAAACCCAGCCCACCGGATGATTGAACCGCTTCCGTATCAAATCCACAGCCATTATCCGCCACAGTTAGCGTTATGGCATTCTCCTCTTGTAAAAACTGGACCGTCACGGCCGTTGCCTGAGAATGTTTCAAGGCATTATTCAAAGCTTCCTGAGCAATAAAGTACAAGGCCGCTTCCACATCGGCCGTCAAATGCAAATCGCCCGAAACATTCAATTCATAATGAATACCGGCTCGTTCTTCCACTGCTTTTAAGCGCTGTTCCAGCGCCGGAATCAATCCCGCTTTATCCAGAGCGGACGGCCGTAATTTATGTACCAACAGACGCATCTCTCTCAACGCCTGCTGGCTTGTCTCACCCACCTCCGCCAGATACCCCATCGCCTTGTCCAACTTCCCAGCCCGCGCATTGCGCTGGCCCGCCTCTGCGAAAAGGGTGGTGCTGTACAATGACTGCGTGACCGAATCGTGCAGTTCCCGCGCCAGCCGGTTACGCTCTTCTACGACAGCCAGCCGTTCAGCCTGCCGTCCCAGTTCAACGTTTTCAATGATAATTGCCAGATGGTCTGCCAGTGACACCCGCAGTCGGATTTCGCTCTCATCCAATACATCTCCGCCAACAGTGAACAGGGTTAGAACGCCCAAATTCTGCGTCCGCTTGCGAATAGGGATGCCAAGCACCTGCCAATTCTCCTGCTGGCTCGAAAAAGGGTCTGTCCGAGAATCGGCCGTTAACTCAGGAATATATAAATACGATTCCTGGGCCAGAATATCGCTGAACAGAGCGTTCTCAACAGAAACATCTTCTAAAGCTGTCGCAAAGGTCGGCGGTGCACCCTTTTCAGCCGCCAATGTCAGCCGCGTCTCTGCCTGATCGAGCAAATGGATCGCCCCGCCATCGGCCGTTGTAGCCGCCAGCAGCCGTTCCAACGTCCCCGTCAGAACAGTTGGTAAATCGGCCTCTACATCATTGCCCGCCGCCAGAACCTCATACAACGCCGCCAGTTGGCGGGTACGCTCCACAACCCGCGCTTCTAGCTCGGCATGAGAGCGTTGTAAGGCCGCTCTCTGCCGGTTCAAATCGGCCACCAATACATTGAGCGAACGCGATAGGCTGGCAACCTCATCTTGCCCAGGCAGGATGGGAATAACAACCTCACCTTCATCCTGGCTGACTGTGCGGGCGGCGTCGGCAATCCGGCTTAACGGCCGAGTTATTCGCCCCGCCATCACCCAACCCAATACCAGGAAAACGATCCCCAACACAACCCCATAAGCAAAAGTCAATCGTTGCAACTGACTGAAAATTTGCGGATCCACTCGTTCGCTGATACTGACATCCAGCAGCCAGCCAAAGATAAAAGTAAGCAGCACAGCCAACGCCCCAAAGGTAACGCTAATTAAGAGACGCAAACTGCGCCGAAAATCAAGAGCCGTCCGTAAACGATTGACCATATTGCTATTTTATCGCCAATAGTGATCCCAACAACGTCCTTAAAAATACGTCATTTGTCAGATGTTTCTTACCACTGCCAATAGTAGGATAGAAGAGAAGAAGATTATTAATTGGTGATCACAAATTGATGAATAAACACATACTCGTTGTAGACGACGACACGCTCATGCGGCGCAGTCTGAGTTTGAGCCTGGAGCAGGCTGGCTACCATACCAGTACGGCCGCTTCGGCCGAAGATGCGCTGGCCCAGGCCCGTCAAAACCAACCCGATCTGGTTTTGCTCGACATCGGTCTTCCGGGCATGGATGGGCTGGAAGGCTTAAAAAAGCTGCACAAGGAAAACAACACCCCCGTCATCTTTGTCACAGCCCGCCGCCGGGAGCTGGATACCATTCTGGCCCTGGAGATGGGTGGGGACGACTATATCACTAAACCTTTCAACACCGATGTCTTGCTGGCCCATATCAAAGCTGTCCTGCGCCGCGCTTACGAAAACAGCCCGGCTTCACCTGTCCCTAACCCCATTCAGGTCGGTGATTTGACTATTGACCCGGCCGCCTACACTGTCGACTGCAACGGCCGATCCATCATTCTGCCCGCCAAAGAGTTCCAACTGCTCCACACCTTGGCCCTGGAAGCCGGTCATGTCGTACCGACCGGCCAACTGTTAAACCGGGTCTGGGGCGCCGAATTCTGTGGCGAGCCGCAGGTAGTCTACGTTCATATTCGCTGGCTGCGCGAAAAGCTGGAAGAACACCCCAACCATCCCCAGCGAATCATAACGGTGCGTGGGGTCGGCTACAAGCTGGTTCCGGTGGAAGAATAACCTTATGCACTCACTGCGCGGCCGTTTTATCCTCAGCCATTTACTCCCCCTGTTCATTATCGTCCCCCTGGCGGGCATTGCCCTCTTTTACGTGCTGGAAACCCAACTCTTGTTGAACAACTTGCAGCAAGACCTGCTCCAGCAGGCTAATTTCGTTTCGACAGAAGCCGCCGGACAAAGCAGCATTTGGGAAGACCCGGCGGCAGCCCAGGCATTTTTGGAGCGTCTCAGCCAGCAGTTCCAGAACAGGGTAATGCTGCTGGGGCCATCCGGGGAGCCGCTTTTCGGCACGACGACCACAGATGCCAGCGATACAGATACCCCCGCCAACGACGGGACGGTTTCCTATAGTTTTTCAACCCAAACGGCCGTCATCTATGTACCGGTTCGTGATATTGACCAGGAATTGGTTGGCATTGTCGAGGTGACCCAGGAAGTACAAGACTTGTCCAGCCATTTTGTGCGACTTCGCTGGCTGCTCATGGGGGTACTGCTGCTGGAACTGGTGGTTGGCGGGCTGATCGGGCTGGTGCTGGCTCTGCGGTTGGAACGGCCGATTCACACGCTGACTTCGGCCGTGACCGACATCGCCGCCGGTCATCCCATTGAAGATGTGCCGGTCAACGGTCCGGATGAACTGCGCCTGTTGGCCCAGGCCGTCAACACCCTCTCCCGACGGCTCAAAGAGCTGGAGGAAACTCGCCGCCAACTGCTGGCGAATGTCGTTCACGAACTGGGACGGCCGTTGGGCGCGGTGCGCTCTGCCATTCACGTCTTGCGACAGGACGAAAACCAGTCACCGGCCCTGCGTCAGGAACTCCTTTCGGGGATAGATGCCGAATTGGAACGATTGCAGCCTTTACTTGACGACCTGACCCGGCTGCACGGTCAGAAACTCGGCCCCCGCGAGTTGATGCTGCGACCTTTGTCTCTGAGCGACTGGCTCCCTCCCCTGCTAAAGCCCTGGCAGGCCGCTGCCCAAGAAAAGGGAGTCGTTTGGCAGGTGGACTTAACCCCCGATTTACCCCCCTTACAGGCCGATCCCGACCGGCTGGCCCAGGCCGTCGGCAATCTATTAAGCAACGCCATCAAATACACCCCACCAGATGGCAAAGTTTCGGTCGAAAGCGGGCGAAACGGCGGCGACCTCTGGCTGCGAGTCAGCGACACTGGCCCCGGCATCTCAGAGGAAGATTTGCCCCACCTGTTCAGCCCATTTTTCCGGGGGCAGCAGCAAAGCCGCTTTCCACGCGGCCTGGGTCTGGGACTGACAATTGCCGAGGAAATTGCCGAAGCCCACAACGGCTATGTCCAGGTAGAAAGCGATCTGGGACGGGGCAGCCAATTCACGATTCACCTGCCGCTTAAGGTAAACTTAAACTTCTCATAGCCTTTTCTTAAAGCCCAAACTTATTGTTTCGCCTATGCTGTAAGGTGTGAACGCCACAGCAGGAATATACCTTGCCAGGATGTCACAGTTACATTTCAGGAGATGCAAAAATGAAATACAAGAAAAAATTAACCCTATTACTACCACTTTTTATACTCATTGTGATGGCTTTAAGCGCCTGTTCAACAACCAAGGCCCAGGCTGATGATGCAGTTGAACAGACAACGCAGCAGAGTCAAAATCAGGTAACACCGGCGGCCGATGACCTGGTTCAAACGGCCGAAAATGGGACATTAGCCGGTATCTACGACCGGGTGAATCCTTCAGTCGTCTATATCGAAGTTGAACAGCATCAATCGGCCGACATCACCTCTCTGTTCCAATTCCCTAATATTCCGGGCTTCCCCAATCTCAATCCACAGACGCCGGACACAACCGTTCGGGCCGAAGGTTCCGGCTTCGTCTGGGATACGGATGGACATATCGTTACCAACAACCATGTTGTCGGCAATGCTGACAGAATCACCGTTGCCTTTTCGGATGACAGAATCGTCGACGCGACCCTCGTTGGGGCTGACCCGGACAGCGATCTGGCTGTCATATCCGTTGACGTTGACGCTTCCGAACTTCACCCGGTTCAGTTAGCCGATTCCACCCATCTGCACGTTGGTGACCTGGCCGTTGCCATCGGCAATCCCTTCGGCCAGGAAGAGACGATGACCGTCGGCATTATCAGCGCTCTCGGCCGTTTGCTCCCGGTCAGCACCAACAATACAAATGCCCCTCAATATAATATCCCGGACATCATCCAGACCGACGCTTCCATTAATCCGGGTAACTCCGGCGGCGTTTTGCTCAACGCCGCCGGGCAGGTCATCGGCGTGACCTCGGCCATTATCTCTCCGGCAGGTGCGTC
Organism: Promineifilaceae bacterium (SeqCode); assembly: GCA_049281335.1. Taxonomy (GTDB): domain Bacteria; phylum Chloroflexota; class Anaerolineae; order Promineifilales; family Promineifilaceae; genus JAKEFB01. Next base: position 37,577 of record JBAPRX010000025.1, read on the forward strand.
GGCCGGTATTGGCTTTGCCATACCCTCCTCTATCGTTCAAGACATCGTTCCAGTCTTGATTACCGACGGCCGTTATGATCATCCATATCTCGGTATCAGCGGCACCAGTCTGACGCCGGACGTGGCCGAAGCCGCCGGACTTCCCTCTGACCAGACCGGCGCACTGGTTGGTGAAGTTTCTCCTAACGGCCCGGCCGACAAAGCTGGCTTACAGGGCAGTGATCGTCAGGTCGAGATTGACGGACAGCAGGCTGTCGTCGGTGGCGATGTGATTACGGCCGTTGATAACCAACCCGTTCACAACATGGACGACCTCATCAC
>JBAPRX010000026.1:0-1703 GCA_049281335.1 Promineifilaceae bacterium (SeqCode)
GCTTGAAAACGGGCAACGCTGCCATCCTGCGCGGGGGAAGCGAAACGCTGCGGAGCAATCTGGCCCTCATTAACGCCATTCAAGCCGCCCTGGAGCGCGTTGGGCTGCCCCAAACGGCCGTTCAATACATTGACAACCCCGACCGGGCGCTGGTTCGGGAGCTTTTGCGGCTGGATAAATATGTGGACATGATTGTGCCACGCGGCGGGAACCGCCTCCACCAGTTGTGCCGGGAGGAAAGCACCATCCCGGTCATCACCGGCGGCATTGGCATCTGCCACATCTACGTGGATGAAAGCGCCGACCTCGACAAGTCGGTTGATATTGTCGAGAATGCCAAGATTCAACGGCCGAGTGTTTGCAATGCCCTTGACACCGTCCTGGTTCACCCCAACGTCGCGGCCGATTTCCTGCCCATGATGGCCGCTCGGCTGGCAGAATCGAAAGTGGAAATACGGCCGACCGGCGCCGCCCTCGACATTTTGCAGCAAGACGGACACGGGGCCACCATCGTTCCCGCCGGGCCGGACGACTTCGACCAGGAGTGGCTGGCCCTTATCGTCGGCGTCAAGGTTGTGGATGGGCTGGACGCCGCCATCGAACACATTCACGAACACAGTACCGAACATTCCGACAGCATCCTGACCAACAATTGGGCCAACGCCACCCGCTTTGTAGATGAGGTCAATTCGGCCGCCGTCTACGTCAATGCCAGCACCCGCTTCACCGACGGCAGTGAATTCGGCCTGGGGGCAGAGGTAGCGGTCAGCACCCAAAAGCTCCATGCACGGGGGCCGATGGGGCTGGAAGAGTTGACCACCTACAAGTGGATTGGTATTGGCGACTGGCAGGTGCGTGAGTAATCAAGGGAAGTAACGAAGCAGGTCAAAGGATTCAGGTTTGAGTTCCAAAAGACGAGATGTTGATTTGCTCCATCGAGCGCTTTCTGAGGTGATTATTTGGTGTTTCTATCGCGTCTATAATGTGCTTGGCTATGGCTTTTTGGGGCAGGTCTACGAAAATTCACTGGTCGTGGAGCTGGAAAAACGAGGGCTGAAGGTCAAGCAGCAGGAACCTGTCCTGGTTTATTTTGAGGATGAGGTTGTTGGGGAGTTTATCGCTAATATCATCGTCGAAGATAAGATCATCCTTGAGCTGAAAACGGCCGAAACCATCGAAGAAGTCCACTTAGACCAGCTCCAAAACTACATCGTCAAATCGCCCCCCGTCAGACTCGGCTACCTCCTCAACTTCGGCCCCAAACCCACCTTCCGGCGCATCGTCTTGAACCAATCCCAATCCTCCGCTGCCGTCAAAAGAGACCCCGTTTAATTCGCTGCCGCTAGGCAATGGGCAGTGAGATGATGAAGCGGCTGCCCTTGTTGAGTCCGGGGGACTCGGCCGTTATTTCCCCACCATGCGCCTCCACAATTGCCCTGGCAATTGCCAGCCCTAGACCTGTTCCGCTGCCGCTCGGCCGTTCGTCGTGGCTGCGAACCGGATCAGCCCGGTAGAATCGCTCAAAGACGTAGGGAAGCTGGTCGGGATGGATGCCTTCGCCGCTGTCCTCAACCGTGATAATCAGATTGGCCCCTTCCTGCTTCACTTCGACCAGGATCGTGCCGCCGGGCGGCGTATGTCGTAGGGCGTTGTTCAGCAGGTTGTGGAGCGCCTGCCGGATGCGGGAATGGTCAACCGTCATC
>JBAPRX010000027.1:0-10794 GCA_049281335.1 Promineifilaceae bacterium (SeqCode)
CGCCCTCTTCTTTCTCATTGTAATGTTCTAATGAAAAACGTAAAGCGTAATCTTACGTTTTACGCATTACCCTAATTTCGCGTCCCTGACACCGTCATTGTTCCCTCGCCCATCACCACCGATTGCAAGGTGAAACCGGTTGGAATATTGCCCATTGCCTGTCCTAAGGTGCTGTTCAACGTGGCTTCGGCCGTCGAGAGAACGGCCGCCGGAACCTGAATCGTCCCCAATGTCGCGCTGACGACCTCAAATTGAACCACGCCGTTCGCCACAGACGGCCGAAAAACAACCGTCAACTGCGCTTCAATCGGCTGGGTGACATTGCCGGTCAGGACAATGTTCCCTCCGGTAAAGACAACCACCGGCTGCTTCAAGGGCGAATTACCGGCAGCTCCCTGCGACTCCTGCCCCAGCTGAATCGCTTCGTTCACCTCAGTATCGGTGACAGTCACGCTAAAATTGCCGTTTTCATCCGTCTGGATAGACTGAAATTTTTCTTCCAGAGCACCCAACCCGGCCGAACCACCTGCCTGCAATGTCTCAATGGCAACACTGCCTTCCTGGGTCGCTATGGCAACGGCCGTTTCAGCCACGCCCCCTGCCTGCTGCCCGGCAGCCTGAATCGTTTCAACCGCACCCGCCGGAATAGTCACTTCTGGGACGCCGGAGAGATTCGGCCCGCAAGCCAGCGCCGCCAAAACCAAAATACCGATCAAGAAGAAAACCGGCTTCATATTTTTTCTCATCATCAACTCTCCAAGGTAATCCTATTTTAAAATAGTTCAATAATCGTAAATTGTTGTCTTATAACCGTCAATTGTAAATAGCGAATCCTTACCGTTTACTACAAATCTAATGAGAAAGGTGGTCTGTCTTACTCTACCACCTTGATTTACATCTCTTGCTCGTGTAGCATATCGAATTATGAGACAAACCTCAACAACTGCGATTCTCCTGACATTTGTTACCACCCTGCTGATACTGGTTGCGGCCGTTGTTTTCCTGGCGCGAGACAAAGAAGTGCTGGAACAACAGACAGGCGAGTTAGAATCTGAACAGACTGTCCTAACAGCCGCTCGTGATCAGTTAAACAATGATCTGGCGGTAAGAGAGAGCGCACTAGACACGGCCGAAGCGACCCGCGACACGATGGCAACCGAAATTGCCGGGCAGTTAGACGCGATAGAAGCCCTTTCAACCCAGGTAGCCCAACAGGAAGCCATTGCTTCCGAGGCAGAAGCCGCCGCCAACCAGCCTAAGATACAGCTTTTCCTCTTCGCGTCCAACAATGGCGCTGAAGTGCTGCCAACCGATAACATCGAGCTTTTCGTCGCGGCCTACGCCGATGACGGTATTGACAATATTCAAGTCACCCTGGATGGCGACCCCTGGCAGAGTTATCAGGGAGGCGGCGATCTTTCAACCATTCTCCGCTTTACCTGGACACCGGAAGTTGAGGATACCTTCACCATCCAGGCCACCGGCGAAGATGTAAACGGCCGTCAGAGTGAACCGGTTGCCTTGACAATCACCGCCCTTTATCCCAACGAAGAAGCCCGCCAGGAAGCGCTGCGGCAGCAAGTTGGGGCCAGCATCATCAGCCTTCGCATGCCCGAAACGGCCGATGGACAAACCACCAACGGCCCGACTCCCCAACAGCCAGTCACCGGGACCACCCCAACCACCCTCCATGAACAACTTCTGTTCGGCAGCGACGACTATTCGGAAGGCGAGGCCCAGCTCGACGAACTGGTCTACCGGGCTTTCCGACTCATTCCCGATGATTTCGATCTGGCAGCCTACGCCGACAGCCTGAACGAGCAGAATGTTCTCGGCGCGTACAATCCCGACACCCTGGCCGTTGTGGCTTACAGCCCGGTTCTTGGCGAAGAGGCTGATTACAACCGCTGGCTCACGGCCCACGACACCATGCATGATCTCCAATCCCAGAGCTTTGGCCTGGGACAGATTAACATCCTGGCCCTGCCAACAGACGGCCGACTTGCATTGCGTGCCATAGCCGAAGGAGAAGCAAACTTCGTGCAGTACAGCTACCTGCAAGACAGTAAATTCTTTACCCCAAAAGAGCAGGTCAGCGTAACCGACACCTTGAATCAGGAGGCATTGTCGCTCTTCAATGACGCGCCGCCATTTTTGCGAGCGCAGTTTGAGTTTGCCTACCGGAGCGGCTTCCAATTTATCCAATTCTTGTTTGAGCAGGGCGGTTACGAACTGGTAAACACCGTCTGGAGCAGCCGCCCCCAATCAAGCGAACAAATTCTTCATCCCGAAAGTTATCTCTCAGGAGACATACCAACGGCCGTAAGCGTCCCCTCTCTGACCGGTGTATTGGGTGAGGGTTGGCAGCTTATTCGCAAAGATACGTTGGGTGAATTTTACCTGCAGCAGCATCTCAGCGGTGAGCTTTCGCCGGAAGAAATCGCTCCAGCGGTTACTGGTTGGGGGGGCGATCAATACGAGGTCTATTGGAATGCGGCCGATGACGAACTGGTAATGGCCCTGCTGCTGACCTGGGACGAACCAAGCGATGCGGCCGAATTTATCACCGCCTACACCAACTATCTCCGCCGCCTCTACACCGAAGAGTCCCAATTACAGCAGGACGGCGGCCAATGCTGGCAAGGGGAGGATGTTACCTGCTTCTACCAACTCGACGTACAAACCTTCATCGTCCGTGCGCCCGATCTGGAAACGGCCGCAGACATCGCTACTGTTCAAATTCAGGCAATCGTCCAAAATAGTTAGAAAAAGTGACTGTCACCTGACAAAATCACCTTCACTTTCAATCACGTAGAGCGATTTGGTAAATCGCTCCAATCCAAAAAACACAAAAACGCCAGCGCCCAGTCACAAACTCAACTAACAACAGTTCAAGCCTATTCAACAGGTTCAGGGATTCGCTTCATTGTTGGCACGGTTGATACCCATAACATCCCCCAGGCCACAAACAGCCCACAAGTACCCACAACCAATGCAGGCAGTAGACCAAATCGCGCTCCGATGCTCCCCCCAATCAATGCACCAATTGGCATTCCTCCCATCATCAGAAATCGGAAACTTGCTGTCACTTTTCCCTGAACCGCATCCCGCGTTGCCGCCTGGCGAAAACTCCCGATGCCAATAACAAAGATACTGTACCCAATTCCACAAATGCCCTCAATAATTACCAGATATATAAACCGCAGCGTCTCTGGCAGCAGAAGAGCAGTTATCACACCGATTGAAGCAAAGGTTGCAACAAGACCAGATGCCATAAATACGGACCCTAATACAAACCGTTGTTGTATCCAGCCAACAATGGTTGAACCAAGCACCATGCCAATACCCAACATCGTGGTCATGATGCCAAACTGCGCCGCGCTCAAATGGAGTTCTCGTGTCACATATAAGATGAGAACAGCGTTGTTAATGGCGCTTGAGAGATTCCAGATGGTTGCCGTCCTTGCAAGTGCTGCAAGCAAAGGGCTTTTTTGCATTTCCCGAAACCCGCCAAACAGCAATTCCCAAAATGATGTATCACTCACAGACGGCGGTGGCTTTTCAACATCTATATGCCGCAAAAAGAAGGCCGAGCAAACAAAAGACAGTGAATCGAGCAGCAGCGCAAATGGTGGTCCTAAAATGTCTACTACAACACCGCCAAGTGCTGGCCCAACTGTTGTCGCCGTTGAACGGCTCGTTTCAAGAAGGGCATTGCTCTCCATCAACCTTTCACGCCCAACCACAACTGGAATAATGGAGGCCATCGCCACCTCAAAAACAATGCTTGCGATACCCATTAAAAAGGCAACTATGACCAGTATTTCAATACTCAACATATGCAACACGGCAAAGACGGGGATCGTAAAGAGGAGGAAAGCGCGTATCAAATCGGCCGTTATCAGCGTAATCCGCTTGGGCCAGTTATCAACCCATACGCCGATAATCAAGCTAAACAGCAAATTGGGCAAGGTACCTGCGGCAGTCAAAATACCCATTTGGAACGGCGTTGCATTAAGGGTAAGTGCTGCGGTAAATGGCAGCGCCAATAAAGTAACCTGCGTTCCTACCTGTGAGACAGTATGAGCGATCCAAATGTCTCTAAAGATACCTTTCAATACACGCCTATAACTAAAGGACATATAGCTGTTCCTACAATTATGAATACAAGGTTATGGGACAATAACCCTGATAGTTTCTATAATGAACTTACCGGAGAGTAAGTTAGAGGTACGAAGTATGGTAACATCGTGCCATTAGATTCCCGTAAGACAAAACGGGAAAAGATAAAAGGCTGATTTATGAATGATAAACCCTCTTCCTCTGTCCCTGTTTGGGTCTGGATACTCGGCGGCTGTGCACTGCTGTCCGTTCTTTTTGCCTGTATTGTGGTCGTCATTTTCCTCTTTGGTGGGCTGGCCTTCTTCACTGCGGTTGCCCCTGTATCCGGCCCCTCTGTCATCCCAACACCCGTTGTGATAACGGCGCCGCCCACACCAACCCAAAGCCAACCGGAGCAGCCCACGACACCAACCGACACGCCGCCCCAAACCCCAACCCCACTCAGCAATGAGCCACCGGCAACGGCCGAACCCGGCGGCAATGAAGAAACTGATGCCGATTTATTACGACAAATTGAGGCCAATGTGGTTGAACTTCGCGGGTTGGAGCAGTTGGACGAGGTAGCGTTGACTTCCCTGACGCCCGACCAGCTTCGCCAGCAGTTGGAAGATGACTTTATGGAAGATTACAGCCCGGATGAAAGCCGCTTTGATGTCCTTTCCTTGAGCGCCTTCGACTTTCTGGAACGGGATTTCGACCTGTATAACTTCACCATTGACCTGCTAACCGAACAAATTGCAGGCTACTATGATCCGGACACGGATGAGTTTGTGGTCATCAGTAACGGCGAGTCCACCTTCACCGCCCTGGAACAATTCACCTATGCCCACGAATTTGTCCACGCCCTCCAAGACCAACATTTTCAACTGGATAGGCTGTCAGACGACACAATCGAGTCTGATCCGGCCTATGCCTTACGCGCCCTGGCTGAAGGAGATGCGACCCTGGCCCAAACTCTCTACATCAGCGAGGGGTATCTCACTCAGGAACAACTATTTGAAATCCTGGGCCAGACGGAAACGTTCGACACAACCGTTTTTGACAGCGCCCCGCCGGTGCTGGCCGACGAACTGGAATTCCCCTACACCGGTGGGTTAGAGTTCGTCCAGACCTTGTACGCCCAAGGCGGTTATTCGGCCGTTGACGCCGCCTGGGAAAACTTACCCCAATCAACAGAACAGATTCTGCACCCCGAACGGTATCTAAGCGGCGACGAGCCACAGATTGTCAGCCTGCAACCGCTAACCGACACGCTGGGCACGGGCTGGCAGCGGTTGGACGAGGAAGCGTTGGGCGAATTCTACCTGCGCGAATATCTGATCCAGCAGCTAGACGCCGCCACCGCCGATACAGCCGCAACCGGCTGGGGTGGCGACCGGTATGCCGTCTACTGGAATGAAGAGGCCCAACAAATTGTGATGGTCATGAAACTGGTCTGGGACAGTTCAGCCGACCTGGAAGAATTTGCCAACGCCTATCCAGACTACCCAGCCAACCTGTTTGGGACACCGGCCTTATCTCAACCCGACGGCAGCCAATGCTGGCAGGGCGAAGACGTCATCTGTTTCTATAACAACGGCGAACAAACTATGATCGTCCGCGCCCCCAATCTGGAAACGGCCGCTGCGGTCGCCGCCGCCCAAAACGGCGGCTGATCCCCACCCTCCGACTTTTGTTTTCTTGCAACTCCATAACGCCCCACCAAAATGACCTGAGAAAACAAAAGTCTTCAACAACTCTATATCACCCCATTCCCCCGCCAGCTACCCCGTATTCTTCAACCCCGCCGCAATACCGTTGATGGTTAGGAAAACAACCTCCAACAACTCCTTCGCCTCCGGGCTGTCCTGATCCGGCATAGCCCGCAGTTGGCGCAGCAGATTAACCTGAATGAAATTCAGCGGATCAACATACGGGTTACGCCGTTCAATCGAATGCTTCAACGTCCGGGCATTTTCCATAATACTTTTCTGCCCCGTAACCTGAAGCACCCAATCACAGGTACGCTCATAAGCCGCCTGAATCTTCCCGAAAATCGTCTCCCGAATCGCGTCGCTTTCAACCAACCCCGAATAAAGGCGGGCAATGCCCATATCAGCCTTGCCCAGCGCCATCTGAGCATTGTCAATCAACGCCTTGAAGAACACCCACTCCCGGTACATCTCCCGCAGCATCTCCAACCCTCCATCATCGGCCGAATACGCCTGTAACGCTTCCCCAAGACCATACCAACCGGGCAGCCCGTGACGGCTCTGCATCCAGCTAAAGCCCCAGGGAATGGCCCTGAGTCCGGCAAAGGGATCGCTGGAAGGACGACGGGCCGGTCGGGAACCGATCCGCATCTTGCCAATCTCCTGAATCGGCGTTGCCTGCTGCCAGTAAGTCAACAAATCCGGTGTCTTATAAATGAAGGAGCGGTAAGTCTGGTGAGCGGTTCGGGCCAGTTCATCCATTGCCTTCCGCCATTCAGGACGGGGCGTATTTTGCTCTTTGTAAGTGGGTGCACTCGCCAACAGGACAGCGTAGGTGACTTGTTCCAGGTGGCGGCGGGCGATCTCAGGATTGCCATACCGTTCCTCGATGACTTCACCCTGTTCGGTGATGCGGATTCGGCCGTTAATGGAACCGGCGGCTTGGGCCATAATCGTTCGGCCGACCGGCCCGCCGCCCCGCGCCACTGTCCCACCCCGCCCATGAAACAGCGTCAGCGTCACGCCATATTTTTCACAAACATCCACCAGCGTCTCCTGCGCCTGGTACAGCTCCCAGTTGGCTGCCAGATACCCGGCGTCTTTATTACTGTCAGAGTAGCCAACCATGATCATCTGCTTATTGCCGAGCGCACGGAGATGACGGCCGTAAACAGGATGCGTAAACAACGCCGTCATAACGCCCGGAGCGTTTCCCAAATCCTCCCGCGTCTCAAAGAGCGGGGCAATAGACAACCCTTCCGTATTGCTGCCGGGCTGCAAGCACAACCCCACCCAACGAGCCAGCAGCAGCACCGCCAGAACATCATCCACCCCCCGCGCCATACTGATAATATAGGGGCCAATGATGTCCGCCCCGTAAAAGCTGACCGCTCTGGACAGCATTTTGAAGAGGGCAAGCGATTCGGCCGCTTGATCGGACAGGCCAGTGAGATTTTGCAGGTTGGGAGAGGGCTGCTCCATTAGGGTCGTTAACAAGGCGGTGCGCTCGGCCGATTTCAGCCCGCTGTAATCTTCATGATAGCCAAAGTGACGGCACAACTCTGTCAGAATAGTCGTATGAACATCACTCAACTGGCGAATATCCAGCCGGGCAGTATGAAGACCAAACACCTTTACCTGTTCCAGAAATGGCTGTATTTTCGTACCGGCAATATGCTCTGCCCCGGCAGCTTCAAGGCTGTCGCAAAATATGGTCAGGTCGGCTAACAGGTTTTCTCTAGTACGCAATTTTGGCAGATCGCCCACCGCTTTCCCCAACAACCGTTCTCGAACTCTATCATCAGACGTTACGCCTAACTCTTCTGTCAGCAGCGAAGCGTAGAGGCGGTATGGCTCCTGCGGGTAGCGTTTCCCCAACTTAGCGATATGCTCAGAGGATTCCCTGGACGTTATCGCCTCCAATACCGAATCGCCCCCCTTCAACAACCGTTTGGAGGTGCTGAGAAAGCGGGAGAGATTATGGGCGACCTTTTTATGATGTTCAACAGCCAGCCCGCGATGGAGGCGGAGCGTTTCGGCCGTTACGGCCGTTGTCACATTAGGGTTGCCATCCCGGTCCCCGCCAACCCAGGAACCGAAAGTCAAAAATCGTTCCGGCATTTCCAAATCCGGGTAATGTTTTTTCAGAGCCTCGGCCAAACTCCGGTACACTTCGGGCAGCATATCCCAGATTGACTTTTCCAGATAATGCAGATAGGTCTTCACCTCATCCGTCACTTCCGGCTTACGGGTTCGGCTTCGTTCTGTCAGCCACAACGCCTCCACATCCGCCAGAATCTCATCCCCCATTCGGCGGCGTTCCTCCGGCAGTGGGTTTTGGCGTTCCAGCGTTGTTAAAATATCTGAAATGTCGCGCAGCTTCGACAAAACGGAACGGCGTTTGGCCTCAGTTGGGTGAGCGGTAAAGACCAGTTCAATGTGCAGCCGTTCCAGAAGCGCCTCCATTGCCTTCGCATCCACCCCCTGTCTGACCAGGTGAGCCAACGCATCATCAATCGTCTCTCCGGGCGGGTTGGGATAGGCTTCCCGCTCCCGGCGGCGCAAAACCCGAACGCGATGATTTTCCTCAGCCAGATTAATTAACTCGAAATAGGTGGTAAAGGCCCGTGCCACATTTTCGGCATCGGCCAAAGCCATCCCACCCACAAGCTCCGCCAGATACGGCTCAATATACGATTCGTCAGGGTTCTTACGATTATCAATGGCCAGAAAACGGGTCGTTTCCACCATCTCATAAACCTGCATCCCCACCTGCTGGCGAATAACCTTTCCTAAAATATCGCCTAATAAATGTATATCCTGGCTTAACAGGTCTAATTCTTCTCGTGGGGAAGCCATGATAATCTCCTTAGAAATTAAATCGCACGCAAAGACGCGAAGGACGCAAAGAGTAGCGACAAAGAATCCTTTGCGGACTAGGCGTCTTGGCGTGAGTGTTCCTAATACTTTACCCTAACTTCCAGCCTGTCGGTAGTGTCTCCCCGTAGGAAATTTCCTTTGCGCCCAGGAATTGGGCCAACTCTTCAATCGCTCTCCGCACGGCCGAACCAATCTCGGCCGTCATGGGCGCATCGTCTTCAGCGTATACAGCTTCCACTTCCAACCGATCCTTCTTGCGGTTCATCTTAGGGCTGATTCGGCCGATCATCCGGTCGCCGTGCAGGATCGGCAGGACATAGTACCCATACTGCCGCTTGGCCTTCGGCACATAAATCTCGATCCGGTAGAAAAAGTCGAACATCATCTCCGTTCGATCCCGGTCGCAAATCAGATTATCAAACGGCGACAACAGCGTCGTTCGCGGTTCCCACTCCCCCTGTTCCAATCTGTCCAGCAGGGGAATATCCTCCACATGGACAAACCAGCGTCCAGGCCAATACGTCTCTCCTTCCGTCCCATCGGCCGAAACCTGCACCGGCACAAAGCAGCCATCCTTGACCAATCGTTTAACAACTTTCTGCAAATTTGCATAGGCATTACGGGTAAAGTGAATCTTGATCTGCCGGGGACGGCCGACCCCCAAAGCCTGCAAAGCAATCTGCGCCGCCCGGTAGCTTTTTTCCTCTTTGTCCAAACGCGCATCTGTTTCCGCCCAATCCGGCAGGCAGCGCTCGGCAAGGTCCCAATATCGCTTCAACCCCTGGCGGTAGGCAACCATGATCTTGCCCTTGCCCCAAAGAAGGTCGAGCATCCAATTAACATTTCGGCCGCTTGACCAGATACCGCCCTCTACACTCTCAATCAGGTCGTGCTCAAACTGATCGGAAGACATCGGGCCGTTGCGATCTAATTCAGCCAACACAAAGGCTTCCAGGTCCTTGTTTTCCATCAACCATTCCCGTGTCCGTCTGGCCCCGGCTGTGTTTCCGGCTGCATAGCCTTCCATCTGAGGCTTGAAAATAGGGTAATCGGCCGTTCTGACAATCGAAGCCGCGTGCGCCCAATATTCAAAGAGGTACCTGTCCTCATAAACCAGCCGATCCAGGTAGTCGGTGTCATAATTCCCCAGGCGGCTCCACAGAATCAAATATTGGGGCCGTTCCACCGCCCGGATAGGATCAATCTGCAAACAGCGAATGTCTTCCAGGACATCCTTGATGCCCGCCACATCGGCCGTTGCTCTCCTCCCCGCTAATCGTTGTTTAGTTATCGCCATCCGGCGCGCCGTCGTCGCCGAAATTAATCTAGGTGAACTCATTATTGTCCTGTTTTCTGTTAATCAAGGAAGCGAGTAAGTTGCAAGTTGCAAATGGCAAATGTCAAAATCACCCCATCAACCCAATTACCCAAGCTAACCGCAGGTTAGCCAATCACCAATCACTCCCCCCTTAATCCGCAAACAAATCGGCCGTTAATTCCTCAATGTTCTGCTTCTTTTTCGAGCTTTTGCCCCGCATTTCATTGTAAAAATCTTCATCATAGCGGCGGGAGCGAACCGGGATAGGCATTTTGACGCCCCAACCCAGAAGCAACACTTCCTGCTTCTCCTGCAAGCGGGCCAGCATCCCCCGTAGCTGTTCCCGCCCAGCCAGACCGGTCAACACGGCCCGAATATCATCCTCGTCGCCCAGCCAGCCGGTGATGCGCGTTCCCAATTGGGACATCACCTCATCGTCAATGCCGGACGGCCGTTGATCCACCACAAGCAGCGTCACAAAATACTTCCGCAGTTCCCTGGCAATAATTCCAAAGGCCGTCTGCCCCGAAATATGCGGATTCAGCAGCTTATGTGCTTCCTCAACCGCAATCACCAGCGGCAGTGGCTGGGGAGCGCCGTGCGTTTTGTGCTCCTCCGTTTTCTTAACCCAATGCTGCCGGATGCGGCGGGTAAGAATATTGGACACCAGCAGGTAATCGAGATCGCTGTCATATTCGCCAAAAGAGAGAATCACGTGTCGGCCGTTTTCCAATTTGTCCACAATCGCCGTCACCGCATCAGTCGAAGGCTGCTCCACCACAT
>JBAPRX010000028.1:0-8823 GCA_049281335.1 Promineifilaceae bacterium (SeqCode)
TGCCAAAACTAGACCGCTGGCTATTGACCAACCAGAACATACATTCTATAATTCTAATCAGTGGTTTAATACCATAAATGAAAAATCCATGTCAGCCATTTTCCACTGCATCTTTGCCTCGTGGCGTCTTTGCCTTAATAATTATTCTTAGGAGAATCAATGTCCGACCAAATAAACACAAAAGAATTTAAAAAAGCCCTTTTTTCCCTGCTGGATGAAACATTCGACAATGTTCAAGGTTATTTTCTGGATGGTGGCACCTCTATGTTTGAAACATTGGGGACGATTTCGGCCGAAGAAGCATCCATCCCCGTTGGAGGTAAATGCGCCACCCTGGCAGCCCAGGTCAAGCATGTTGCGTTCTATCTCGATGTTGCAGAAAAAAGCCTTCGAACACATCAATATGAACGGAATGATTGGGGAAAAATCTGGCGTGAGACAAGCGGCGTAACGGCCGAAGAATGGGAGTCCATCAAAACTTCACTGCGAGAAAGTTACGACCGCATCAAGGCACTCATTGAAGATAAGGAAGATTGGCCCGATGAGCAAACGATTGGTGGTGCTATTGCCGCAATCGTTCACACCGCCTATCATCTAGGTGAAATTCGACAGGCGCTTTGCACCCTAAAACCCTAGCGACCAAACACGTTATGGAAAAAATCACCCTCCTTCACCCTGGTAATATGGGCATATCAATTGCGGCTTCAGCCCAGAACGGCGGTAACTCAGTTTATTGGGTATCGGAGGGTCGCAGCACAGAAACGCGAGAGCGGGCTGAAGCCCACCAATTGGTGGAATTAGGGTCACTGCAAGAAGCATCGGCCGTTTCCACCATGATCATAAGCGTCTGCCCGCCTCACGCCGCCGAAACAGTAGCCGAGCAGGTTATTGCTGCCAGATTCAAAGGGCTGTTTCTGGACGCCAACGCCATCTCACCCCAACGTGCCCGGCGAATCGGCGACAAAATGACAGTCGCAAACGCCACCATTGTGGATGGCAGCATCATTGGCGGCCCGGCTTGGGAGCCAAACCGCACCTGGCTTTATCTTTCCGGGCAGCATGCGGAACGCGCCGCAGCTTGTTTCTCCAACGGCCCTCTGGAAGTTGAAGTAATCGGAGAGGAGCCAGGAAAAGCCTCTGCCCTAAAAATGTGTTTTGCGGCTTATACCAAGGGGACAACAGCCTTGCTCAGTGGTATTTTGGCAGCGGCCGAATCGCTTTCAGTACGTGAAGACTTGGAACGGCAGTGGTCACGAAATGGCTCTGATTTTGCGGAGCAGACGGCCGAACGGGTTCGGCGCGTGACTGCCAAAGCGTGGCGGTTTGCGGGAGAGATGGAAGAAATTGCTGCAACATTCGAGGCAGCCGGACTGCCGGGAGGTTTTCATGAAGCTGCGGCAGACATCTACCGTCGGATCGCCGATTTCAAAGATGCAGAAGAAACCCCGGAGCTTTCGGCCGTTCTTACAGCCTTACAAGAGCGATCCTAACTTGACTGGGCAGCCCGCCACTCCTCATAGGGCGGCACTTCCTCCCCCACCGACCAGAAAAAGAAGTAAGCGCCCATCGGCCCCATAAATTTGAACTGCTTACAGAACTGCTTCGACCGTTGGGAGTAATCCAGGCCATCCATCGTTCGCAGATAATTGAGGAAAGAGCCAAATTCAGCAATTAACCTCTGACAGACACGAGCATTGTAAACGGTGGCCTGGATTTTTCGGCCGTTTCTGACAATCCCCTTATTCTCTAGAAGTCCTTCGACATCCTCTTCCGTATAGGAAGCCACTTTGTTAATGTCAAAGCCATCAAAAGCAGTTTGAAAATTGGGCCACTTAATCCGAATTACCTGCCAGCTAAAACCGGCTTGAAAGACAGCCTGGGTAATCTTCTCAAAATAACCAGCATCATTCGGGGGGATCGCACGATCCGGAACACGGTGATCTTCTTCTGCCATTATTACCTCGCAATTTTCTAAATTGATTAACCGTTGATCCTATTATAAATAATAAATCAGGCAATAATTGCAAAAAGACGTCCTCTTGTCATTCTGAAAGCCGCCACACCGCCAGTATAGTTCCATGAGAATTGAAACCACCCAATTTTGTCATTAGTATGAAGAAAAAAAGGGAATAAAATAAAAAAGACACGGCAGGCCGATTGTCATTCTGAGCGAAGCGAAGAATCTTTCAGGTCACAAAATCCAAAATGATTCTGTCTAATAATCCGAAGTGTCCTCGAAGTAGGTTTAGTAAGTGCATTTTCCCTCCAAATCTGACGCCCTAGTTGGTGTCCCACCCAGCCAGCGTCGCGCTAAATAAGCTATCCCAAGTATCGCTTTCGCTGGACATAGGTTCAACTTTTCGGAAAGATAGAAACTATATACAATCGCAAAAATCCATCTTGACAAAGTGTATCTTATACACTATACTTTGATATGTCAATTAGTGTTATTTATACACTAATGGCAGCTTTTGGAGATAAAAAATCATGACGAACCAGTTTCCATCTTTCTATGATCCGAATCGAATTGGGACGCTGTTTTACCCCGATGTCGCCCAAATCGCGGCCGAAGCGGGCGCCAACAACCTCTCTCCTGCGGCCGACGATCAGACACGAGTTCATCTACTAATAATTGACATGCAGATCGACTTCTGTCATGACAACGGCACTCTTTATGTTCCCGGCGCTCAAGACGACATTCGCCGCCTGACTGAATTTATCTACCAGCATGGGGAACGCATTTCAAGTATTACCTGCTCTCTGGATTCTCATCTTCCCTTCCAAATTTTTCACCCAGTCTGGTGGGCTGATAGAACAGGAAACCACCCTGCCCCCTTCACCATAATCACACATGATGATTTACTGGCAGGGAAATGGCGGCCGTTAATCGCCCCAACCTGGTCAATGTCATATGTCCAAAAGTTGGAAGAAGGTGCAAAGAAAGAGCTGGTTATCTGGCCCTACCACGTTCCAATTGGCGGAATTGGCAACGCGCTGGACCAGGAGTTGTGGTCGGCCGTTTTCTGGCATTCAATTGCCCGAAAAAGCCAGCCCAATTGGTTAACAAAAGGAAGCATTCCCCAAACGGAGAATTACTCGATCATCCAACCCGAAATCCCCGTCCCAGACCATCCACAAGGTGGTCCAAACACAGCCTTTTTGGATTTACTTGAAAGGAACGACGTTATTCTGGTGGCCGGGGAAGCAGAAAGCCACTGCGTCCTGGAGACAGTTGAGGATATGGTCGAAGCATTTAGCAGCAAACCAGATATCCTCAGTCGCATTTACCTTTTGCAAAACTGCACCTCACCCGTCATCCATCCCGAAGTAGATTTTCACGCCATTGCCCAGGCTCACTTTGAAGGGTTCAAAGAGCAAGGCGTCAACTTCATCAACAGCACAGATACAGACCTACCCTTCTAACTCACTATTTACTTTTAACGTTTAACCGTTTACTGTCCACCGCCTACTGTTAACTACTTACCGATCCAAGAGGTATTACATGTATATAGAAATATCTACCTTGCTAACTATCGTCATCTTCGCTTTTATGTTTGGGATGTTGACCTCATTTGTCATGGTGATCAACGCTTTGATGCGGTTCAAGAAATGAGCCGGTAAATTACGATTGACAGTCGTTGTCCTCCTAAAATCGCAAGATATACTACACGCTAAAGTCGTACTATCTTGTGGAGGAGAAAATCATGTATATCATCGGCGCAGTTTTTTATGCGGTTTGGGGAGTATTGCATCTGGGGGCAGCCAAGCGAGGCTTTGACTTAGCCAAAAGCCAGGAACCAGGACCGGTTCAGGGGAGACTTTACCAAAATGCCTGGAACCTGGCTTTTGCTGCTGTATTCGTTATTTTGATCGCCGTTATTTACAATCTGAAAAACAGCCCAATGGGATATTGGCTTAATTTAAGCCTGGCAAGTATTACGGATATTGGTTTCATTATCTTCGTCCTGATTCCTGGCTATATATCGCTTCGAGAAGGCATTTTAGGCCCGGTTCTCTGGATATTGGCCGTGATTTTCAGCACATTGGGAATCCTGGCCGCTTAACCCTATCCGACCCGCCCAATTCCCTCTTACCGTTTCAGGTTCGTAAAGGCGTTCATACCTGCATAGACGGCCGAATCCGCCAGGTCGTCTTCAATTCGCAGCAGTTGATTGAACTTCGCAACCCGTTCAGTGCGGGCCGGCGCGCCGGTCTTTATTTGCCCGGCGTTGAGCGCGACCACCAAATCGGCAATCGTCGTATCTTCTGTCTCGCCACTGCGATGAGAGACAACGGCCGTCCAACCATGTCGTTGAACAAAATCAACAGCCGCAATCGCTTCAGTCAGCGTTCCAATTTGATTTACCTTACAAAGCAGGCTGTTAACCGCTTTCCGGTCCATCGCCGTTTGAATACGGCCGATATTCGTCACCAGCAAATCATCACCAACAATTTGGATTTTGTCGCCCAGCCTTTCCATCATCAGAACCCAGCTATCCCAATCATCTTCCGCAAGACCATCTTCAATAGAGATAATGGGGTATTCATCCACCCAATCGGCATAAAAATCAACTATTTCAGGGCCGGTCAACACCTTGCCTTCTGTTTTCAGATGGTATTTACCATCTTCATAAAATTCACTGGCGGCGGGGTCCATTGCCAGCATAATTTGTTCGCCTGGTTTGTAACCAGCCTTCTCAATAGCTTCCAGAATCAACTCGAATGCTTCCCGGTTGGCAGATACCTTAGGAGCAAAACCACCCTCATCTCCAACTGTGGTGCTGTACCCTTTAGAGGATAAAACCCTTTTCAGAGAATGATAGATTTCAGCTCCCCAGCGTAGCCCCTCTCTGAAGGTCGGTGCGCCAACGGGCATAACCATAAATTCCTGCAAATCGGTTGACCCAGCAGCATGTTTGCCACCATTCATAATGTTCATCATGGGAACCGGCAGCGTTCGGGCCGAGACGCCACCCAGGTAACGGTAAAGGGGCATCTGCTGGCTGGCAGCGGCAGCGTGTGCAACAGCAAGCGAAACGCCAAGGATGGCATTGGCTCCCAGACGGCTCTTATTTTCAGTGCCGTCCATCTCAATCATTGTTTCATCAATACCAACCTGGTCAATGGCTTCCCATCCAACCAGGGCTTCGCCGATTTCCTCATTAACGGCCGCAACTGCTTGCAGAACACCTTTACCATTGTAACGGCCCTTATCCCCATCTCGCTTTTCCCAGGCTTCGTGGACGCCTGTGGAAGCACCGGATGGTACAATTGCCCTGCCATACGCACCGTCAACCAGGACAACCTCGACTTCAATGGTAGGATTACCTCGTGAATCAAGGACTTCCCTTCCATCAATTGATGCGATAAAACTCATTTGTAATCTCCTTCTGAACTAACCACTTAGGTAGTGGAATATTTTAATCTATTCGCAAAATACAACTTTAGCAAGCGGCCAACAATTAATCATTCAATCAACTTCTTACATACCATTTAAAGTACCTGGCACTTGAATAGTTACATCCATTATACCATAATGCCTCGAACGGAGAACGTTTTTCACGCCTAAAAACATGGTGAGTAAATCGCTTTTGCACCCTTGCTAACTAATGACAAGCGAAGTTGTGATAGGTACAATTTCCTAAGATATCTATTCTTTCTTCCTTGCAAACTTATCCTTGCTTGGCTATAACTTCAATACCATGCTCGATACCCCTGAATCTGAAGTAAAAACCTCGGCCGCTGGCCTGTTTGAAATATTGGTGCGAGAACTGGCCGATGTCTTCGATGCACATGGGGTATGTGCGGTCGTAGCGCTCGAAATTGCGGTTTACTGCCATACCCAAACGCTGGTTGCTATCAGCGATCCGCTCCAAAAACATCACGATGTTTGGATCTGCAATGCTGATGGCAACATAAAACAGGCCCGTTGGTACGGCGATCAGGTGTCATTCGGCCGATTATCGGAATTGGGGAAAGCAACCCGTCTGGATAAGTATGAAATATCGGCCGCCGAACTGGTTAAATCCGACCTATGGCAGATACCGCGTGAAACAATTGTTGGTATTCCTTTTCCGCTCCCAACCAGTTACAAGCCAATTACCCTGCCTGGGGCAATATGCCTCATTGATCCATTAGAAGATTGTCCGCTAACAGTTGACAACCTCGAAACGCTGGCCACCCAGGTAACAATTCTCCTGGATCGGGCGGTCCTTCGGCAGAGGTCAGAGCAGCAGTCTGTTGAATTCGGTATCGTTTCAGATATAAGTTATTCCATAACCTCCACCCTAAATTTGGAGGAGATTTTCTATAAGGTAGCCAATGCCGTCCGCCGTGCCCTGGCGGCCGAATCAATCTCGATAGGTCTTTCTGATCATGTTAGCAACGAAATTGTCTTCGTAGATGCATTGATGGGGCCGCTTTTTTCCGGTTTGCCACCGATTCGGTTGAAGCTGGGCCAGGGTATTGCAGGCTGGGTCGCCTTAAATGGAGAAGCAACCATTGTCAACGACGTCTATAAAGACACTCGCTTCTTTGCCAAAGTTGATAAGAGTTCCGGGTTCCAAACAAATTCGATTCTCTGCGTTCCTTTGAAGGTCGAGCAGCGAGTGATCGGCGTTTTGGAAGCTATCAACAAGCAAAACGGCCACTTTGACAAGAACGATCTGCGACTATTACAAGCATTTAGTGGGCCATTGGCAGTCGCAATTGAAAATGCCAGCCTTCACTCCGACGTATTGGCTGAGAAACGCCGCATTGAAACAATCTTTTCCAGCATGTCTGAAGGGCTGCTAACCACCAATACGGAAGGCTGGGTTACGGCCGCTAATGATGCCCTGCTAACGTTGCTCCGACGTAAGGAGGGGGACGGGGAGAACTGGCACATTAACGATTTAATCCAGACCCGGCGCATTGATTTCTCCACCTTCTATGAGCAGGTCAAAGAGGCAGATGAAGCTTATCCACAACTGGCCTGTGACATTTATCAGGGAGACGATATCTACATCCCCGTCCTGGTCAGCGGCACAACGATTAAGAATGAACATGGGGATGTAGATGAGTTGATCTTCGTCTTTAGTGATCTACGGCAGATTCGTGAAGTTGAACGAATGCGGGACGACTTTTTCAACAATATCATTCACGAACTGCGGACGCCGTTGGCGACGATTTTGATGTATGCCCGGCTTTTACGGGAAGGAAAAGCGGCCGATGATCAGGCCAAGGCAGATCGCTTCCTCGGTGTGATTGAGCGAGAGAGTGACCGGCTGCAAAAGATGGTTCGCCAGATGCTCCAACTAGCCAAACTGGAAGCGCGGGAAATTCAACGCAGCCCGGAACCGGTCTCGCTGAACCCAATTTTTGAACAAATCTTGCCGCCGCTGGCAGATCGAGCCACCGAAAAGGGACTGGCCTTTAGCCAGCGGATTCAATCCGACCTGCCCTCTATATTAGGAAATGAAGATACCCTTTACCTGATCTTTAAAAATCTGGTAGAAAATGCGATAAAATTTACCCAATCAGGTACAGTCTACGTAAATGCAAAAAAAGTCGATCATAAAATTCGGGTCGAAGTCAAGGATGAAGGCATCGGTATTCCCGTTCAGGCAATGCCGAATCTTTTCAAGCGTTTTTACCGAGCGCAAACGGCCGTTGAACGAGGGATCGCCGGTACCGGATTGGGCCTCTACATGGTGAAAGAAGGGATTGAAAAACACGGCGGCTCCATTGACGTTCACAGCGAAGAAGGAATTGGGACAACATTCATAGTTCTTTTACCCATCGTCCAAATTTGATAGTGGATAGTAAGGGGCTAGAAGTTAATAGTGAAAAAGCTATCAGGTGGTTAACAAACAGCAAGTTTTCAATTAACAAAAAACTACTTGCTATTCACTGAATGAAAAGAAAAGTTATGAACGAGAGACATATTTACATGGATCACGGCGCTTCCACACCCGTCCGGCAGGAGGTTGTGGAGGCGATGCTGCCCTATTGGACTGACTATTATGGGAACCCCGCTTCTTCCCACTTTTTCGGCCGTGAAGCCAGCCAGGGACTTGAAAGATCAAGGCGGCAAATCGCAGAGCTGTTAAATGCCCGGCCAACAGAGATTGTCTTCACCGGCTGTGGGTCAGAAAGTGATAATCTGGCCTTGCGTGGCGTGATGTGGGCCGCCAGAGAACAGGGCCGAGGCAATCACCTCATCGTTTCCGCCATTGAACACAGCGCTGTTCTAGGCACGGCCAAACAGCTTCGAGATCATTTTGATTTTGACGTGACCATCCTGCCAGTAGACGGTATGGGCAAAATTGATCTAGGGGAGTTAGAAGAAGCAATTCGGCCGAATACCGTCCTCATCAGCATCATGGCCGCCAACAATGAAATCGGCACCTTCCAGCCATTCGAGGCCATTGGCAGGCTTGCTCACGAACACGGCGTTCTTTACCATACAGATGCCGTCCAGGCTGCGGCTTACGTTCCCTGGAATTTGGAAAGCCAGCCAATTGACCTGATGAGCATTGCCCCCCATAAATTTTACGGGCCGAAAGGAATTGGAATTTTGTATGTGGAAAAGGACGTTCAACTGATTTCGTCGTTGACCGGGGGTAGTCAAGAAGACGGCCGTCGTGCTGGAACCGTCAACGTCCCATTTGCAGTTGGTGCGGCTGAGGCGCTGCGTCTGGCGATGGAAGAAAGAGAACAGAATATTGCCCATTACGAGCTGCTCAGAGACCGCTTGATTGACGGCGTTTTGGCAGCTTTACCAGAAGAGTGTCTCTTGACCGGCCATCCCACCGACCGCCTGCCCCACAATGCCAGCTTTGC
>JBAPRX010000029.1:0-19750 GCA_049281335.1 Promineifilaceae bacterium (SeqCode)
GCATCACCGATTTGCCGAAGCTGTTCGAGATGCGGGTGGTGCTGGAAAGTTTGGCCGCAAGAACGGCCGCTCGGCGGGGACGACCGGTACATTGGCAGCGAATGTCGGCCGTTTTGGCCCAGTTACCCGGCTCAAACCAGCTAAATTATAATGAGGCACTCATAACTATTGATCAAAGCTGCCACGAGATCATTTACGAAGCGGCCGATAATCCCTTCCTGGCTGACACCCTGACCACCCATTACGCCCTCAGTCTGCGGTTGTGGTACTTTTTCCTGGATCAGATCGGCGACATGCGCGGCGCGATCCTGGAACACCAACAGATATTGGACGCCTTGAAAGAACGAGACGGCGACGAAGCGGCGCGGCTGATGGCCCAACACATTCAGGCTTTTCAGGAAGAGATTCAGGCGGTGATGGTAAAGGGTTGATGGCTTACCGAATAGGCTTATTGATTGATTAATAATGTGATTGGGTAATTAGTAATTGGGTAATTGAAAGTTTAGGTCAATTACCCAATTACTAATTACCAATTACCCAACAGGGTTTACGATGGGAAGAGAACGACGACGACACGGCGGGGGGCGGCGTGAACGGTTGGCAAGCCAGGATTCGGCCGTTGCCAAAATGGTTCAGCCTTTACACAACTTGCCCGTTTATGAACTGGCAAATGAAGAGGGACTGGAGCTGATTCACCAGACTTCGATGGAAATCTTGTCGGAAATCGGGATCGCCTTTTTGGATGACGAGTCCCAGGCGATTCTGAAAGAAAACGGGGTTGAGGTACGGGACGATATTGCCTATTTCGACCCGGCCCAGATAGAAAGTCTGGTGGCCCAGGCTCCCAGCACCTTCACCCAACTGGCCCGCAACCCCGATAACAATGTCATCATCGGCGGCAACCATTTGTGTTTTGCGCCGGTTTATGGCCCGCCATTTGTCCTGAGTCTGGATCGCGGCCGAAAAGAGGCGACGCTGGCCGATTTCCAGAACTTTGTGAAGCTGGCCTACCTCTCCCCTTACATTCACCACTCCGGCGGAACCATCGTTGAGCCAACGGACGAGCCGGTTGACACCCGCCACCTCGACATGGTCTACAGCCACATCAAGTACAGCGACAAAGCGTTCATGGGGTCGGTCACTTCGGCCGAAAATGCGGCCGACAGCGTAAAAATGGCCGAGATTCTCTTTGGAGAAGAGGCCATTCAAGAAAACCCCGCTTTGTTGTCCCTCATCAATATCAGCAGCCCCCGCCGGCTGGACGACCGGATGCTGGGAGCATTAAAGGTCTACGCCAGAGCCAGACAGGGACTCATCATCACCCCCTTTATTCTGTCCGGGGCAATGGCTCCCGTTTCAGTAGGCGGAACGCTGGCCCAACTGAATGCAGAGGCGCTGGCGGGGATCACCTTTGCCCAGATGATCAACCCCGGAACGCCGGTCGTCTATGGCTCTTTCCAGACCAACATTGATCTGCAAAGCGGCGCACCCGTTTTCGGGTCGCCGGAAAGCCAGCTCTCGCTTTTTGTCAGCGCCCAGATGGCCCGGCGTTATAAGCTGCCTTTCCGCAGCGGCGGCATGTTTGCCAGTTCCAAGATTCCCGACGCCCAGGCGGCCTATGAGTCGGTCATGGTGATGCTTCCGGCCGTTTTGGCGCGGGTGAACTTTGTCCTCCATGCAGCCGGATGGCTGGAAAATGGGCTGGTGGCTGGCTATGAGAAATTTGTGCTGGACTGTGAGCTTCTTGGGATGTTCCACAAGTTCCTGCAGGGGCTGGACCTCTCCCAAGAGGCGATGGCGATGGATTCGATCCGAACAGTGCCGCCAGGGGGTCATCATTTGGGTACCCCCCACACAATGGAGCATTTTCGGACAGCCTTCTACCGGGCGGATTTATTTGATTACAACTCGGCCGAACAGTGGCAGGAAGAAGGCTCCAAAGACGCCTACCAGCGAGCCAACACAAAATACAAGCAGTTATTGAAAGATTACGAAGCGCCGAAGCTGGATACGGCCGTTGACGAAGCGCTGCAGGCGTTTATGGCGAAGAGGAAAGAAGCAGAAGAAGATAAATAATTAATTGGTGAATTTGTGAATTCGTGAATTATTAATGAGGTTTGGAGATGGCGAAAGGCGACGATATAGAAGAAAGATTGATTGATTTCGCCGTTAGAATAATCAAAGTTTGTGACGCTTTGGATGGTAATCCGGCTGGGAAACATATTCGAGGACAATTATTACGAAGCGGTACATCACCTGCGCCAAACTATGGCGAGGCGCGAGGTGCAGAAAGCGGCAAGGATTTTCTACACAAACTCAAGATTGTTTTGAAAGAACTCAATGAAACCCGTATCTGGCTAAAAATAGTCATCCGAGCGGAACTCATGCCGGAACAGCGGCTCGAGGCATTATTGGATGAATGTAACCAACTTTGCCGTATCGTTAGCGCCAGTATTCAAACCGCCAGTCAGTCAGAGCAAAATTAACCATTCACAAATTCACGAATTAATAATTTCTTTTTCAGAAACTTTGGATTGATTAACAATCCAATTTGGAGTAGGAGGTAGTTTAATGAGCAATTTACCTAGTAAGGCACGGGTCGTCGTCATTGGCGGCGGCATTGTGGGGAACAGCCTGGTCTATCATCTGGCATTGGAAGGCTGGAAAGATGTCGTACAGTTGGATAAGGGGCCGTTCCCCAATCCCGGCGGTTCGACCGGCCACGCCTCGAATTTCATTTTTCCAGTTGACCATTCCAAAGAGATGACGTTGGTAACGCTGGACAGCGTTAGACAATATAAGGAAATGGGGGTCTTTACTCAAAGCGGCGGGGTTGAAGTTGCCCGGACGGAAGAGCGGATGGAGGAACTGCGGCGAAGAATGGCTTCGGCCAAAGCCTGGGGGGTCGAATCGTATCTGCTAACACCGGAAGAGCTAAAGGAACTAGTGCCATATATCAACACCGACATCCTTTTGGGCGCATTTTACACCCCCAGCGTCGGGGTGGTGGACTCTTTGCGGGCGGGGACATTGATGCGGCAAAAGGCGATGGAATTGGAATCGCTGACCATTTCACCCAACACCGAAGTAACAGGAATGGATGTGGTAAACGGCCGAATCCACACCGTTCACACCAACAACGGCAGCATCCAGGCCGAAATCGTCATGATTGCCTGCGGCGTCTGGAGTCCGCGTATCGCGGCCATGGCCGGGGCTACAATCCCCCTGACGCCCGCCGTCCACCAGATGATCAGCGTCGGGCCGGTTCCCCTGTTTGAAAAGACCTCAACCGAGATTGAATATCCAATCGTCCGCGATATGGACACCTTCTGTTACGAACGTCAGAACGGCAGTGACATGGAAGTTGGCTCCTACGCCCATCGGCCGATTTTGGTAGACCCCAACGAAATCCCCTCCATTGAAGCCTCGGCCCTATCGCCAACAGAACTGCCCTTCACCCAGGATGATTTCGATCCCCAGTTGGAGCAGGCATTAGAGCTGATGCCGGACATTATCGGCGACGAACGAGTCGGCATTCGCCACGCCATCAACGGCCTGCTCTCCCTGACACCGGACGGCGCCCCCTGCATCGGCGAGACAGGGGTCAAAGGGCTGTGGTCGGTGGCGGCCATCTGGATCAAGGAAGGGCCGGGCTTTGGCAAGGCGGCAGTTGAGATTTTGACACATGGCGCGTCTGAGATTGACATTCACGCGGCCGATATTGCCCGCTTTTACCCCTACGGCCGCAGCAAGACCCACATTCACAGCCGTACTTCCGAAGGTTATAACAAAACCTATGGCATTTTCCATCCCCGGGAACAGTGGGAATCGAACCGCAACGTGCGTGTCAGTCCCTTCTTCATGCGAGAGCAGGAATTGGGCGCCGTCTTCTTTGAGACGGGCGGCTGGGAACGGCCGCAGTGGTACGAATCAAACGCCAAATTATTGGACGAGTTCGGGGATAAGGTCACAAAACGGCCGCATGAATGGGACGCCCGCTGGTGGTCGCCCATCATCAACGCCGAGCATCTGGCCCTGCGAGATCGCGGCGCGATGGTTGACCTGACCGCTTTCGCCATCTTCGACATCTCCGGCCCCGGCGCGTTGGATTACATCCAAAAAATGGCCGTCAACCAGATGAATGTGTCAGTCGGCCGTGCTGTCTACACCCCTCTGCTCAACCCACATGGCGGCTTCCGGGCTGACCTGACCATCGCCCGGACAGGGGAAGACAGTTTCCGGGTCGTTGACGGCGGCGGCGATGGCTCCCGCGACAAAAAGTGGTTCGTAGACAATCTACCTGATGATAGATCAGTCACGTTCACCGACATGACATCCACGTTGTGTACCATCGGCTTATGGGGGCCAAAATCGCGTGACGTCCTCCAATCCGTCACCGAGGACGATGTTTCGGATGAAGCGTTCCCCTATGGCTGGACAAAATCCCTTTTCATCAACGGAATTCCGGTCTGGGCGCTGCGTATCTCTTACGTCGGCGAGTTGGGCTGGGAGATTTACACCAATATGGAGCATGGCTTGAAGTTATGGGACACGCTCTGGGAAGCAGGACGGCCGTATGACATCGTTCCGGCCGGGATTGGCGTCTACGGCACAACTGGGCGGCTCGAAAAGGGCTACCGGCTGATGGGCGCGGAGTTAGACGGCGAATACAACCCGGTCGAAGCCGGTCTGGCACGGCCGAAAGTGAAAAAGGCCGACTTCATCGGCAAGGAGGCTTATCTCAAAGCACGGGCCGAAGACCCAGCAGCCATTCTTTGTACCCTGACCGTTGAAGACCACACCTCCAAATCGGGGATGCCCCGCTTTATGAACGGCAAAGAACCAATTTTGACCCCAACCGGCGAACGAATCGTGGACAGCAAGGGGCGCGGCTCCTATGTCACCAGCGCCGGGGCCGGACCGTCAGTCGGCAAACAGCTTCTACTCGCCTACCTCCCGCCTGAATACGCCCAGGAAGGGAACGATCTGGTAGTAGAATACATGGCCGAACAGTATCCGGTGAAGGTAGCGGTGGTAGGAAGTCGGCCGTTGTTC
Organism: Promineifilaceae bacterium (SeqCode); assembly: GCA_049281335.1. Lineage (GTDB taxonomy): Bacteria > Chloroflexota > Anaerolineae > Promineifilales > Promineifilaceae > JAKEFB01. Next base: position 5,056 of record JBAPRX010000029.1, read on the forward strand.
GATCCGGACAACGAAAGGATGAAATAAATCTCAAGCAAAGCCGCAAAGGACGCAAAGAAAACTTGGCGTCTTAGCGCCTTTGCGTGAGCCATTTCTAAGGGAAAAACCTTATGGATATTTTAGTGTGCATTAAGCGAGTTCCAATAACGGGGGCGCATATTCCTCTTTCGGAGGATGGGCAGGAGATTGTGACTCGAAATCTCGGCTTCACCATCGGGCCGCATGAAGAGTGCGCGGTCGAAGAGGCGGTCCAGATCGTGGAACGGCTCGGCGGCAGCGTCACCGTCCTGACATTGGGGCCGGATGAGGCAGAGAAGCAGCTTAGGGATTCGATGTCGGTCGGGGCTGACCGGGCGATCTTGTTAAAGACAGACGGCCGAGAATGGGACCCAATGGCGACAGCCAATGCCATTGTGGATGCCATCCAGGCCGAAGCAGCCGCAGGCCAGACCTTTGATCTGCTCCTTTTTGGCAACGAAGCGGCCGATACCGGCGGCTATCAGGTTGGCATCCGGGTGGCAAACGCCCTGGGCCTGCCCTGTATCTCCGGCATCAAAGGGATCGAGGTCAGGGACGATGGCACAGTCTCAGTCAAGCGGGAAGCTGGCGGCGGTTGGGAGATTTATGAACTGCCCCTTCCGGCCGTTATCGCCGTCAAAGAAGGGCTGAATCTGCCCCGCTATCCCTCAGTGCCGGGGCGATTGAAAGCCAAAAGGAAACCGTTACAAGAAGTCGAGCCGGAACGGCAGGGAGGGGGTTTGGAATTGATCCAGTTAAAGACGCCGCCCAGCCAGGGCAGCGCGGTACAGGTTTTGGGCAATGGGGCTGCGGCTGCACCAAAAGTCGTGGCAATACTCAAGGAGTTAGGGCTGGTATGATTCTAGGACTGATTGAACATGACCGGGGCCAATTGAATCCCCAATCATTAGAAATGCTGACGCTGGCTCGTGGGCTGGCGGCAGAGAGTAATACCGTTTTGCACGCTGTTCTAATCGGCGCGAAGGCGGCAGGGATTACGGCCGAATTAAACAAGTACGGCGTCGCGGCTGCCCATCACGTCACAAATGAAAGCCTGACCGATTACGCGCCGATGGCCTGGGCAGAAAGCATTGTCCAACTGGCTGCACAGGAGCAGCCGGAAGCGATATTGGCCGTAGGAACAGACCGGGGTAATGAAGTCATGGCCCACGTCGCGGCAAGGCTGAATCAACCGCTGGCGGCGAATTGTATTGCCGTTACGACGGGAGAAGATTATCATTTGACCCGCTACCGTTGGGGCAGCAGTCTACTGGAAGAAGCCCGACTTGTCGGGACACCCAAACTGCTGACCGTTGCGCCGCTGACAATTGCCGCTGAACCGGTGGCCGAAGAAGCAGAAGACATGGCGGAAATGGCCGTACAGCCCTTCACCCCAACCCTGGAAGCGCCTGATTTACTGGTGCGCGTCGTAGATCGCGTCCAGCCGGAAAGCGACAAAGTCAGCCTGACCGAAGCGCGAGTGGTCGTCAGCGGCGGGCGCGGCGTCGGCAGCGCCGAAAAGTTCGCCGTTCTGGAAGAGTTAGCGACCCTGTTAGGCGGCGCAGTCGGCGGATCGCGGGTGGCAACCAATCTCGGCTGGCGGCCCCATTCAGACCAGGTTGGCCAGACCGGAAGCCGTGTCGCCCCGGACTTATACATCGCCTGCGGCATCAGCGGCGCGATTCAGCATTGGGTTGGCTGTAAGGCATCGAAGAATATTCTGGCAATCAACACCGACCCGGAAGCGCCAATGGTGACGAAGGCCACCTACGCCGTCATCGGCGATTTACACGAGGTCTTACCGGCAGTAATCGCAGAAATTAAATCACAAAGCTGACAAATGCTGAAAAACCGGATTTTTGGCAAAAACCCGGTTTTTCCGAGTTTATTAAGAGGTTAAATGGCAGCATATCAGATTCTTTATTGGCATGATATTCCCGTCCAGGTACGGGCCGGCGGACGGCGTGACCGGGTTAGCGCCGCGCTGCCAGACAGGTTTCAGGAGGCAGTGGATAAGGCAGCGATGCGGGCTAATTTGACCGGCTCGGATGCCTATACGGACGGGTATCATTGGGGAGAGCCACAGGAACGAGAAGGATCGGCCGAAGAAGTAGCAAAAGCAGTTACGGCCGAATTAACAGCTCAATTCGAGGAGATTGACTGGCGGAATACGGCCGAGAAACTGTTAGACGAAACGCACAAACCATAAAATCATTTGTTGTTCAGCCCGCACATACGCGGGAAAATAAGCAAATGCTAGAATGAGGAACAATGCGTAAGGAGTAAAACGTGAGGGCTTGTATATTGAGAAGAAAAGAAATAATTAATTGGTGAATTCGTGAATTGTTGAATGATTAATGATTGCTTTAGCATGAATGTCATTAATAATTCACGAATTCAACAGTTCACCAATTAATTATTAATTTTTTTCCCTCATTAGCTCTCTTTCATAAACGATACACAGAAAAGAGAATGTCTACTCAAAACGGTAAGGTGGTCGAACACCTCGTCATTTTTATGCCTTCCGGCCGTCGCGCTCATATTGAAGAAGGAGCGACGGTGTTGGATGCTGCGCGGCAGATGGGGGTAGATATTGAAAGTATCTGCGGCGGCCGTCTTACCTGTGGCAAGTGCAAGGTACAGGTCGAAGAAGGCATTTTCCAGAAACATGGCATCACATCCAAAGCCAATCATTTAACGCCGCCAGGAACCGAAGAATGTGATTTGCTGGCGAAGATGGAGGGGGCAGACGGCCGACTTTCCTGCACAGCCCAAATCAGCGGCGACCTCCTGATCTTTGTGCCGGAAGAAAGCCGGGCACAAAAGCAGATCATTCGCAAGTCGGCAACCGAACGAGTCATTGAAATCGTCCCATCTGTTCGACAGGTCTATGTCGAGGTCACAGCGGCCGAGTTGGGCGAACACCGGGGCGATTGGGGGCGGCTCCAGGCAGCTTTGGCAGAGCAGTGGCAGCTTGAGAATCTGACCATTGACCTCCCCACCCTGCGCCGCTTACAGGCCGTGCTTCGCAAAGGCAATTGGAACGTCACCGTCACCTTATGGCAGGATCGAGAAGTGATTGACGTCCAGCCCGGCTACGAGGACGGCGGTTACGGGCTGGCAGTGGACATTGGCAGTACGACCATCGCCGGATTTTTATGCGATTTACGAACGGGAGAACTGCTGGCGACCGATTCAACGATGAATCCCCAGGTGGCCTACGGGGAGGATTTGATGAGCCGGGTCTCTTACGCCATGACCCACAACGATGGGCTGGACAAGATGAACACGGCCGTCATTGAAGCCCTCAACAAACTCGCCGCCCGCGCCGCCAGAGAAGCCGGAATCCAAAGCCGCAACATCCAGGAAGCGGTCTTCGTCGGCAACACCACCATGATCCACATTTTGCTGGGTATTAACCCGGTCGAGTTAGGGGGCGCACCCTTTGCCCTGGCAAACCGGGATGCAATGGACATCAAAGCCCGCGATTTAGGGCTGCGGCTGCATCAGGGGGCCAATGTTCACGTGATGCCTTCTGAAGCAGGCCACGTCGGAGCGGATAATGTGGGGGTGTTGATTGCCGAAGAGCCTTACAATCAGGATGAGATCGTCCTGACAGTGGATGTCGGCACCAATGCTGAAATCGTCTTGGGTAACCGGGAATGGATGTTCAGCGCCTCCAGCCCGACCGGGCCGGCCTTTGAAGGAGCGCAAATTACCTACGGGATGCGGGCAGCGCCAGGGGCGATTGAGCGTGTTCGCATTGATCCATTGACCAAACAAGCGCGGTTCCGGGTCATTGGCGAAGAACGCTGGTCAGATACCTGGCAAATCGGGTCGGAATATCCCCTGGAGGAACAGCCCAGGCACTTAGCCGCCGGGATCTGTGGGTCAGGCATCATTGAGGCGGTGGCGGAGATGTATCTGGCCGGAATTTTAATGCCGGACGGCCGATTTGACCCCAACAGCGACAGTGAACGGGTGCAGTGGCGCGGCCGAAAAGGGGCCTATGTGCTGGCAGCAGCCAGAGAGACAACAACGGGCGAATCGATCCTCGTCACCCAGGATGATGTCCGCAACATCCAACTGGCAAAGGCCGCTCTTTATGCCGGGGCGAAGCTGCTGATGCGAAGGGCAGAGGTTTCGGCTGTGGATCGCATCGTCCTCGCCGGGGCGTTTGGCAGCTATATTGACCCTAAGTACGCCATGATTTTGGGGTTGATTCCCGATTGTGAGTTGGAAAAGGTCTACGCCGTTGGCAACGCCGCCGGAGACGGGGCCAGAATCGCCCTGTTAAACCGGCACAAGCGAGAAGAGGCACAGAGAATTGCTCATTGGGTACGGTACATCGAAACGGCCGTTGACCCGAATTTTCAGAATGAATTTGTGGGGGCGATTCATCTGCCTCACGCGACAGACGCTTTCCCCCATTTAGAAGGTATGCTGCCGGAAACGGCCGAGGTTGTGGAAGAAAAACGGCCGAGAAGGCGGCGCAGAACGAGACCTAGTAACTAAGTAATTTAGTAATTGGGTAATTGGCTGGAACCAACTCCAAATTACCCAATTACTTATTACCAATCACTTTTAGAGGTGTAACATGAGCGACGAAGAAGAAATTATCCTTGAAGAATTATCCCTAGAAGAGTTATATGAACTCATGATGGATGATCTTTACGACGGCTACGCCGAAGAGATTGAAGAGGAGGTGCATGAGGCATTGGGACGGAAAATCATGCCTTATGACATCCTCACCGACGGTCTGGTCGCCGGGATGGATATTGTGGGGGCAGATTTTCGGGATGGCATTCTCTTTGTGCCGGAGGTGCTGATGGCGGCCAAGGCCATGAAAGCCGGGATGTATATTTTACGGCCGCTTCTCGCCGAAACAGGCGCAGAGCAGGTCGGCAAAATGGTCATCGGCACCGTCAAAGGCGACATCCATGACATCGGCAAGAATCTGGTCGGCATGATGATGGAAGGCGCTGGCTTTGAGGTCATTGACCTGGGCATCAACAACTCCGTTGAAGATTACCTGTCCGCGATTGCCATGCACAAGCCGGACATCCTGGGCATGAGCGCCTTACTGACCACCACCATGCCCTATATGCGGGTCGTGATCAACGCCCTTAAAGAACAGGGCATCCGCAAAGACATCATCGTCATGGTCGGCGGCGCACCGCTGAACGAAGCATTCGCCGAAGACATCGAAGCCGACGCCTACTGCCGCGATGCGGCCGTTGCCGTCGAGACGGCGAAGAAGTTTATGAATATCAAACGGGCGAAGGTAGCGGCCTAAAACGTAAAACGTAATTCTTCTTATGAACAAATTACAACAACTACTTGAACAAGAACCCTACCTGCTTATTGACGGCGCGATGGGAACGATGCTGTTTGCCGCCGGTTTAGAGCAGGGCGATCCGCCGGAAGAGTGGAATGTACGCTATCCAGGACGGGTGCAGGCCATCCACCGTCAGTATATTGAGGCCGGTTCCCAAATTATTTTGACCAACACCTTTGGCGGAACCCGTTTCCGGCTCAAGCTCCACAAGATGCAGGATAGAGTCGCCGAATTGAATCGGGCTGCGGCAGAAATTGCCCGCAAAGCGGCCGATTCTGCCCCCCACCCCGTTATTGTCGCCGGTTCAATGGGGCCAACCGGGGAACTGTTGAACCCGATGGGAACGATGGAATTTGAGGAGGCCAAAGCCGCTTTTGCAGAACAGGCAGCAGCCTTGACCGAAGGCGGCGTGGACGTCCTCTGGATCGAGACGATGAGCGATTTGAACGAGGCCAAAGCGGCCGTTGAAGGCGCACGCTCCGCCAGCGATTTGCCCATTACAGTAACGATGAGTTTCGACACCAACGGCCGAACCATGATGGGCGTCACTGCGCAGCAAACATTGGAGACAGTCCAGAGTTGGGACGTCTTTGGGGTCGGCGGCAACTGCGGCAACACCCTGGCCGAGACCTATAGTGCGCTGCACACCATGTATTCGGCCGATCCGCAGGTCGTCTTGATCGCCAAGCCCAACGCCGGAATCCCCCGCTGGGAGGACAGCGAACTGGTTTACGACGGCACGCCCGAAATCATGGCCGAGTATGCCCGCCGGATGTACAGCGCCGGAGCGCGATTGATTGGCGCGTGCTGCGGCAGCACCCCGGAACATATTCGAGCAATGGCAGCAGCATTGAAGAGTTCCAAACCGATTGAAACGCCTGTTAACCATATACCGCTTGAAAACTCTAACGGCCGACCACTGGCAAACGGGAATCAAACGGCCGTAAAGGCCAAAGGCAGACGACGGCGCACCAGACGAGACAGAACGAGGTAATGGGGCTGATTAATGAACCCTATCAACAAGCTGACCGCACTTTGGTCAGCCATCAACCCCATCAATGAGCCGACCGCAGCCTGGTCGGCCACCCACCAATGATAAACGGCCGAAAAGTCATCGTCGTCATGCCCGCCTACAATGCCGAACGGACACTGCGACAGACCTATGCAGAAATACCTCAGGACGTGGTTGATGAAGTTTTACTGGTTGATGATGCCAGCCAGGACCATACCGTTCGAGCGGCCCAGGAGTTGGGTATCCGCACCGTTGTCCATGAACAAAACCGGGGCTACGGCGGCAATCAAAAGACCTGTTACAAAACTGCCCTGGAACTGGGGGCAGAAATTGTGATTATGCTCCACCCCGATTACCAATATACGCCCAGGCTGATTCGGGCGATGGCCTCACTATTGGGAGAAGAGTTGTTTGACTGCGTACTTGGCTCTCGCATTTTGGGCGTTGGCGCTTTGCAAGGTGGCATGCCCATTTACAAATATTTCTCCAACCGCTTCCTGACCGCTTTCCAGAACTTCGTCATCGGTTACAAGCTCTCCGAGTACCACACCGGCTACCGGGGCTTTACGCGGGAGGTATTGGAAGCGCTGCCGCTGGAAAGCAATTCAGAAGATTTCGTCTTTGATAACCAGATGTTGGCCCAGATTATTTATGGTGGTTATCGGATTGGGGAGATCACCTGCCCGACCCGGTATAACGAAGAATCCTCGTCTATTAATTTCGGCCGATCCGTCGTCTACGGCCTCGGCGTCCTCAAAACATCGCTGGTATTCCGACTGCAACGCTGGAAGCTGCTCAATTCGCAGCTTTTTACCGATGTTCGGCCACGCTAGGGTCAACTGGTAACTACTAAAAATTGGTTTGAGACGATCAATCTTGCAAGAAAATTTCCGCAGAGCCTTGGAGAAAAGTGTATAATTAGGGTTAATTTAGGTGGTGAATGATGAGCAAAGAAATTCTATTATCAATGCCCGATAACATTTACAGTCAGATGCAGAAGCATGCTGAAAAAACAAACCAGCCGTTAGACGCCTATATTTTGGAAATTTTAGCGAATACCTTTAGCCATGAAGAAACGAACACGGAACCGGGTCAGTTAACTTCTTTGCCGGATATTGATGTTGAACGAGAAAAGAAAGCCTACTTTGCTTTGCACAAAACATTATGGCGGCAATATCCTGGACAACATGTAGCAATTTACAATGGTGAACTGATTGACCATGACATGGATGGCGTTGCATTGAGTAAACGTGTCTATAAGCATTACCCTGACAAATTTGTTTTAATCCGACAAGTTGACCAGGAGTTGGATCCTATCCTTCATTTCCGCTCGCCACGATTTGAGGCATCCCCACAGTGACATATACTCACGAATACAACGAAAGTTACCCTGGCCCTGCCCTCCCCATTGTAGAAATACAAGTTAGTGCATTGACTAAGAATACGAATGTACTGCTCAGACGGGCATTAATAGATTCAGGGGCGGATGCGACTATGATTCCAATGCGTGATCTGGATGAAATATCAGCACGTCGGGTTGATAGGAAACGGGTTCGTGGAGTTGGAGGGATTAGCTACTCAGTAGATATTTACGAGGTATCACTGAGCATAGGGCCTTTTAAAATACCGAAGATTTATGCAGTTGCCGACAGGCAGAATGGTGAGGCTATCTTAGGTCGTGATGTTCTCAATCAGTTCACCACCACGCTAGATGGTCTAGCTTATATGGTGCATGTCACTCAATAATTCGTAAGTTGCAAATAGCAGGATCCATGGCGGCTTTGCGCCTTGGCGCGAGATATTTTTAGGAGATTTTTATGGCTGAAACGATTATTAGTTCCAAGACAAAGACCGTCATTATCGGGCCGGATCAGCCGTTTACCATTATTGGGGAGCGGATCAACCCGACCGGGCGCAAGGCGCTGGCGCGGGAGATGGCAGCGGGAGACTACAGCCGGGTGCGGAATGACGCCATAGCCCAGGTTGAGGCGGGAGCGCATATGCTGGACGTCAATGCCGGGATTCCCCTGGCAGACGAACCGGCGATTCTGGCCGAGACGATCCGGCTCGTGCAGTCAGTGGTGGATGTGCCGCTTTCGATTGACTCCTCGATTGTGGCCGCGCTGGAAAGCGGGTTGGAAGCATATCAGGGCAAGCCGCTGTTAAACTCTGTCACAGGTGAGGACGAACGGTTGGAGATAGTGCTGCCGTTGGTGAAGAAGTATGGTGCGGCCGTTATTGGTATCTCCAACGACGAAACAGGCATTTCAGAAGACCCGGACGTGCGCTTTGCCGTCGCCAAGAAAATCGTCGAACGGGCAATGGATTACGGCATACCAAGAGAAGATGTGTTGATTGACCCCCTGGTGATGCCTATTGGCGCTTTGCGCTATGCGGGGCGGCAGGTATTCCATATTGTCCGCCGCTGTCGAGAGGAATTGGATGTCAACACCTGCTGTGGGGCCAGCAACGTTTCGTTCGGGCTGCCACAACGGCCGCCTTTGAGCGGCACCTTCCTGGCAATGGCTATTGGGGCCGGGATGACCTCGGCCATCACCAATCCCATTGAACACGATATCAAGCAGGCCATCATGGCCGCCAATGTCATGATGGGCAACGACGAAAACTGCACGACCTGGATTGCCACTCACCGGCCTCAGCCTGCGGAGGGAGAAGATGGTCAAAGCGGCCGTCGTGAACGACGCAGCAGAAGAAACCGCTAGTATCAAACACAGTTTTCATAAGAAGGTAGACAAGATGGACAAGATGGACAGAAAAAATTGAGTTTTGTTTTGTCCATCTTGATTTTACAGCTTTGTTATATCGGCCAATTTACTTCGGCCGCTTTGGCGATCATTTGGCGGATGGGGTCGTAGAAACTGTCGGGTACGGCCGAAAAACCGTGCATCTGGTGTGCTTCCAGGAGCTTTCGGCCGTCTTCATCCTCATGCAGCGCCAGCAATGCCTGCCTCAATTGACTCCTTTGAGCCTCTGGCAAGCCGCGACGGACAACCCAGGGCGGAATGGGATTGGGGCCAAGTGTCTCCACTACGCGAAAATTAGCGGCAAGGTCGGGATTTTCCTGCAATTCAGCAATGAAAACCATAGAATCCACAGCGGCCGTATCTACCTCCCCATCGAGAATCATCTGAAGCGATTTGACATGACCACCAGAGCCAACAAGACGGCCGAAATACCCGTCAAACGCCCCCAACCGCGCCAAATGGTGGCGCATAGACCAATACCCCGAAAACGATCCCGGTTCATTGTAGGCGAAGGCAGCACCCCGTAAATCGTCAAAAGTTTGAAACGGGCTGTCTTTTCTTACAAGAACATCAGAAAAGTAAACCGGCTGCCCCTGGTAGCGAGCGTGGCTCATGATTGGGGCCGCCAGCAGTTCCACAACGGGATCAGGGCCGGAAGACAATTGGGTGTAATAGGAGCCGCAAATCCAGCCAACGTCAAGACGGCCGTCTTTCACCTGCACATATCGCTCCTGCCAGGAAATATCCTCGACCGCCTCGGCCGAAATGCCCAACTTTGAGGAGAGGTAACGGGAAACGGCCGAAACAATTGGCTCCGTGCTTTGCGCCTGACAGGTGGTTAATTTTATGCTGTTCATGACCATAACGAAATTATACCGGAACCTAACTAAAGTTAGTATCCGTTACTGACCTGGGAAGGTTGTGGTAGGCCACTGAGAAATTGTAGAGTAAAGGCATTGAATTGATCCCAACGTTACGGCCGTTTGGAACAGATCGGCCGAATAGATTTAATCACCAAAAGGAGAACCTCTCATGTTCATGCTCATAAACAACCAGATTCAGACCCAATTCAACCAAATTAACCGCGAACTAGACAGGCTGCAATCCCAGCGCGTCATCCTCGAAAACCAGCGGACCCGCCTCAACTTACTGAACCAGTTCCAGCAAAAAGGCGCGACCCGCTCCGACTATATCGGTTTTCAGCCGGTAAGCCGCGTACTCTTTTCGTAGATGAATTTACGAGGGGAGCCTTCTTACCCTCATCATTGCACACACCCCCAAAAGGCCCCTATGCCCATCACCCAGCCCGCCAGCCAGGGCAATATTTAACAACCAACAGGCAGCCCAAATAAGCAATCAGGTAATTGGGTAATTGTCTGGAACCACCAAAAAATTACCCAATTACCCAATTACTCAATTACTTCTCTATACCCAGGGAGAGTGACTGTTGGTGGAGCCGAAGGTTTTACCCTCTTTGTAACGACTAAAGGCAAACGGTTTGAGATCAACCGGATCGTCTCCGGTCAGGTATTTGGCAGCGAGTTTGCCCGCGCCAAGCATCTTAAAGCCGTGATTGCTGTCGGCGATCATATAGACGTTGGGCAGGACCCAGTCTATGATGGGGATGTTGTCCGGCGTGAATGCGCCGATGCCACCGTTGCGCCGTTCGCGGAAATTCGGCCGAATTCCCTCAAACCGGGACATCGTCTGGGCCATGGCCGAGCAGAGATAGTCGGCAAATACTTCCCCGGCCTGATATTCATCATTGGCGTGACCATAGGGGTCAAGCGTGGCTTTGGGGCCAAGTTTGATCGGCGTCGTGCCGCCCTGCAGGCCCGGCCTGTCCATCCGTTCATTGCCATTCTTGAAGTAAACGTAGGTGTAATCGGCCAGCTTTTCGCCGGTCATATCGTTATAAACAGGGGTGTTCATCTTTTCAACATGGAGAACGGGCGGATTCAGGCCATCGGGGGTCAAATACGGCCGATCATCATACACTTCCCCTTCCAGAAGCCGCCAGTAAGTCCACATATCCTTGTCCTTCACCACCTCCCCGTTGGGATAGTGGCAGTCAAGGGTCAATGGCTTGCCCAACATTTCCCAATGAACGGGCGTCCAGGCTCCCAGTCCCCAAACAACAAGGTCGCAGTTGATTGCGCCCTTATTGGTCAAAACCCGGCTGACCTGCCCACCCTGGACATCGTAGCCGGTCACCTCGACACCGCCGAATATCTGGACCCCGTGTTCAGCGCATTTTTGGGCCAGCCCCTTCATCACCTGGGCCGTTCCAGCATAGCCGCTGACCTTTTCAAAGATAGCAACCTCAACGCCGTCGGTCTTGAAATCGGGCCAGATGCCTTTGAGGAACTTGTGAGCGTCTTTGCCAACGTAGAGATCGGAATGATAGTCCACCCGGTTCTGGCTGGCGTGAATCCGTTCGTAGTCGGGTATCTGGTTTTCCTCTCCGGCCGAAACGTAGCCAACCTGTTGGAATCCAAAAGCAACGGGATCATACATCCAGACATCCACACTATGCCGCAGCAGAGCATGGATCGGCTCGGTCATGTAAAAGTTGCGAACGCAGCCACAGGCAATGCCGGACGCCCCGGCGCCAGGGCCGGTTTTGTCCAAAACAATGACATCACTGCCGCTGCCCTGCCCTTTCGCTTCCAGTTCCATCGCCAGATGCCAGGCAGCGCTGAGGCCATGAACTCCGGCTCCAACAACGATAAACTTCTTAGATTGTGGTAATTGACTCATTGTATATCCTCCGTTTTGGAGGCGATTTACCAGATCGCTCTCCAGACTATGATTTTACTGTGCTTCTTCCCCATTTTGACGGCCGTTCTACAAACCGGCCGATTCATACCATCATCCTTCACCTAATTAAATTGGCGCACCGCCTGCCACCAGGGTTTTTCCTGGTAGTCGAAATACTTAATCTTTGTCATCTGCATCTCCTGGCTCCCGGCGACCCCTTTCGGCAGCAATCCATTGTACAGCCGAACTGATAGATAATATTCGGGGGCCAAACGGCCGACAGCCTGGGCATGTGCTTTACTCCGGCTCCAGTTAGCTTTGACTGTCTCATCGGTGAATAAAACCAGATTGCAGAAGTTGCCACACATCAGGGCCATCGTGCTGTAACACAGCAAACCGGGATGTTCTGGAATTTCGCCCACCAATATCTCATCAAACTCATTCCCCAAAGCCAGGTCGGCATCCTCCCGACGCTGGCCGAGAAAGCCAACAAAGGTAATCTCTTCCAATTCCATCAATTGTTCCGGCTCAGGAATGATCATTCGATACACCCATTTGACAGTATCAGGCCGATAAACAACTAACGGCCGTGATAAATGCTCATACAATTGAGGATTCCTCAAAAACAAATCTACCTGATCCGTCATATACCGTAATGTATTCACATCACTAGGGATTTGCTCCGGATCGGCAAAATCACGACCTTCTACCCTATCTTTCGGAGCTAAATTAGGTACCTTTACCATTATTCAATTTTCCTCCTTAACACACCACCCTCTACACCAACTTCCAGACCCCCCTACCCTGCTGGACTGGGTAATTGGTAATTAGCGATTTGCGGCCCTAATTACCAATTACAAATTACTCCTCATAGGTAGCCCATCTCGGCCGATGCTTTTCGGGTGGTTTCCATCAGCGGCTCGATGAAATTTTCTATCTGCCCCGGCCCGACACGAGAGGTGGGGCCAGAAATGGAAACGACCCCTGCAACCTTGCGGGCATAGTTAAAGACCGGCGCAGCAATGGCGCTGAACTCGGCTTCAAATTCTTCATGAACAATGGCGTAGCCCTGCTGGCACACAAGGCTTAGATCGGCTTCCATTTGTGGTTTGGTAGTCACTGTTTTTTCAGTGTATCGAGTTAACGGCCCACCGATGAGCATTTCCCGCTCGGAAGGTTCCATGAAAGTCAGCATCACTTTCCCGGCGGCCGTGCAATGCAAAGGCATCCGACGGCCGATCCAGCCCACATAGCGAATCTGCCTGGGACTGGCAACACGTTCGACATTGACACACTCACGGCCGTCTTGCACAGCCACGTTTACTGTTTCCTGGGAAACTTCGACAAGGCCATTCAAATGAGGTTGGGTAACGGCGCGTACATTCAAACGGCCGAGTGCCACCCCCGCCAAACTGATCAGCCCCACCCCCAGCCGGTACTTACCCGTTTCCGGGTTCTGACCCACCAATCCTTCTGCTTGCAAAGTCGTCAAGATGCGCGAGACAGTGCTTTTATGGAGATCAAGTCGTCTGCTCAACTCGATCACACCCAACTCCGGCTCCGTTTCTGTAAAACTCCGCAAAATTGCGGCTGCCCGTTGAATGGATTGGATCATCGTTATCTAACGCAAAGCCGCAAAGGGACAGGGATGCAGAGGGATACTAGGTGAAATCACACGCTCTTGAGATGTATTTTTAACCATTTAAGACCCCATCCAACCGCTTTGTTGCACATTATGAAACAGCGTTCCGAGATACAATATTAGTATACGCCTTCTCAGGGAATTACGCTAGAGAATACCCCAAGTAAATGGTGAACGCTGCCATGATATTGAATTTTTGGGGTCTCTGGGAATTCAAGAGGTTATCTACCAGGTAGTTAATTTTTTGCCACGAATTAACACGAATTTTCACTAATTTTTTCATAATTCGTGTGAATTTGTGTTAATTCGTGGCAGGTTTTTCAAGGACCCCGCGAAATCCTAAAGAGCCAATTTTTGTAAATAAGCCGGTCACAAAATTCGGATCAGGGCAGATTCTTTTGCGGCCAATCAACGACGAAGTGGTTCCAGCGTTGGGTCAAGACAATACCCTCCGCCCGTCTCCCGCCCACCGGAAAGACCCGCACCCGCATTCCATCTGTCCCCGGTCGGCCGTTCTCGTCCCAATTCAACGCCTGTCGCTTCAATCTATCAACCGGCAAATCGGCCGTTCCATAGCCCCGAATGTACAGGTCAAACGGCTCTGGTTCCTCGGATGATCCCTCTTCCGTTGGCTCAATAAACGGCCGAACAAAAAAAGCCATCCCCTGATCCCCAACAATTCCAACCGTCATCCCCCAGCCATTTGGCCCGGCCTTGCCAATCAACAGGGGAAATGTCTCCGTCGCCTCGGCATGGGCCCCCAGGCTGACAACTCTTGGTTCCTTCAAGGCCATCCACATGAGAAGTCCCCGCCAGATTTCTTCCGGTGTGACCGCCAGACCAACGGCCGAATCTGCCGACGGTCCAGCCATCCAACCCTGCACCATCCCGGCGTCAACCAGGTTCGGCCGTTCTGGATCGGCCGTATAACCCAGGTGAATCGTCCGCTCTTCATTTAAGGGAATAACCTCATCAGGCCCGGCATGTTCTCCCCGAAGCACCATAAAGCTGCAAGCAATTACCGACCGGCTGACCAATCCACCATCTTCCCGGTCGAAGGCAATCGAAAACTGCGGCCCATTCAGCGACAAAGGCAGGAGCAATCGGCCGTCCGGCTTCAACTGTTCCAACCAGGCTGGCATAATCTCCCAGCCGCCAAC
>JBAPRX010000030.1:0-11036 GCA_049281335.1 Promineifilaceae bacterium (SeqCode)
CCTAAAAACACGACCCTAGAAAGCTGCTTGGCCTCGTTGTCAGCAGCTCCGTATGGCTAAAACCAACCTGCTGCGCCAGATGCTTCCAGGTTTGATAAGAGAGGGGGTAGGGAACCCAATGGTTGCCCCGATCCGTGTTGTACTCAACCAAGAGAAATCGGCCGTTTGGTCTGAGATACCCTTGAATGTGTGCCAACACCCCCGCTTTCTTCCGCACAAAGTGCAGGGCATTCGCCATGACAACACCATCCAGGGGCGGGAGTTCAAGAGAGCGGGTGAAGTCGGCCGTCATATAGTGGGCCGTCACCTCCGGGTAGCGGCTTTCCATCATTCGGGCCTGCCTCTTCAACGCCCCACTATCCCGGTCAACTGAATAGATCACAGCGCCTGGCCCTAACAACTCGGCCAACGCCAGCGTAAAAGCCCCGCCCCCGGAGCCGAAGTCGGCCCATACGCCGCCCTGTTCCGGCACGCCCCCGCGTAAAAGATTCAAATGATCGTTGTGATCCATAGCAAAATCTGGTATAATTTAGAATGATTATAACTTAGGATTGAAACCAAAAATAAAATGATTCAAAACAACAAGATTTCCAAAGACTACATAAGCCAACAACTCAAAGAAGTCGGCCTACGGCTAACGCCGCAGCGGCTGCTTATATACCAAACCCTGCTCCAAAGCAAGCGCCACCCAACCGCCCAGGCTTTGTATGATGAGATCAAAGGCCAACTCCCCTCTCTAAGTCAGGCAACGGTCTATAACACCCTGCAAGCGTTGGGCAAGGCCGGACTCATTCAGGAGATCGGTGAAGCCGGGGACGGGACCATCCACTATGATGCCAATCTGACCCCTCACGTCAATTTAATTTGTATCCGCTGCCATCGGGTAGATGATTTTTTTGACGTTCCGCTAAATGCCGTCGCCCAACAGGTGGCCGGACAGTCCGGCTATCAGATTCAAGGAGCGCGGGTGGCCTATTATGGACTCTGCCCGGAATGTCAGACGGCCGTCTCCGCACAAAATCCGTGAACTTCGTCACCTAAACAGGTGTCATTCAACACTTGAACAGTAGTTCCGAAACTGGAATAGTTCGGGCAAAAGGAAACAACAATGAGTGAAGAACAATTCGTCAAAGAATCTGAGGTTGACCAACTTGATAAGGATGATACCACCTGCCTGGAAGTCATAGATGAAGCCATCTCTCCCCAGCCAGGCATCCTCAATATTGACCTGAACCCTGCCGAGAAACAGATGCGGCTGACCTATGACCCCACCCAGCTTTCGGAAGGGGATGTTCTCCATATTGCCAAGCGGGTAACACCCACTCTCGACAAACGCTGGAACACCTGCACCATGCTGCTCGGCCGTCAAGGAGGGCGGGCCTGCGAGTCCTGCGCCCTGGCCCTGGAAAAACAGGTCGCCGGTCTGGAAGGCGTCCGTCGGGCGCGGGCTAGTTATCGGGGCGGCGTTTTGAGCATCAACTACGATAATCAGCTTCTCACACCGGGAGCGCTGCTCAACAAGGTAGAGTCGCTGGGCGTCTCTGTCCTGCCCTCTAATGCCCAAAGTTGGGCCGAACCGATTCCCAAACCTGAAATCGGCGTCCCGGAAGTCATTCCCTCCACTTTGCGCCGTTTCCAGGAGTGGCTCTTCACGGATCGTACTGAAGCCATTTTTGTCGTTATCACCTTGCTTGCCATGATCACAGGCTTTGTGGCCCAACACTGGTTGTCATCAACGGCCGTCTCAACCCCCGCCTATATCCTCGCCTACCTGACGGGCGGCATCTTTGGCCTGAAAGCAGGGATGGAATCACTTCGCAAGTTGACCATTGATGTGGATCTACTCATGATCCTGGCTGCGATCGGCGCAGCCCTGGTTGGCGCAGCATTTGAAGGGGCCATGTTGCTCTTCCTCTTCTCCCTCTCCAACGTTTTGCAAAACTTTGCCCTGGATCGTACCCGCAACGCCATTCGCTCCCTGATGAAGCTACGGCCGGAAAAAGCATTGGTCCGGCGTGGTGATCAAACCGTTACCCTGCCCATTGAGGAAATCGGGGTAGATGATCGTATCATCGTTCGCCCTGGCGAGCGCATCCCATTGGACGGCCGTATTATTGAAGGGCGAAGCAGCGTCGATCAATCTTCGCTAACCGGCGAATCAATGCCGGTCACAAAAAATGTCGGCGACACCGTTTTCGCCGGGACCATCAACCAACAGGGCGGCCTGGAGGTGACAGTCACCCGGCTGGCCCGCGACTCCGCAATCGCCAAGTTGATTCAACTGGTTGAAGAGGCCCAAAGCGAAAAGGCCGAAACCCAACGCTTTATTGATCAGGCCGAACAATATTACGCGGTTGGCGTTATCGCTATGACCACCCTGGCTATCCTCGTCCCGACCCTGTTCCTGCGCGAAGCATTCCAACCCGCCTTTTACCGGGCCATGACCCTGATGGTAGCCGCTTCCCCCTGCGCCCTGGTTATCAGCACCCCGGCTACCGTCCTGTCGGCCATCGGCAACGGGGCGCGGAAGGGCATCTTGTTCAAGGGCGGCGTTTACGTAGAAAGAGCGGCCGAAATCAAAGTAATCGCTTTTGACAAAACCGGAACTCTGACGGCGGGCAAGCCCCAGGTTACAGACATCCATCTGATTGACCAGGAGCTAACCGAAAACGACCTGCTGGCGCTGGCCGGTGCCGTTGAAGCACGTTCCGAACACCCTCTGGCCCAGGCCGTTGTCCAAGCGGCCGAATCCCGTCAGTTGGAGTTGGCCGAAGCAACGGCGTTCCACGCCCATACCGGCATGGGCGTTCTGGCTGCCGTCAATGAGCAAACCTATATCGTCGGAAACGGCCGTTTTCTGCGCCGGTACAATACGCCAGCCTTGAAACAGGCCGAAGAGACAGCCGGGCAGCTTCAGGATAAGGGCAAAACGGCCGTCACTGTCGCTCGTTTGACAGAAGACGGCACGGCAGCGCACGTCTTGGGCATTATAGGCATTGCCGATGTCCTCCGCCCGGAAGCTGTTCAGGTATTGAAAGAGCTAAAAGAGATTGGTATTGAACGAACGGTCATGTTGACCGGCGACAACGAACGGGTCGCCAAAGCGATTGCCGCCGAAGTCGGTGTGGACGACTACTACGCCGAACTGATGCCCGAAGACAAGATGCGCCTGCTCAAAGAGCTGGGCCAACAGTATGGCCCGGTGGCGATGATTGGCGATGGCGTCAACGACGCCCCGGCGCTGGCAACGGCCGACATTGGCATTGCAATGGGGGCCGCCGGAACAGATGTCGCTTTGGAAACGGCCGACATTGTGCTGATGGCCGATGATCTGACGAAGATCCCCTACGTCATGGCGCTCAGTCGCAAAACCCGCCACACCCTGGTTCAAAATCTAGCCTTTGCCCTGGGGATGATTGCGATGCTGATTTCGGCCGTTCTTGGTTTTAATCTCGCCCTCCCTCTCAGCGTTGTCGGCCATGAAGGCAGCACCGTTCTCGTTTCACTAAATGGCCTCCGCCTCCTGGGCTTTAAGTATGATAATCCTTCCAGACGCAAAAGAAAGTAACTCTGTTATAATTGGGTGCGAATCGGCTCTGGAAGGAAAATGAATGAACGAAGAACTTCGATCCAAAACCCCCACCATAGATATTTATATTAAACTGGCCCAATATCCTATTCTGGCCCGCAACATTCGAGCCAGAATGCGGGAGGAGCTTTTCAGACGGGGCGTCATCAACCGGGACGATTTTGAGAAAGAGGTTAAAGCGAAGGCAATCGAATCTCAAATTCGGGAAGGCGTTTACGATCCTTTCGGAAAGGAACCTGCCAGTTTGTGGCAGGAGCGTAAGTCCCACATTCGTGATTACCAGACCGATTTTTATTTTGGCTATTACCTCCCTCCTGATTTATTTACCCAGATCGTTCATGAGATTCTGAACGACCAGCCATCCCCTTCGCCCACACACGAGCTTTCGCTTTCCTTTAATCCCGAAGTGGCCCCCTGGGAAATGTTGTTTAAGCAGGGCTTGCAGTATGAGGCATTGCCACCGCCCCAGCGAAAAGAGATCAATCACCATCTGGAAGAGATCAAAGCGGTGCTGATCAAGGGTATGATCAGCGACCAACTGCCCTACATTGGGGTTGCCCGCAAGATTTTTGATATTGCCGACTTGATGCGAATTTACAGGCGGCGAATCGGCCGAGGCAAGATTGGCGGCAAGGCTGCCGGGATGCTCCTGGCCTGGAAGTCACTTCAGCAGCAAGACCCGGAGAGCGGGCCAGACCTCAGCAAATATATTCACATCCCCGAATCCTATTTCATCGCCACCGAAGTTATCTATGAATTCCGGTTGGAAAATCACCTTGATTATATGATGAATCAGAAATACCGGTCATTGGAAGAGATTCAGAAGGATTATCCCAAGGTTGTTGAGGCCCATCTGAAAGGGAAATTCCCAGAGCATGTTGTTGACCAGTTTAGAGATGTTTTGGAACAGATCGGAAAAGTCCCCCTGATAGTCCGTTCTTCGAGTCTGTTAGAGGATAATTTTGGCTATTCCTTTGCAGGAAAGTATCAGAGCTTCTTTCTGCCCAATCAGGGAACGCCGGAGGAAAACCTCCAGGCCCTGCAAGACGCGATCCGGCGTATTTATGCCAGTTCGCTGAACCCGGATGCCATTCTTTATCGCCAGAAAAACAATCTGATTGATTACGATGAGCGAATGGCTATCTTGCTGCAAACCTTACGCGGGCAGCAGTACGGCCGATATTTTCTGCCTACGGTTGCCGGGGTCGGCTTTAGCCACAACAGCTTCCGATGGAACCCTAAAATCCGGCGCGAGGAAGGCTTTTTGAGGATGGTCTGGGGCATGGGAACCAGAGCCGTAGACCGGATCAGCAACGACTATCCCCGCCTCGTCGCCCTGAGCCACCCTGAAATACGGCCAGAAAAGACAGCCAAAGCAATCCGTCAATATACCCAGCGTTTCGTTGATCTGGTTGACCTGAGGGACAACGACTTCAAATCACTGCCAGTCGGTCAGGTTTTGGAGGAACTGCTACAACATCAATATCCCAACCTGCGTTATATCGCCTCGGTCGATAAGGGGGATTATATTGATGATATGCCTGCCATGTTGACTTCGGAAGACACCAGCGACCTGCTCCTCACCTTTGATTATCTGACGCGGGATCGAAAATTTGTCCGGCTGATGCGAACGACCCTGGCCCGGCTGGAGAAGACATACGGCCGTCCTGTAGATGTTGAATTCACAGTAGAGGTACAGGATGACTACCCTTATCCCGATTACCACCTATACGTGCTGCAATGCCGCCCATTGAGCCAGCGAGATGAATCGGACAAGGTCAAGATTCCACCAGACATCCCCCAAGAAGATATCCTTTTCACTTCTTACGAACTTATCCCCAACGGCCGTGCCGAGGGAATTCAATATGTTATCTTCGTTGACCCGGAAATGTACCGCCAGATACCGGACCAAACGATCAAGCTGGAGTTAGGACGCGCCATCAGCCGCTTGAACAAAAAGCTGGAGGATACTTCCTTTATTATGATGGGACCGGGACGATGGGGAAGCGCCAACATCGAATTGGGAGTAAGAGTGACCTATGCTGATATTTACAATACCAGGGTCTTGATAGAGATTGCCGTTGCTTCGGAAGATGGCGCACCAGAACTGTCCTACGGGACTCATTTTTATCAGGATTTGGTTGAGACCGGTATTCACGCTCTCCCCCTTCATTTGCAAGACCCAAAGAGCGTTTTTAACTGGAGGTTTTTCCGAGAATCAGAGAACTCGCTGGCCGAACTGCTGCCCAAAGACGCCAATCTTGCCGATTATCTGCGGGTGATTGATATTTCCAAAGTGGCAGACGGCCGTCGCCTGAGTATTTTGATGGATGGCAACAATGACGAGGCGGTTGGCTATCTAGTAACAGGGGAATGGGAAGGCAATACGGACGAGAAAGGGTCAGTTTCGAATTTTTAATCAGTCGTCAGTCGCCAGTACGCCGTATTAAGTAGACAGGAGCTTTTTTACAAAAGCCTGTTCGTCATCGGCCGAAATTTCACCGTCCAGGCGGGCTGCCAACAATTCGGCCAGCAAACGGCCGATCTCCGGCCCTCGTGGAACACCCATCGCCAGCAAATCGTTGCCATCCAGAGAGAGCCGAATGTGCTGCCACTTTTCAAGGTACTCACCAATCTGTTTCCCAGGCACAGAATCCGGCCCAACTGCAATTAAGGCTGTCAGCAGCACCCGTTCCCGGTAAGGTTGGAGAAGTTGATAGATCTCGCTTGGCCGGGCATTGGTTGCCAAAGCGGCCAGCCCGTGCAGCAGATCAACCAGCCCCCGCACATCTTCCTGGGTCGCCTTTCGGACACGCAGCCGATCCA
This sequence comes from Promineifilaceae bacterium (SeqCode), assembly GCA_049281335.1. Classification (GTDB taxonomy): domain Bacteria; phylum Chloroflexota; class Anaerolineae; order Promineifilales; family Promineifilaceae; genus JAKEFB01. The sequence goes on from JBAPRX010000030.1 coordinate 6,416, forward strand.
TCACCTCTTCCTGAACCTTTCCGGGCAGGGGCAGCAGCCACAAGGCGAAATAATAGAAAGTAAGGGGTTGGTTCTTTAAGGCCTCAATCCGGTCTTCGTTTTGCAGCCGGTGAAACTGCTGGGCGACCTGTTCCTGCCACATGAGGCCGGGGTGAATCTGGGCCATGACGCCCAACTCGGCCAGCCGTTCCATCACCGGAACAGGTTGAGCTTCTTCCAGAGCCAGTTCGATTTCATGGCGAATCCGTTCCCCCGTCACCCGGTCCAGCATCGGTAAGGCAGAGGTAATCAGTTCGGCCGTTCGCGGTTCAATCATAAAGTGCAGCCGCTGCTCCAACCGCACAGCCCGCAAAATACGGGTGGGATCGTCCACAAAGCTCAGACTATGCAAAACGCGAATAATACCCTGCTCCAGATCGCGCCGTCCGCCATAAAAGTCAAGCAGCTTGCCCAGATGCGCCCCGTCCAGCCGGACAGCCAGGGTATTAATGGTGAAGTCCCGCCGGTGGAGGTCGAGCTTAATAGACCCCCGCTCCACTTCCGGCAGAGCCGAAGGCTGGGTGTAAAACTCCGTTCTGGCAGTGACAAAATCAATGGCATCCGGCACGTCGTCCAACAAGGTATCCGGGGCAACTTTCTGCCATGTTTCGGGAGTCAGGAGCCATTTGGCCGTGCCAAATTGAGCGTGGCTGTGCGTTTCACCGCCAAACTTGCGCCGCAGGCGGCGGGCCAACCGAATGGCGTCCCCTTCGACAACCATATCAATATCCGTTGGCTGTTTATCGAGCAGTAAGTCACGGACAATGCCACCCACAAAGTAGAGGGGCATCTCGGAATCGGCCGCAACCGTAGAGGTTGATTTGACCAGGCTCCAAACCGCAGGCGGCAGCGAATTTGCCATCAACTGGCGGACATTGCTCTCCTCCTCTGATTGGCCGCTCTCATTGAGCATGTTGATGATGTCTGTCCGGGTGACAATACCAATGAGACGGCCGTTTTCAGCTCCGCCGCCATTTTTGCCCTGGTCGCTATCATCTAAAACAGGAACCTGCCCCCAGCCTTCTTCAATCATTAATCGCTGAACGCGCTTGACCGAATCAGACGGCCGAACCGTCACCAGCCCGGCCCGCATAACCTGGCTGACCGGCAAATCCTGTAACTGGTGGTTGACGGCCCGGTCTACAGCCCGCCGGGTAAGCAGGCCAACCAGACGGCCGCTTTCCGGATCAACAACAGGATAGCCCTCATGACCGGAACGCTGCATCTGAACGGACGCTTCTTCCACAGTCATTGTGCCAGGGATTGTCCGTACACCATAAGACATGATTTGGGCAACCGTTGCCATTGGCCGAACATAGTCCGTCAGGCGCGACAAAACCTCTCCGCGCACATCCTCTAGTTCCCGGTCAAGGATAGTAGCAGCGGCGGCTCTTTCATGTCCCCCACCCTCAAAGTGGCGGGCCAGCGCACCCACATCAACGTAATCGTTCGTACTACGGACAACGAGTTGAATGTAATTGGGTCGCATCTTCACCAGCAATACAAGGCCATCGCAGGCCAGCTCATCCCGCATATGGTGGGCAATGGCTGAAATCTCATCCTCAAAATTTCCCGGCGCTTCAACGGCCGAAAGAGCAATATTCTGTCCCATCGTAGGGTGCCATTCGACGGCCTCCCGCAGCCGCCGATAGAGCACCTGTTGGGCGTCGGAGAGAGGAATATTCTGGAAACGGCGCACAATAGAGAGGTCTGCTCCCTGCTCCAAAAGCCAGGCCGCAGCCCGAATATCGCGGGACGTGGTTGTATCGTAACTTAACATCCCGGTGTCCTCGTAGATACCTAACAAAAACAGGGTGGCCTCATTAATAGTTAAGAGGAGTCCTGCTTTTTGTATCTCCTCCACCAGGATGGTCGTCGCTGCGCCAACAGATTCAATACGGTACTGCCAGCTCTCCTTCTGCTCTTCTAACAACTCATGGTGGTCAATGACCTGAACGGCCGTTTTTCCCGGCTTTACGCCCCGCACACCAGACAGGGACATCGTATCTACCAAAATAACGCGGTCTACCCGTCTGCGACGCCAATCTTCAAACCGGATAAAATAACTGGCATCCCAATAGAGCGTTAGGAACTGTCTCACATTGCGGTTAATGCGTCTGGGGAGGAGCGCCCGTCCTTCGGGGTATAGTCTGGTGGCGGCAACCATAGACGAGATAGCGTCAAAGTCCGCGTTTTCGTGAGTCAAAATTAACAACATGATTATCTTCTTTACGTTTTCCGCTTTCCGCTTTACAATGTACCCGATGGAACGCATTTCTCAATTACAGAATCTCGATCCGGCCGCCTGGACGCTCTTGTTGGAGCAAGACCAGGACTGCCAGGGAACTACTGTAACGGCCGTTTACTGTGAAAAGTCTGCCAATAATCTAACCCGATACCAGTTAACGTTAGCTGGATATAATGAGCCTATTCTCCTGATTGGCAAAAAAACCAACGAATCTGAAATCCGATTTTACCAGACTATTGCGCCATATCTTTCCGTAATGGTACCAAAATGTTGGTTCAGCCACCTGAACGGCGAAAATAGCTGGGTCGTTCTCAGCGAAGTTTACAACGATTGGCCGCCCGGTTATTGGACAGCCGGAGATGTTGAAGCCATTATAGATGATATTTGCGATCTGCACGCAACATTCTGGGATCAAGAAGAACATTTATCCGATTTTGACTGTCCTCACCTCCTGCCCAAACGACGGCGCAAAACAGGACGGCCGATTGCGAATAATCTCGATCACGCCTCGATTTTCAAAATGAACCGCCCGGATTACCTGCCGTTTCCAAACGAAGACGGCCGTAGCCTGCTATCTTCCCACGCAGTTCAGACAGCAGGACAATTAACGCCACTGCTGGAAAAGGCCGCAATCGGGCTGGAGAAGTTACAGATGTTGGGGGGCTGGCCGAATATCTTTGACGACCAACATATCCTGGCAGCGGCCGATTTGCTGGATGATCCGGTTCCAATGCTGCAGCCGCTCCAACTGTTACCGACCACCTTACTGCATGGAAAATTGTCTCCAAGTAACTGGCGGCTAAATCTGTTTGACGACCACCACTTGATTAACTGGGAGCATCTAAATGTAGGGCCGGGTATCTTTGATCTGGTGCATTTTATTGAAGAATTCGACCTGCTGTCGGATGAGAATGGGTGGCGGAGCCGAAGCTGCTGGCCGGTGTTAGAAGAAACAATGATTGACAGCTACCTCTTAAATATGGGCGGGAAGATTGGCTCTTCGTTTAATGCCACTGCTGCCCGTCAGGCTGTCCCGGCGGCCCGTTGTCTTTATGTATTGACCACCTGGCTGCCTCGTTTCGCAACCTGGTTTCAGATAGTTCCTGACAATCTTCAAGATTGGCAGAAATTCAACCAGATGTGTGATGAACAACTGGTCGAGGCGGGTTTTGAATTAATGGCGGGGATTCGGCCGTATTTGACAAATCTGTTCCAACGTTTCCTGACTGCTTATCGGATGCTGTAAAGAGCGGTAATTTGTAATTGAGTAATTGGGTAACGAGAGCGACTCAGTTGCGGCCAATTACCTAATCAACCCAATCAACCATTAGCTACCCTATGTCCGTCCTTGTAGAAGCCCTTGCCTTTGGTATTGCCGTCGCCCTGATGATCGTGGGCGTTATCGGCACGATTATTCCCGTTTTGCCGGGCTTGTTACTGATCTGGTTGACGGTTCTGGGATATGCCTTGCAGGAACAGTTCCAGGCCATTGACTGGGTAACGTTTGTTGTCCTGACGGTGATCGCACTGGTGGCGGGAACGGCCGACATCTGGCTCTCAGCTTTAGGGGCCAAAACAGGCGGCGCTTCCCGTCGGGCAATGTTCCTGGGTTTCGTTGGCAGCATCATCGGCCTCATCCTCGGTACGGCCATCCCCATTCCCATCTTTGGCAACCTGATCGGCAGCGTCCTGGGCTATGCGGTAGGGCTGCTGCTCGGCCAGTACCACAAATACCATGATTGGAATCTGGCGATTCGGGCCAGTCTGGGCGGCGTCGCCGGATGGGGGGTGGCAACGGCCGTTCAATTTGGGGGCGGCGTCCTGATCTTGATTCTCTTTGTCTGGCAGGTATTAGCCTATTAGGAGTTAGATTGTGGATTTAACAGCGGATGATCTGAGAAATATCGGCCTGGTTTTAGCAGCCCTATTCGCGTGTGGAGTCGTGATCTTCGCCCTTCTGCTGGCCTATGCCATTTGGGTCATGCGCCATCTGGACATTCCCTCCGACGCTGGTTTTGCCGACACACTCCATGTCACCCCCTTGCTCGTCGTTATCGGGATTGATTTGCTGGACTTGACGCTCGATGTTTTGGCAGCCCCCGCCACCTGGCTCATTTTAGATAGAATGGGGTTGAAAGCATTGCGGAATATCGCCACGATTGAAGCGATTATTCCCGGTACACAAGTGATCCCGACATTAACCCTGGCCTGGATTATCGTCCGCGTTTTTAATATTACGTCTGACAGAAGTAAGATGATTGAGTATTGATTATGCCTGGGAATAAATTCCCCATACTGAGATAAGAAATATGCTAAAGCACACCGACTAAACGT
>JBAPRX010000031.1:0-2925 GCA_049281335.1 Promineifilaceae bacterium (SeqCode)
GGTAAATTCCCTCACAAGCCCCCTTTTCCCCAGTTGAAAGTGCAATTCCGTAAGTTAGTTGTCAGTCAGTCGCCAGCGCATTTTGTCGTCTTATCAATAAAATAAATAGTAGTTGGATTGATCAGTCCGGGAAATCCCAACCATTATAGGCAATGGTGATTTCTTTCAAATGAACAAACGTAACTACCGCACTCCATTCATCGATAACAGTAGTTACAAAGGAGACCGGAGATATGAGAATAGGGTCAACAATTACTGCGATTTTTCTAACTCTTTTTTTATCCCTTATTGGGTTAGGCTTCCTTGTTTCAGAAAACGCAAACCTGAAAACCCAGTTGGAACTTGCCCGGAGTGAAAATCAAACCTTGGAAGGAAAGTTATCGACAATTCAAGCCGAGCAAGAGGAACTGCAACATGCCTATCAATCCGCAGACGCGGCCAGAATCCAATTACTGGCCGCGAATGACACCTTACACTGGCAAGTAATACAGTTACAGGAACAGGTTCGGGCAATGCCAGCTTCCACGGTACAAGGCTGTGAGACCGCAACATCGCCAAGAGGGAGTGTAAACCTACAGGCAAGCATCACTCATGGACAAGATGACCTAATGGAGACAACCACACCTGATGGTGACCCACCCGGTATTCTGGACTCTTCAAAATTTCTACCGGTCGGATTAGTATCTTTGGTCGCCATTCTAACTGTCTGTGTTGGCGTCGCGAAACTATACATCCCGAAAAGCCACCTGGAGCATCAGCGTCTAGGTTTAAAAAATAGTCCTGCCACATGTATTCGAGTTTTAATGACTCCAAATGAACTAAGAGATTTTGTCCTATTTCGACGTCAACAAGAACGAATTAATAGGTCCCACCCTGGGCCGTAAAGAAAAAAATTCTGAGCAACGCGCAGGTAATTGGGTTAAAAACACAGGAAACTGTCAGTAAATTGACAGCTTAGGATCAGGCGTAAAATGGTATAAAATGGGGAGTAACTAACCAGGCCATGATGATTGGAGTGGGTATCAGGAATATTTCGGATTGCAACACTAGGCTCTTAACTCACTTACCCAATCTCAAACACACACTTTCGGGCCTATGGAAAGTTGCTTAAGGAGCAGTATGAACAAAAACAACCACCTCCAACAGATAAGTCGTAAAGCGCAGCTTCATGAACAGTTACTGGTAACGAGCACTGCAATGTTGAGTGGTTGGAGCTTGCCGGATGTGCTTAAGACGATTCTGGCCGGAGTTCAAAGTATCGGTTTGGATCGCGTGCGACTGTATCTCCTCTCAGAAGACGGGAAAATGCTGTCCGCCAAAGCCCATATCAATATGGGTCAAGACTTCACAGGACTCCAATTGCCGGTAGAGTCAGATGTTTATATTCAAGAAATTTTCGAAGGTGTCTGCCCTCGTATCTTTAATCGCGAAAACAGCCAACCCTGGCCCTATGAAGAGGCATTGGCCAAAGAAGGGGTAGACGAATGGGTTGGGGTGCCGCTGCTTTTGCACGATAAGATTATCGGTATGCTCGCGGCCGACAATAAATTTAGCCACCGGCCGATTCTCGAAGAAGAAGTCGAACCATTATCTATCTTTGCCGCCCACGCCGCCGCCGCGGTAGAGAATGCTCGCCTCTATAAGGAAGAACAAATTGCGAGAAAAGATGCGGAGTGGTGGGCACGAAAATTGCAAGCCATCCAACAAGTAGCGATGACGCTCAATTCCGAAATGGAATTGAGCAAGATTCTCAGCCTGACTTGTAAGGCGGCTTTTGAGCTTTTTGATGTGGACCATAGTGGCCTGGTCCTGTTTGGGTCAGATTTGGACGGTGGACGGGTGGAAGCCGAGTATCCAGACCTGGGAACGAAGGGAGTCCAAATTCCCCTCATAGGTACTCCGGCTGAAGAACAGTTAATAGCCACGAGGGCGCCGGTTGTTATACCTGATGTAAACGTCCACCAAGGATTGGGATCGCTTATCGACATATTTCATCACTTTGATATCCGCTCCATCCTTATTGTCCCGGTTATGGGAAAAGGACAGATGCTGGGGTCTTTCAGTCTGGACGCCATTGGCCGTTCCCGTGACTTCACGGCTGAGGAGATTGAGTTATGCCAGATGTTTGCCGCCTATGTGGCTGTGGCCGTGGAAAACGCCCGGCTTTTTACCGAAACAAAACAACGCGCTAGGCAGTTCGAGACACTCGGCCGGGCGACGTTGGCCATTACATCCCCCTTAGACCGGGATTTCCTTCTAAAAACAATCATTCAAAAGGCTGTCGAACTCTTATCGGCCAGACAGGGAGGTCTTTATGAATACGACCCTGGTCGGGGCGAATTGACCCTCATCGCGACCTATCAAGGACCGGAAACGCTCCTGGGCAAGAAGCTAAAGGCCGGCGAGGGAATGGCCGGCCGGTTGGTGAAGAGCGACGAACCGTTCATGATTATAGATAACTACAAAGACTGGGATGGCAAAGCCCCAGGCTACGATGACCAGATATCCTTTGACGCTGTCATAGAAGTGCCTTTGAAGTGGCAGGATCAGGTTACCCGCGTCCTCTACGTTGAGGATGCGCCGGGCCGCCAATTTACACCAGAAGAGGGGCGGCTGCTGCGCCTTTTCGCCGACCATGCAACCGTCACCCTGATCAACGCCGAGCTTATCGACAAGGACCTCGCAAAATTTCGCCGGTTGGAGCGGCTCTCAAGCGCCAGCAATGAGATCATAGCCCAACTAGGAAACGTCACCCTCGATAATCTATTGAACCTCATTGCCCAAAAAGCGACCGAAATCCTGCGAGCCGAGGCCTGCGGCATCTTTTTAGTCAAAGAACCGGATTTCCTGAGCCTGGAAGCAAGTTTCGGCCACCAGCCGGGTAAATTCAAGAAAGGTACCACGTACCCTATCTGTAGCGGTGAG
>JBAPRX010000032.1:0-6276 GCA_049281335.1 Promineifilaceae bacterium (SeqCode)
CCACCCCCCCTGTTCCAACCAACTGGACATACATCCCAATCGTACTGAAATAACGATTTAGGTAAGTGCCAGGCACTTTGACTTGCAGATTGGTTCAATCTCTAAAGATTGAACCAATCTCACGCTCATCATTTTTCCTTTGCGCCTTTGCGTGAGATTTATTTTTCGGAGATTCAAAATGTTCATCTTACTAATTCTATTCGTGGCGGCCCTTTTTCTCGGTTTAATCATTTGGGCGGGGCATCGTATCAATCGTTCGGAAACGGCCGATGTCATTAGCCGTTCCATCTGCCTCTCAGCCGGTGTTCATGACAGAGATTAGATTGCCCTGGCTGCTTGTTGGCTTCTCCCCCGGCCAGCCTATACAATACGGTTTATGCGTATTATTGTCTTATCCAACTCGGCCGTTCCGCTGGGCGAACAACTGGCAAAAGAGATCGAAGCATGGCTGACTGATCAGGGAATAGAATCATGTCTGGTTTCAACCGATTCGATTGATAACTTTCAGGAGAGTCTGGAACAGTTCTCCTTAATGGTTGTTCTGGGCGGGGATGGCACAACATTAAAAGCAGCCCGGCTGACAGCCCCATTTGACCTGCCGATTTTAGGCGTCAACATGGGGCGTGTCGGCTTCTTAAGCGAAGCGACGCCAACCAATTGGCAGGAAAAGCTCGGCCAGGTAATCAGAAATAAGCACTGGCTGGAAAAGCGGCTGATGCTTCGCGCCGAAGTCATGCGGAAGGGGGAACATATCGGTTCGCTCGTTGCCCTGAATGATGTCGTTGTCGGCCGGGGCGAACAACTTCGCCTGGTGCCGCTTCATCTCTTCGTAGATGGCGATCCGGTGACGACCTACATGGCCGATGCCTTGATTGCCGCCACGCCAACCGGGTCAACGGCCTACTCCCTGGCTGCCGGAGGGCCTGTTTTACCCCCACAGCTAAAAAATTTCCTGGTTTTACCTGTCGCCCCCCATTTAAGTTTTGAACGAGCATTGGTTTTACACGAAAAAGCCGTTATCATGGTTCGTCTAATAGCTGACCACGAGGCAATGGTAACGGCCGACGGACAGGATGCAATCACGCTCCAGGGTGGGGACGAGGTAACGATAACCCGGTATGCCCACGATAGTAGTTTCATCCGCTTAGACAGTCCGGGCTATTTTTACCGACGTCTTATGGAAAAATTAAACTATTGGTCGGTAAAGACGATACAATAGAAGGAAAATTTTAACCGCCGGAAAAGGATAAAGTAATTAGTAAATAGGAATTGGCAGGGATTGGCGCCCAATGATCCCAACAACCAATCACCAATCACTAATTACCAATCACCAAACACCCTTTTTCCTCCCGGCCATATTTAGGTAGAGATTGTTATGAAAATTTCCAGCCCCCGCGTTCGTTCCATGCTGCGGCAGGCAGACAGAGTCACCGCCTCCGGCAAACGGTCGGCGGCCGAAAATTTATACCGGCAAATCATCGAAGAAGCGCCAGACACCGCTCCGGCCTGGGTTGGTCTGGCAATGGTCATCCGAGACCCGGCCGAACAGGAAGCGGCTCTGGAACGGGCCTTAAAACTGGACCCCAGCAGTGCTGACGCAAAGATTGGCCTGACGGCCGTTCGGAATGGACAATCGGTGGCCGAGGCTTTAAACCCGGAGCCAGAACCGGAACCGGAGCCAGAACCAGAACCGGTCAAAGAGCCAGTTGCCCAACCGGAACCAGATTGGCCGGAGCTGAAAGCGGCCGACGATGAACCAGTTCAAGTCGTAGCCCAAACGGCCGAGGTGGAGCCGGACCTTTCTGCCCAAACCCTGGAAGCGGCCGAACAAGGATTGGAAGGCCATTTCGAAGGGGCAGTAGTCAAGGAAGAGGCGCTGTACTGCGTCAATCACCCCAACCGCCTGACCCACCTGCGCTGCAACAAATGCGGCCGTCCCGTTTGCGCCAAATGCGTTCGGCCAACCCCGGTTGGCTATCGCTGTAAAACCTGCATCCGAGAGCATGAAGATGTCTTCTATACAGCGACCCCATTAGACTATATCGTTGCCGTTATTGTCGGCTACCCACTGGGCATCGTTGCCGGATATTTTGCCAGTTTTTTCAGCGGCGGCATCCTCGGCATTTTGGTTATTTTTTATGCTGCCTTTATCGGAAGTATTGTTGCTCAAATTGTCCACCGGGTCGTTGGACGACGGCGCGGACGGTTGATGCCATATCTGGTCGCTTCGGCCGTTATCTTTGGCGGCCTCCTTCCTGCCCTCCCCGCCCTGCTTGGTTTCATGTCAGGTGGATTCGGTGGGGCATTCAGGTTGATCTTTCTCGGACTATACATTGTCATCGCCACAAGTGCTGCTTTTTATCAAATGAAATAGTAAAATTGTGTAATATGCTGGCTGAACTATACATTCGCAATTTTGCCATCATCGAAGATTTACGGATTCAGTTTCTGGATGGCTTTAATGTTTTAACCGGCGAGACAGGGGCCGGTAAATCTATCATTTTAGACGCAATGGCCCTGGTGTTGGGGGAGCGGGCAGATACCACCGTTATCCGCAGCGGCTGTGAAGAAGCCAATGTTGAAGCGACTTTTAAGCTGAACGCGGACATGCAGGCTGCCCTTCACCCCTTGATTGAAGCCGAAGGGCTGGAACCAGAGCCGGGAGAGGAAGAAATCCTCCTGCTGGCCCGCGAACTGCGGCTAAACGGCCGAAACATCTGTCGCATCAACGGCCGATCCGTGAACCTGACCATCCTCCGAGACATGGGCGAACGACTGGTTGACATTCACGGCCAGGGCGAGCATCTTTCCCTGCTCAATCCCCGTTCTCACCTTCCCCTCCTCGACTCTTACGCCGGGTTGGTCAAAGAACGATCAGAACTCTCGGCCGTTGTCCGCGAACTCCGGCGCGTCCAGCGCGACCTGCAAACCCTGCGCCGCGATGCCCGTCTCATAGCCCAACAAATCGGCTTGCTGGAGTTTCAGGTCGAAGACATTGATGCCGCCAATCTAAGGGTAGGGGAAGAAGAAGAGCTTCGGGAAGAGCGTACCCGCCTGGCAAATATGGAGCAGATCACCCAATATACAGCGGACGCCCTACGCCAGCTTTCAGGTGTGGATGACGACACCCCATCAGTTAATGATTTGCTGGGCGAGGTCGAGCGGTCCTTAATGCACCTGGCAAAGGTGGATCCAACCCAATCCGAGATTTTGGAAAGGTTGCAAGGGTTAAGCTACCAGTTGAATGATCTATCAGGAGAGTTACAGGACTATCAGGATCAATTGGAATTTAATACCGACCGGCTGAACTTCGTAGAAGAGCGGCTGGAATTAATCAACCGGCTCAAACGAAAATACGGCGACGATATTCCCGCCATCCTTGCCAGCCGGGATCAGGCTGCGGCCGAATTGGACAAAATCACCCACAGCGAAGAACGTATCGAAGAGCTGTCTGCCCAGGAAGATAAGCTCCTGCACCAGATCGGCCGTATGGGTGAAGCCCTCTCCGAAAAACGCCAAAAAGCGGCCGATAAACTGGCATCTGCCATCGTGAAAGAACTGGCCGACTTGAAGATGGAATCAGCCCAGTTCAAGGTCGGCTTCCGCCGTAAAGAGGACGAACACGGAGCCTACGCTGGCGACATGCGAGTCGCCTTCGACGAAAGCGGCATCGACCAGGGAGAATTTCTCGTCTCCGCCAATCCCGGCGAAGACTTGAAGCCAATGGCCAAGGTTGCCAGCGGTGGTGAAACCGCCCGCCTCATGCTGGCCCTCAAAACCGCCCTGGCCCAGGTAGACGAAACGCCAACCCTCATATTTGATGAAATAGACCAGGGCATCGGCGGCCGAATTGGGGACGTTGTCGGCCGAAAATTGTGGGCCTTAACCCACCCAACAGCCCATCAAGTCATCGTCGTCACCCATCTGCCCCAACTGGCAGGCTACGGCGACAGCCATTTCAGCGTTAGCAAACAAGTTGTCAACGGCCGAACAACAACGGCCGTAACAGGACTGGACACACACGGCCGAGTCCAGGAACTGGCCGCCATGCTCGGCACCGAAGGCATTCACGCCCGCCAGGGCGCGGAGTCAATTCTGCGACAGGCAGCGAAGGTGAAAGAAGGGGACAAGAGTCATCCTTGATATACAATCAGGCAACTAAACATGAAGAAATCATCTTTTTCAAAACATTCGGAAACTGATAAAGAGTTTTTGCACACTGCTAAAGACGAGGAAATCGATTTATCAGATATTCCAGAAATAACAGAAGAACAAATAGCTCATGCGGTTATGCGAATGGGAGGGAAACCTGTTTCCAAAGAAAAAGTTTGGGTGAATATGTACCTGGATTTGGAATAATCTACGTCATGAAATAAACACCTGAAACTGGCGTCAGGCGGCTAGGGCGAAAGAAGGGAAAGAGACCTGAATCTGAAATTAAAGTCGTATCAAGAACAAGTTCAATTGTGGCCTAAATCTGGACGTCATATTCTTGCTCAATTCGACCAAGATTCCATCGTAGTTTATCAGGCTTACAAGCCTTCTATTGGACACTTTGCCGTTGATAATGGCTTCTTTGGCGGCGATTTCAGCTATTCTCGGATGAGTTGGATTAAACCCAATTTCTTATGGATGATGTACCGTTCAGGTTGGGGGGTAAAACCCGATCAAGAAATTACCTTAGCTATCCGTCTCAAGCGAAGTTATTTCGATGTCATTCTCAATGAGGCAGTCCCTTCAACGTGGGATGCCAGCCTTTACCCGTTGCGCGATGACTGGCAGCAAGCTGTCACTCGCTCAGATGTCAGACTGCAATGGGATCCGGATCATGATCCGTCTGGCAAGAAAGAGGAAAGACGTGCTATCCAGTTAGGCTTACGTGGAGCCGCCTTAGAAGGGTTCAAAGGAGATGGTATCGTTTCGATTGAAGATGTTAGTGATTTTGTAGCGGAGCAGCGAAGCAACGCAAATAACGGCCGTTACGCTAACTTATTAACGCCAGCAGAAGCTGTTTACCCGGTAACTGATTCTGCTATTAGGGGGCGTCTCGGTTTGGACGAAGGGACAACCATTGAGTGAAGACGGCCGTATCAGGTCTAAACACACACTCCCGACTCCACAACCAACCACTCAATTTACATTATGCCAACCTGATTCATCAGGTTTCATATCTCAGGCGCCGGTTTCAACCGGTGACAGGATGAATTTACCTTTTGTAGCTTTTATGCTACAATCCCACCATGAGCGATACTCCAGTCGAATTATTTGAGTACCTGACCGATTTCGGCCGCAATCCTTTTCGTGAGTGGTTAGAAGGGTTAAGAGATCGGCAGGCTCGTGCAAAGATTCGGAGGATTAAATGAATCAAATTGTGGCAAAGTATGAAGAAGGATTGAACATATCCTTAACAAACCCTGAAGAGGCAGCCGCTTACCTCAACGCGGCTCTTGAGGAAAACGACCAGGAAATATTTCTCCTTGCGCTACGTGACATCGCCGAAGCGCGTGGCTTCTCTCAGGTAGCGCAGGAAACACTTCTTAATCGGGAAAATCTGTATAGGATGCTATCGTCAACGGGAAATCCCCAGCTTGCCAGCTTGAATGCACTGCTTCGGAGCATGGGTCTACGCCTGGCAGTTGAGGTTGAAACAGCTTGAATCGTGGCACAAACTACACGCTATATAAGAGGTTTACGCCCGAGTCCAAAAACCATCCACCATACCCGACCCTCAAGAAATCCACGTCAACCCTTGCATTATGTCAATCCGGTCGTCGGAGTTCACAAAATAAATCGGTAATCGATTTTATCAGCCCGGTTCACCGGGCGAATCTATCTAGCCGGGCGGATTGCATCCCCCGGCGGATAGGCACATTACCGATTTAACTTTTTATCAACATCATCTGGTTTTGTATCTCAGACGCCGGTTTCAACCGGTGACACCAAAATCGCTCCGATCACCAATCACCAATCACCAATCACCAATCACTGCTCCCCCACATCCACCCTCTCCGACTCAATAACCGACTTCCCCTCCAAAAAATCAATCCCCGCCTGCAACTGCGTATCCGTAATCTCCACCGCATTTTCCACATCCGGCAGCGCAACATAATAATCCGGGTCCAACCCCACTCCATTCACCCAGCTTCCATCAGGCGTCAGCCAGCGGGCAGTCGTCACCCGCAAACCACCATGATTCGACAGCGACCACCACGTCTGAACCGTCCCCTTCCCATAAGAAGTCGTGCCAATCAACACCCCACGCCCCCGGTCCTGAAT
>JBAPRX010000033.1:0-24772 GCA_049281335.1 Promineifilaceae bacterium (SeqCode)
ACGCAGGATAGCATTCTCAGCACTGAGGAAAGTTAGGACTGGTATTTTTGCCCAAACATACCTTAACCAACAACCGCATACTTAAATACATTAGGCTGAATGTGGAACGTGCCAGCATCAAGGCGGTATTGTTCGATGGCTTCTCTTATCGCCCACTCTAACTTCTTCTGTCCGGCGATGCGCAGCACGCTTTGGATTGGCCCGGCTGATTTTTGAGCTTGCCACAACGTCTCAAAATCAGGGTAATAGAAGGGACAATCCACTTCGTCGCTCTGGACCATATTCAATCCTGCTTCTGAAAGGAGTGACTCCAACTTACCGGGCAGGGAAAGCTCAAACGGTCCGGCGCTGAGAGGCGGATCTGGCAGGATATTCTGCATGGCCGTAAAGACAGTGCCAAAGGCGACATTTTCCGGCGGTCCGAACAACCCGACGACTATCCGTCCGCCTGGCCGGCAGACTCGGCCGAATTCGCGCAGCGTTGCCACTGGATCGGCCGAGTACTGAATGGCGTTGGCCGCAAACACGGCATCAAAGACGTTGTCTTCATAGGGCAGATTTTCTATATCACCCACTCGAAAGTCGCCATCGGGGATACGAGTAAGGGCAATCTGGACCATCCCTTCGGCCGCATCAAGGCCACTAACCAGCGCTCCCCGTTCTGCGGCCAGCACACTGGCTCCACCGCCTCCGCACCCGGCATCCAGAATTCGCTTTCCTAACCTGATTAGCGCTGCATCCAGCATCGCTTCCCACAACGGCCGATGCATCGGCTCTTGAAGTGTAACCCAATCCTGAGGAGCCTGACCCCAAAGATCACCTTGAATCGCTGCTGTTCCCATTTTTCATACCTCATTGGGCTATCGGGTCTTTATTCAGGGCGCCTACTGTGATTGTTTCTATGACATCCCCAAAGCCGTCAATTTTCTCTTCGATGTGCCAGTTGTTAGCCAAATAATAACCATTCCAAAATATGCCGCCTCCAGAAGCGCCGGGGCGGGTGCCATCATCAATGATGAGGACGGGCGTCTCGTTGTGCAGGCGAATATCCTGGACTGTGGCCCAATCAACCCGAGTGGTTCGGCCGTCCCAATCAACTTGGCCGACTTCCATCCCTATTTCCAGCGGCAGAGAGCGCCAATCTTTGAATTCGGCCGATTCGATACCCAACTCGTCGAAAAAATCAGCCTGTTTGTGGGCAAGTATCAGCGTCTCTTGTTCTTCCCGGACGATTTCGAAATCGGATAATGACGACTTGTGGAGCAGATTACCCTGGGTGTCATACAGGAAAATGACACTGTAATCAGCGCCGCTAGTTATAGCGCCGGTGTCGTGACCTGCGTCCGCTTGCTGTCGAATGGAAAGCGCGATCGAAAAGTGGTTGTGGGTAACAAGGTATCGGCCGTTCGTGACGGTCGCATGACCGGCCGAGTGATCAATGATATATCCCTGTTCGTTATCGGCTACTAACCAGGTTTCAATCAGGATGCGTACCGTCGTATTCAGGATTTGCTCCTCCCTTTCATGGCATCTGTTGGCGTTTATGACAGTAGGGTTGGCGCAGCTCAGAAGCGGCCGGTTTGTTTCAACTGCTTCGCTCTGCTCGACAAGCCAATCTGAAGTGAATGATAGGATACCTGCCAAAATGATAAGCCCGATGATGATTGCTGCCTTCACTGTTCGTCTCCTTAAATAGCTAGCCTGGGGCTTTTGGCCTCTGGCTTTTTCGATTCGACGAAGGCAGTGTCTCAAACGGCCGACAACAAATCGTCAGTATCCGGTCAACAAACCGGGCTGAGTCGTCGTCAATCCGTCAACAAATTTCAAGAAACCGTCAACAAAACAGGAGGGGGCATCTCTTTGTGTTAAGATATATCGCAGTTGTTGTCACTTGGGCGTCAACAGCCATATTGATAAAGCTGAAACTGGCCGGAGGGAAAGATGGCTTCTTTATCACTAAAGATGCTGGGTGAATTTGAGGCTCGATTGGGAGACCAGCTTATACCGGGTTTTCGGACGAGTAAGGTTCAGGCGTTGTTGGTCTATCTGGCGGTGGAGCTGGGACGCCACAGCCGGGAAAGCGTCATGGAGCTGTTATGGCCTGGCATGCCGGAGCGGTCGGCGCGGCATAATTTACGGCAGATTCTTTATAATTTGCGGGGGACGATTCTGGAAGTGGATTCTCGTAATAGGGATGATGATTCGTTGGTGCCGTTGCTGCTGACAAACCGGCACATGATTACCCTTAACCCGGATGCGGCCGTTTCTTCTGATGTATCCGAGTTCGAAAAATTGCTGGTGAATGTCCAACAACATGAACATATGGACCTGCTAAGTTGCCCGGCGTGCAAGTCGTCTTTGGGAGAGGCCGTTTCCTATTATAAGGGCGAATTTCTCGCAGACTTCTACCTTGTGGACAGCAACGAATTTGAAGATTGGGCACAGATGACCCGGCAGTTATACCGCCGCAAAGTCCTCGACGCCCTGGAGATTTTGACAACGCTCGCCACCCGTGAGAAGGATTATCCCGCCGCCCGCTCAATGGCCGAACGCCAATTGGAAATAGACAATTTACGCGAGAGCGGCTACCGGCAACTGATGGAAATCCTGGCCCTCTCCGGCCACCGGGAGGAAGCGCTGTCTGTCTACGAATCGTTGCGGCGGTTATTGGCCGAAGAACTGGCAATGCAGCCTGCCAGCCGGACGACTAAAATGTACGAACAGATTATGGCCGGGGACCTCAGCTTTGAAACGCGCCGGACTCAGCCGGTCCGGGGATATGAACTAAAAGAAGAGATTGGTTCCGGCACGCATGGCGCCATTCTGCGAGCCATTCAGCCGGTAATCGGCCGGGAGGTGGCGATCAAGGTCATTCATCGCCAGTATACCAATGATCCGGAGTTCATTCGGCGCTTCGAGGATGAGGCCCAGATTATTGCCCGCCTGGAACACCCTTACATTGTTCCCCTCTATGACTATTGGCGGGATAACGAGGGCGCTTACCTGGTTATGCGTTATCTGCAAGGTGGCAATCTGCTCAGCGCTTTGGAGAACGGCCCCTGGGACGCAGAGCAGGCGGTTGAGATGTTAGACCAGGTGGCCTCAGCCCTGGCAGCCGCTCACCGGATGGGCGTCATTCACCGGGATATTAAACCAGCCAACATCTTGTTCGACGACGTTGGCAACGCCTACCTGTCAGATTTCAGTATCGCCAGGCGGCTGGATAGAGACAGACAGTTGACCGCTTCCGGCAATGTGCTGGGGACACCGGAATATATCTCGCCGGAACAAATTCTCGATGAACAGGTAAGCGCCCAATCAGATCTGTACAGCCTTGGCGCTGTGTTGTATGAGACATTAACTGGCGAGAAGCCATTTGGCAATTCGTCAATGGCAAACCTTATTTATAAACATATCAACGAACCCTTCCCGTTGGTCAGCAGCAGCCGACCTGACCTGCCCCCGGCGATTGATGGTGTCATCCAGCAGGCCACAGCGAAACGGCCGTCTGACCGCTATGCGGACGCCCTGGAGATGGCCACTGCTTTTCGGCGGGTATTGAGTGGCGATAGCCAGACTTTCTTGGTGACAACAGGTGTCGAGGTTGGGGAGGCGCTGGAAAATCCATATAAGGGATTACGGCCGTTTCAGGAAAGGGATGCTGATGACTTTTTCGGCCGAGATGCCCTGATAGACCAGTTGGTCGCCCGCTTAACACCGGAGCCGCCTTTGCCTGGTCGGGAATGGGATGGGGAGAACGGCCGTTTTCTGGCGGTCGTTGGCCCCAGCGGCAGCGGCAAATCAAGCGCTATCAAAGCCGGTCTGATTCCAGCCTTACGTTCCGGCGCGGTTCCAGGCGCCGATAAATGGTTCGTCGTTGAGATGTCGCCGGGAACCCATCCTCTGGAGGAATTGGAGATGGCGCTCTGGCCGGTGGCCGTCGACGCGCCGCCGAGTCTGGTTGAACCAATGCAGCAAGACATCCGGGGCATGCTGCGGACGATTCGCCGCATTTTGCCGGACGCCGATGCACCTGAGGGCGGTCCCCAACTGCTGCTTATTATTGACCAGTTTGAGGAACTTTTCACCCTGGTGGATGAAGAGGAGCGGCGGGCATTCTTTTTGGATAGTTTGCTGGCGGCGATTTCAGTCCCTAGAAGCCCACTGCGGGTGATTCTAACGCTCCGGGCAGATTTTTATGACCGGCCACTGCAATACCAAACGCTTGGAAAAATGATTAAGCATAACACGGAGGTTGTTCTGCCGCTGACGCCGGAAGAGCTGACCTGGGCCATCCGGGAACCAGCCCGCCGGGTCGGGATCCATTTGGAAGAGGGGCTGGCCGAATTAATTATCGCTGATGTAGCCGACCAGGCAGGCGGACTGCCCCTTTTACAATACGCCTTGACGGAGCTGTTTGAACGGCGGCGAGGGAACCAGTTGACGCTGGACGCTTACCAGGAGATTGGCGGTGTGCGCGGCGCGCTCGGCCGTCGGGCAGAGGCGCTTTATAGTGACTTGGACCCGGCAGGGCAGGAAACCACCCGGCAGTTATTCCTGCGATTGGTAACACTGGGAGAGGGTACGGAGGATACCCGGCGGCGGGTGCTGCGGTCGGAATTGGAGACCATTATCGCAAACCCGGTCCAACTAAATGGGCATAATGACGAAAAGGACATTTCAAAACAGCAGCAGGCGACGATCATTGACCAATTCGGGGCGGCCCGGCTGTTAACTTTTGACCGGGATGCCATAACCCGCAGTCCGACAGTGGAGGTGGCCCACGAAGCTTTGCTCCGGGAGTGGCGGCGGCTTCGAGGTTGGCTGGCTGAGAGCCGGGATGATGTGCGCTCCCAGCGTCTTTTGGCAAATGCAGCCGGTGAGTGGGTGGATGCGAATAAGGATGAGAGCTACCTACTGCGTGGCGCGCGCCTTTCTCAGTTAGAAGGTTGGGCGGCCGCCGGCAGTGTGGCTTTGACGGATATAGAACACACTTTTTTGGAAAAAAGCATTGCCGGTCAAACAACCAGACGGGTGGAAGAGGAAGCCAGACGGCAGCGGGAATTGGACACAGCCCGGAAATTGGTAGAAATGGAAAAGGTGCGGGCGGAGACGGAATCAAGACGGGCGGAGGAGCAGCATGGTGCGGCCCGGCGGCTGCAACGACTGGTGGTCTTGTTGGCGGTGATGATGGTTGTGGCGGTGACGCTGGCCTTTCTGGCGGTGCAATCAAGCCAAGAAGCTGAACAACTAGCTCAAGTGTCGAAATCAAGGGAATTGGCGGCGGCGGCGAACAACAATCTAGATATCGACCCGGAACTGAGTCTGCTTCTAGCGTTGGAAGCAACAAATATTACCCAAACCGTCGAAGCAGAGGACGCCCTCCACCAGGCGCTTCTTGCTTCCCGGGTGCGCCTACGGCTGCCCGGTCATGAGGGGATAATCGAGCGGGTGGCCTATTCGCCAGATGGCTCTTTAATTGCTTCGGCCGTCCTTGAGAAAGGTCTGGCCAGCATTTGGGAAGCGGAAAGCGGGGAAATGCTGCACCAAATGCCAATTGGAAACTGCTGTTTAGGGCTTTATTTTAACGATAGGGGACAGTATTTAGCGGCGGTTGAAGCGAATGATCAGTTTACTATTGGGGTCTGGGATGTTGGTTCAGGTGAGAAGGAAGAAAGTATTACCTTGCCTTTTTCGCCCCTGGACGTTTTTTTCTATGCCTTGGCGCCGGGTTGGGAGCAGGTGGCGGTGGGTTTCTGGGAAGGCCGGGTCGAAGTCTGGGATTTAGAAAGCGAGGAAATACTGTATGAATTGTCCGGTCACGAAAGCCCGGTTGAGCTAGAATATAGTCAGGATGGGAGACGGTTGGTCTCGAACGAATGGGAAACCGGCAGGATGATTGTTTGGGACGCCCAAACGGGTGAATCCCTGCGAACTATTGAAATTGGACAGTCCATTCAGGACCACGTAGTAAGTCCAGACGGCCGTTGGGTAGCCCTTTCAACAAGCCTCGACACCACCATTCAGTTGTGGGATATGGAATCCCCAGATAGCGATGAGACTTTGGAGCCGACCGTCACATTGACCGGTCACGAAAGTCCTATTTTTCTGCTGGCTTTCAGTCCGGATGGAACAAAACTTGCTTCTGCCAGCCGTGATGGGAGTGCAAGAGTATGGGATGTCACATCAGGAGAGGAACTGGTGGTATTACACCATGGGGAAAGAGTCCGGTCGGTTGCTTTTCATCCAGCGGGGGACCGGCTCCTCACCGGTGACTTTGGCGGTAATGTCCGGGTTTGGGATGTGACGCCCCAGGGTTCGGCCGAACGGCTGGCCTTGGCTGTCCATAATGAAGTGAAAACGGCCGCCTACAGTACCGATGGCACCCTGTTGGTTACCGGCGGCTGGGACAATCTGGTCAGGATTTGGAATCCGGAAACGGGAGCGTTAATCCATACGCTGGAAGGACATTCCGCAGTCGTATTCGATACCGCCTTTCATCCCGAAGGCCGACAGGTAGCGACAGCCAGTACAGACGGGACGGTGCGAATTTGGGATACACAAACTGGAAAGGCTTTGATGGTGCTGGAAGGTCATGGAGATGGGGACGTTGGCGGCATATTCACCGGTGTTTTGGGCGTTGACTACAATCCAGCGGGCGACCGCCTGGCAACGGTGGGCACCGATGGCACGCTGCGAATTTGGGATGTGGACAGCGGCAATGAACTGATGATGATTAAGGAAGTCACCGGTCTGGTAAATGTGATATTCAGCCCTGATGGCCAGTACCTCGTCTACGGAACTGACTTCTCATTTGGTAAGGTCGTCATCCGGAATGCAGAAACCCTGGAAATAGAAATGACCGTTCCGACCGGGACCCAGGTTTGGGGGCTTGGATTAAGCCTGGACGGCCGCTTTCTGGCAACTGCCGGGGGGGACACCAGTGTTTATCTCTGGGCGCTGGATTATAACACCGGGCAGGCAGCGCAGTTGGCAACGCTGGAAGGTCATGCCACCACACCAGCGACATTGCGCTTCAGCCCAAACGGCCGTCTTTTGGCTACCGCAACGAGGTCTGAGGTCCGACTCTGGGACGTCTCAGCATTGACAGAAGATAAAGCGCAGCCATTCATCCCTGAGCTTTTTTTGCTGCCTGGCGGGGCCGGAACGGCCTTCAGCCCGGAAGGCAGGGAGCTAGTTTCAGGAGGATTGAATGGCCTGGTTCGATCCTATCTGCTGGATGTTGAGGCGCTCAGCAGCCTGGCTCACGAACGGTTAACCAGGGGTTGGACGGAACAGGAATGCCAGCAGTTTTTACATGCGGAAACGTGTCCGGTGGGGCTGTCTGATTGAGCATGATTACTCGAGGGCTTTTTGTTTTGAAAGTGCTGCGCCCAGAGCGGGAGCGAAGGGTGGTCGAACCCACGATAAAAACAAGAGGTTAGGGAATACAAAGCTGGTTTTGATTTCATCTACAATCCGGCTTGCTTTAACTCATCTAGCAGAGCCGGCAGCCTGGGTTTTTGGTCACGAATGGCTCCAATGTACCCCAACCAGGTATCTGTTTCCGATAACCTTTGATAAAGTTTCCTAACACGAATCAGATAATCGGCCGCTTCAGCGTAGTTGCTACGGCCGCGTGCCGCTATCAGCCGTTCTATTTGCTGCCGGTACAGTTGAATCGCTTCGCGTGGATGGGTTACTTCCGCCGCCCTTGCTACCTCCATAGCCAGCCCACGAGCATATCTTACCTTGGGGAGTGTCGTCAAGGCAGCATCCATCTCTTCTTCCAGCAAATAAATCTGTGTCAGCAGCGCATAATCTTCTTTTTGTGTCAGACGGGACAGAATCGCCTCTTTCCGTTCAGACCAGTCTCCCAATTTACCGGCAATGTCCTTTATCTCCTGGTAATCCTCAAGGGTGGAACGCTGCCAGAACTTCATTTCAGCGTATTCAACGGCTTTGCGCCAATCGCCGTTATTTATCGCCTGGATTTTAAGCCAGTTATTTAGCCGGGTGTCTTTGCTGGCTTGAGCGCGTTCCTCAATCAGTTCTTCGGCAACTTTGTTGTGGCCGTGCGCCACAAAAATATCGGCCAGAGCGAGTAGTTCATAGTCAGATGCAGGTTGAGTGTCGGAGACGGCCTCGTCAACGCGGCCCAATTGCATTAGTCGCTCCACCAGCGCGTTGAGTTGACCGGTGCGGCGGCAAAGCCCGATAAACTGTTCGTCGGTGAGGGAATCCTCCTGGAGGTTAAGGAGCAAACGGCCGAAAGCGCCTGCCCGCCACTTTTTACTAAAATCATCCAGCGAACTAACCAGTCTTGCCAGTTCGTCTTCAACCCAGACGACTATTTCCGCCTTTTCGCCCGGTTCCGATTGGGTTAGCACAATATCATAGGCAGTATCGGCGAAGCCATAACCTCCAACGCTTATATCCTTCACAATAATGGCCACCAATACCCGAAGAATCTCCAGCCGTTTTTCCGGCTGTTGTATCTCTTCCAGACATTCCCCCAGACGTTCGCTACCCTCCCAAAACACAGCACTCAAGTCCCCGTCATGATCGTAGATATTGTCGTATTGCCAGAGCAGCCTCTCCAGAACGGTACTGTAAATAACAGCCGCATTCAGCCAATCATCCCGTTCCCGATAGGGGTTTGCCTGCTGCATGATAGTTTCCAGTTCGTCGGTAATACCGGCGGCAGCGCCATAATCGTGGCCGTAATCGCCATGTTTGATGGCCTGTTCGACCTGACGGCGAATCAGGTCGGGATTGACGGATGTGGTGGCGCTTGCTGTGCCCGCCGGCGTTACATAAACCATTTCTTCCAAGTCCGGGTAACGAGCAATCATCTTCTGGATAAGCAAAATAAGATCCGCCTTATCCCTCTTGCCAAGTCCATTTTCTAGTGGTTCCACCTCTTGGAAGCTCTCCGACTCATGCAGCCAGGTAAGGAGCAGGGCAGCCACATGTTTGCAATAGCCGCCACTGCCGACCGGACAGGAACACTCGCCCCCTTCAATGCCGTCCGGCCCCAACCGTACCCAAAGGCGGTAGGGGTGGGGCGAAGACCCCCAACACTTGGCTTTGAGAATATCGCCCTGCATCCAGGGACTAATAATGGCTCCTTCCTCATAATACTGCTTGCCTCGTGAAAATGATTTCTCGCCAACCCGGCTGCGGATGATGGCCTCTCTAAGTGTGTTAATCGTCATAAAAACTTTAACGTTACCGGTTCGCAAACTAAACTAAAAGGCGGTAGTTATCTATTCAAACCCCGCTCATTATGACTCTTTAGAAACGCGAAGCAGCCAATCTAAGGCTCCTTCCTGCTGCACCCACAGGTGTCCCGCTTCGGCCGCATAATAAACAGCTTCATTTTCGTCCCCAAACCCAACATAGGGCGGTAAGCGCTTAGGAAGACGCTTGCGGCCAAGCAGGTAGGCTGGCACATGAGGATTGTGCTTCAGTGCTTTGTGTAATTGAGCTTTAGCTTTCTTGCTGGCCTTCTCTTGTTGGTAAAGAAACAATGCCTGATTGTAGAGCCAGGTAGCCGTACTATCGTCTTCATATTCGGCTAGGAGCCGTTTCGTTTCAGGACCCTTCTCTTCTTCCAGGTAGCAGTTTAGTAACGTGTAACGAATCCCCTGGTTATCGCCTGGGTTTAGTCGCAGCATCTCCTCGTAATGGCCGATTGCTTCAGCGCGCTGACCCAGCTGCCATAAACAACCGGCCAGACCGGCGCGGGCACGCATATACGGCCGTGTTTCCAAAATCCCCCAGAAATGACCGACCGCTTCCTCAAACGGTTCCTCGCCCAAGGCCCGTTCACCGGCCTTGACGCCGGCTGCATACAAATCCCGCGCTTCCTCCAACGTTCCGCCTGCTTCTTCTGCCAGAAGAACGTAAGCGTCGGCACAATCTTCAGAGATAGCCAGAGCCTCGCTAGCTAGTTTAACACGTCGTTTCCCTGTCGCTTCCCAGGCTTCATACATAAGTTCCTGGGCTTTTTCCAATGGCGTTCGCGGCGCTGCGGATGGAATAGCTTCGCCAGAAGCCATCAACTGCTGCAGATAGACATTGATATCATCAATCGAATCAAACTCCTGCTCTTCCAACAATCGGCCGAGGTCGGCCATCATCTTGTCCATAGCCCGGCGGTCCGGTAACGGTTCTGATGGTGTTTTCTGGGGTTTTCCGGTTCCGCGTTTCTTGGGTGGGCGTTTTTTCTTACTCATAAACTCTCTCTTTCTCCAATCTTCAATCTAGTAGAGCCAATAGCTTCTCTTTGTTAAAACCGGTTTGCTCGTCCAAATCAATAATAAATGAACCAACGTCTTCCATCACCAGAGGCCAATTCAAGGGTAACAGCTTTTCCCGAACAACCATTTGCCAATCGGCCGTTGAAAGGGAGTCATTTTTCCATCCGCCTTGCTGTAAACACTGCTCCAGGTATTCCAGATTAGGTTCAGGCCATTCAGGTTGAGTCAAATACCACCACAAATCATAAATGTCGCGCCCTTTGGTGTAGTTGCGCTGAAGGATAGCACAGACTTTACCGGCCAAGAGTGTCGCCGGATCGTGATGCTGCGAATGAAGAGGTACATATTTATACAAAGGTGTCGTCATCAGGCCGGCATGTGACGGTGGACTGGTATCCACCTCGATTTTAATTGCCAGAACTTCATCGGCATGTCCCGACAATCCTAGTTCATGTAGTAGACCGCGAAAACGCACGAAGGCTTTGTGAACAACTTGTTTCTCGTTTAGCTTGATGTCTACCGCATATGCCTCGGCCGAAAAGTCACGTGTGATTTGCCGCAAATAGGCGCGAAAATCGTAAGTTTCTGGATGCAGTTCCAGGGCAAAATCAAGGTCTTCAGAGTAGCGGGGAATGTCGTAGAGAAAGCGCAAACTTGTGCCGCCATGAAAGGCCAATGTTTGCATGGCGCCGGCGCGCTGCAAACTTTGCAGAATACGCGCTTGTAAATATTCACGAACGAGGTGGATAGCTAAAAGTTTAGTTTGCGCGGGCGCGATTAATTCACGCAGAAACGCTTTCATAGCGGTTCGTATTCTTTTGCTTCCCGGCGGGCAATCGCCTCGATGATGTGGGCGGCACGTTTGAGTTTGGGTTTATCCGAACGTTCGGCCAGATGGTGAAGCTGCTCAATATCAAGAATTTCGAGATTTTGCAGGCGTAAAGATTCTATATATTCTCTTGAGTCTCCCTGTGGACGAAAATGAATGAGGTCGAGCAGGGCCTTTTCCGGCAAAGCCACGTAGGCGTATTCATTATTAACTAGCAGGCGGTACTCAACGCCGTAAAACAAGGATGTATGAATGTGACGGTAAGAAAAACGGCCGAATTTATTCTCAAACCTACCCGGTCGCTGGGTTGTGACACTGGTGACAACGGCGACATGTTCAGGGATAAGGTGATAGTAAGACAATGCCATTTGCAGGCTCACATAAGAGCCGGGCACAAGGTGATTGGCGACAACAAACGGATGTGGATTTTGATTCGGTAGGGTATAAATGCCACGCCGCAATTGGATGACTTTCTGAGTTTTTGCCCAATCACTCAACTGCCGTTGGGCTTGATGGTGCGACACATCACCTGTCAGAAGCAACGACGTTTCAAATAGAGGTTCATCCTGGATGATATGTTGTAATTGTTGCCAACGCATGACAGTTATTATGGCAGAAATCGTTAGTTATTGCAACGTTTCTCTTGCGTTCATTACTACAAATTTGCAATGATCGCATCTAGTTCAAAGTTCTATCTTTTGACATTGGAGTAAAAATTGGATAAATACGGTACGGTCAATGCAATTTGACAAAACAATACACTTACGTCCCGACCCACTTCCAAACCCCTCACTGATGTTCCTTTAGAATGTTAAGTCACTCAAATTCTGACCTGAAATCAAGCATATCCGAACCGCCATGTTGAGTAGCGTAAATTCATTGGTTGCTACAGTCCAGGGCCTATGCTAATCTGTGGGTTGTATAAAGAACATGAATGATGCTTTGAGGGTGTTTGATGATGAATTTAACAGATCTGGCTGCAACCACATATGAACATATAATCCTTGATAAGCAAGGTACGCCACTGATCTAGGGAACAACCATGAAAGTGGTTGAATTGGTCATGGCTCAAAAAGCTCACAGGTGGTATCTGGAGGAGTTGCACTTTCAACATCGATACCTAAATATGAGCCAGATACAATCGGCGCTGACTTACTACTGGGAGCATAAAGAGGCATTGGATGCTGATATAGGACGGCGCGAGCAGTACGCAGCAGAAATGAGCCAAGAAACGGTCCTTCGCCCCTAACCAGACGTCTGTGTGAGCAGGGCTTGCTTGAATGACGATTGCCTTTGACATGGATGTGCGTGTTCACCACGCAATCACCAATGGCTTACGGCTGCGGGGAGTTGACGTGTTAACGGCTCAATACGAATAACAATTGGCCGTTGTGTTCAAAACCTGGAGTTAATTGCCAAAGCTGCTGAAGCTGAAGAACTGGCTAATCAAGTTGAATATTTGCTGCTATATCGGCCATTCTCCAACCCATTCCACCAACAAATTCATCATCTTGTAATACAAATCTTCCCCTGCCATAAAGACAATACACCTATGCCTGCAGGTACTACAGAACCCGTCGCTCCCGTCGAACCCGCTAAGGGTGCAATTAGAGAAGCTCTCGAGTAAGCCGAGAGCTTTTTTTGCGTTTTAGAGGCTTGTACCCTGTGTGGGAGCGAAGCTCCATCGCTCCCGCGATTTACAAGAGGTTTCGTGAATATTTGTGAACTGTCGATAATGCTGGTTCGCTAGCCTAACAGTGAGCGGGGATTCAACCCTTAGCTGCACGGGGCGGGGGAATCCATATGGTATAATCTCGATTGTAGTAGGCGTAGAACTTATTGAAGGAAGACGGCCGTTTCCCCTCTACATGACATGGTACGAACAAAACGACTATGAACGATCCCCAAAATAATTCGGAGAAAAGGTAATGACCGGCAGAAATGATCCCTGTCCCTGTGGCAGTGGTAAAAAGTACAAAAAATGTTGCTTGCGGAAAGATCAAGAAGCTGCCCGTGTGGAAAGGGAGCAAGCGAAAAGAGATCTAGATTTCTTGGAAGAAAATGTTCCGGCGGAGTTTGAAGGAGAATCTTTCCCTGCTTTTCCTTCCAGTACCGATTTAATGCCGGAAGTTGTGGATGAAGCTGACCCGCTTCTGGAGCGCATGAACGACTTCTGGGAGCAGTTTATGGATGCGCCCTATGAAAAAGAATGGGCGCTGGTCGAGAACACTCTGGCTGAGGAACCCGAACTTTTTGACGATGAAATGGTTTTTGAAGTCACCAACGACTTGTTTCCAAAGGCAGTCGAGGCAGGTGAGATAGAACGTTACAAACAGCTATTAAATCAGTTAGAGGAAACTGTACCAGACGCTTATAACGAAGAGTTGGGATACATTTTGGAATGGCGCATCCAGATTGCCCTGATGGAGGAAGATGAAGCCGCTCTTGAGCGTTATTTCAACCAATTCTCACCGCTGGCCGGCGACAAGTGGGATACCTACTACCGGGTAATCCGCGCTCTGGCTTATCATGGGAAACTGGAAATCTTGTATCAGGGGATGCGGCAGGCACGGCCGTATGTGGCCGAGGGAGGCGATCTACTTACCTGGGCCAATAAGGAATTTACGGCAAAAGTGGCAGACCTCGAAATCCTTTACCAGACTGACCGAAATCCCGATTTAAGGTCAGATAATCCTCTCTTGCAACAGCATTTCGCAGAATATGAGCTGACTATATCACCAGAAAAGATGTCTCATTTACTTGGTTATTGTACCGGTCATGAGAAGCTATCCTGGTCGGTAGCTGATTTTATACTTTCCAACAACAAGAAGCGGCGAGACGGTGTTAATGAAAACTACCTTTATTTGTTTTCAGCGTTTACACATTATGCTCATGAAGAAGAAGGCATTGCGCTTACCAAAGCCAAGATGGTAGTTGATGAGTTGAAGAATTATTTTGAATTGCGCCATAAAGGTGAACTGGATAAAACAGTCAATGATGACGGCCGACGCCGGAAACGAAAGCGTAAACAAAGAAACAAACAGATTGTTTCCGACCATCCTTTATGTCCTGATGCCGCGACGCTGGACACATTTATGGCTCGATTAATGGGCTTCATGTCATTCCGATATTATGAGGCTGCTGCTTTGTTTGAACTCATGCCGGTCTGGCTTCGTTTTCTCACCAAATATGACCTGCTTGATGAAGAAACAAGGCAGTGGGTTGTGCAATCATTGAGTTATCTTAAGGGGCACCTCGTTCAGATAGCGGATAGTCAGCTTTCTGATCCGGCCGTAAAAGAAAATCTGTTGGATTGGCCCATCTGAATAAGACCGGGAAGAAATTGCCAAATTAAGGAAGGAAACTGGATAAACAGCCACCCTCACTTGTTCGCAAACCAGACCGCATACAAATGCACAGGATCATGATTGGGTGAATTGTCCGGCGTCGCTTCCAGATCGCACAAAGGAAATATGTATACCTCCCGGCCTTTTTTGACCTTGACCAACACGCCATACCATTCGTCCAGGTCGGTAATACCAATTACCTTAACCTTTTGCCCGACCTGCAAGACACTGCCCGGCTTTTGCCACTCACTGACTTCAGCATTGAAAGGAAATCTAAGCGTTTTTCGCAAGTGCTTTGCCCAGGCTTTCATCTGAGCATATTCACTGCTGGCCCCGGCCAGGATGGCGTTGATCTCCCGGCCTTCCTCACCCAAATATACCCAAGCCAGGGAATCTGACAATTCAGCGATTGTTTGCTCTACGTCTTGCTTTGTATCACGCGGATGTGCCGGTTCCACGCTGTGGAACTCAATGTTATATTCTGACCAACCCAACCCCTCTTCCTCACACTCCTCTAAATATCCTCTGGGCAAGCTCTTGAGCGTAATGCTGTCCAACTCGACCAACAGCATCTTATGTTTGGTATCAATTTCGGTAATTCGGCCTTGCCAGCCAGCGATGTCCGTGCCTGACTCCTCGTCTTGCTCCCCATCCTTGAAACGAACAGAATCACCTAATTTGAATGGCGTCTTTTTAAAAATCATAGTGCTTCACCTTTCACCTTTGCCGCTAACTCCTGCCGCAAAGCGCGGTGACGGGGATAGCGGTCGAGTAATTCCTGGTAGAACTGCTTAAATTCGACCTCCCGCCCATCATAAGCAGCGATTTCGCCCAGCAGAGCACAATAGTAAGCGGCCGTTGCGTAGGTTTTACGGCCGTTATCGATATGCAACTGCATCACGTTCCGATACAAGTTTTCGGCGCGGGAAACGGCCGTTTTCTTATCAATAGGCTGTGTGGACGGCAGATAATCGCGTAGAAAAAATACTGGCTCCTTGCCGGCTTGCTCAACTTTGGCGTATAAATCCTGTAAGTAAGCACCCATACCTGGCGCAGCCTTCGGCCCGAACCCGGCGAGCAGGTGCGCTTTCGCTACCAGTTTAATCGTTTCCAAATAATTGTACCGGCTCTGTTGCTTAGCCAAAGTATAAGCTGTGTCAAAGCGGCCTTCGTTCAAATAGACCTGGCACAGAAAATAAAGCGAACGGGGTAGTTGCTTCTGCAATTCATTAATAACTTCCTCCGTGAATGCCTCGCCTCGTTGGGGATTAACGGCCGTTGCTAACCGCTTGACCGTTGCCTAATGCTCAAAATCCCGATGTTGTTCAAACGTCGGCCGGTAAACGTTGAGCGCATTTTCAAGTTCTCCCAGGCTCTCATAAGCGCGGCTCATTTGGGTGCGTACTTTGCTGGCGTTCACGCTGCTGGTGGATGGCAGATACGGCCGTACTGGTCCCTCTTGCTGCGGCAGCAAAGCCAACACCTCCTGCCCATAGATGATAACCATGGGCCAATCTTCGGCCGTTTCCCGGTCATTCAACAGCGGCTCGTAGAACGCCAGGTAGATACGCCGGAACCGCTTTTGCAAGGCCAGAATCTTCTCTGGCTGGTTGGCTTCGGCGTAAAAGCGTATCAGCAAGCGGAGTTGGAAGGGCGCGCCAATTGGGGAAGGTTCAATTCGTTTTTGTGCCACTTCGTCAGCCCACTGCTCCAGACGAGCCTGAACTTGCGCCTGGCCGCCAGATCCAACCAGCGCGATAAAATTGTCCATATGCTTGTGATAAGGAGCATCATGACGCGCCAGATAATTCAACGCCTTATCATAGAATTCGGCTGGGTCATAGCTTTCCCTCAGAGCCGTAAAATAACGCTGAGCTAACGGCTCCTCCATTTTCCCTAACTCGGCCAACGGGTCATACACACCGAGCGTATCCTCTGGCGAATAATCAACGATACCAAGGATGATTTCATAGGCTTCCGCAGCGACGTCATATTGTCCGGCTTGAAAGTAAGAATCTGCCTCGGTTAAAAAATCGCCGAGGGAATTAAGCCCCTCGTGCAGATCCGGATCAAAATCTTCATAATAGCCATATCTGTCACCGTAATATTCACGGTCAAACGAATCCTCACTAAAATAATCCAACGCCTCCTCGTCGAAATAGTCGCCTTCCTCTAAAGCTTCGGCGAACTCTTGCAGTTTTGTTAAGAAAAGTTCCGGTGATGAATAGCGCAAATCGGCCGTGGCCATTGCCGACGGGGCCAGCCGCTCCCAAAAGCGCTGCCGGACAGGTTCTTCCACGGCTTGAACCAGATCTATGAGCAAATCAACCAGGTATGTTGTGGATTGGTTTTCTAAATGCGTACGAATTGTTGAAAGATTATCATTATCGGTCATCATCCTCGTCCTTGTCCGGGGCTAATGAATTGGCGCAGACATTTATGTTTGGTAATGGTCATGTCTCCTTTCGGCATGTGCCTGATTTATTATAAAACAACACCTATGTTGCAAGAAAACGAATGGGCTATATTTCCTCTATTTGATTTGATTGACGCTACTATGAGTCAGGATTTCGTCAACCAGTTTCGAATGGTTCTTCCCTGGCGCAGGAGAGGTGGATGGGACTATTCTAGGAGCAATGCGAGCTGGTAATATAGCCTATCCTGATTAATACATATGGCCGACCGTTTTTCAAACTGTATCCAATCAACAAACTTTCAATCGTTTCTTTTTACAATGAAATCAAGCGAGGAAAACGGCCGTTTTTTGTCATAGTATTAAAGTTCCTTCTGATGCGACCGAGCCAGCAGAACGCCCAAACCGGTTTGCATGTCTGCATTTTTATCTGCTTTTTGCAGCAGGTATTGCCCAAGTGCTGGGTGACTTAAACTTCCGACCCAAATAATACTCGAGCACCCTTGCCGGGTTACGAACCCGTCGCTCCCGTTTTGATTATGTAAAGTAAAGACCCCATATATATGGGGTCTTTACGTATAAAAAGGCACTTTTCCCCACAAATTTTCATTGCGGGTTCCATCCAGGGTTGCTCCCGTGGTCTCAAATCAAAGAATTGAGTGAATTTTGGTTGGATTACAGTTCTTCCAATTTTCGAATTGGTGAACGATACCCGCTGCTAATCATCTGTCCTAGAATCTCATTCGCTTCGGATAATGCTAACGCATTAATTTGGACCAACCGCAACAAAATACCTAATGTACCACTGGTAGGGATTTTCAATTGGGCTGCCATTTTACGTGCATCCCGATCATCGGTAAGAATTCGTCCGTCTCGTTGGAAGGCGACAGCCAGACAAGCAGCTTCCCCCGCATTCACACGGTTTAGTAGTTCCTGAAATAGCGCTTCTTCCTCAGCTTCCAAATTGATGACTTCAAGCCAATCTAATTTGGCTTCTGGTAGACGCCCTCTGGCAATCCCATCATTGAATTCGGCAATCACCTGAGGTGTGGTTGCAACCTGGTTCCCCAACGTGTCAATCAATAGGTCAATGCGGTCCACTAATGCAAAGTTGGAAAGAACCGTATTGTCTAGCAGTAGCATCATGCGGCTGATGTACTATCTTCTTGAGAGAACCAGGAACTTAACGCCTGAGCTTCAGCCCGTGCTTCGGCCTTATCGGCCGGGCCTATCCGCAAAGGAATACCCAAACTTATAAAGCGGTCACGCAACTCGATTTCATGCATACTTAACATTTCAGCCGCTTTGCCCAGATTAATTTCCTCATCCAGGTAAGCACTAATAACCAATGACCATGCCAAGTCTGAGTTTTTTTCAATCATTTCTTGCAAAGCAGCATCAACCAGCTTGGGTTGCTGTTTGTGTAACTTGGTTAAGTGGGCAAAAGTCCAATCTGCTGACCATATCATAGGTTTGAGCCTCTAAAGTTAAGAAGATAGTTCAACGAGAACAGTATATCATATTTATTATCGCCACGGTGAAATTTTCGAAATTCCCTTGACGATATGAAGACAATCGGCGTTAACAGGCGTTTGATGATCAGACCACACACTTACGTCCCTCCCCATATGCGAACCCGTTGTTCCAGTCCATAATTTAGACGAAAAAGCTCTCCAATTACTCGGGATCTTTTTCTTATTCGGGCACTGCGTCCAGAGGGAGAGCGATGGAGGGTCGAACCCGTGATATAAAACAGTGAAACAGGGAAAAAGATTTTCCATCCAAATCGTTCAACATGATACAATATTGCTTACGGTAACACATTAATTCTTTGTCGAAAGACTTGGATAAGGACTATTGACAATGGCTGGAAAAAAGTAAGTTTTACCAAGTTAACCCATGATGTTGTGTATGAATCAGATGAACTGCTTCCGTTTGCTGAAATAGTGGCAGCCGTTAACACAA
This sequence comes from Promineifilaceae bacterium (SeqCode), assembly GCA_049281335.1. GTDB lineage: Bacteria > Chloroflexota > Anaerolineae > Promineifilales > Promineifilaceae > JAKEFB01. Next base: position 18,820 of record JBAPRX010000033.1, read on the forward strand.
TCACCCCGATTACAACCAAGAACCCCAAAAATACGATTCGAAATGCCATCAGCCAAAGTCAGATGATCGTGTCTACCGGTGACGGCCGTTACGGCTGGAAACCGCGCCTGATCAACAACTCAATCATTCGACATACCATTCAGGCGGCCGAGTTGGTAGATAACCGTCTTTATTGGGATGATGATGTCAGAGACGCTCTTTGTCCCACCTTCTTCGCTTCCCAACAATACGACGACCGCAGCCCGACAAACCTCACGTTACCAGATGGCACCATAACCACGTTTACTCTGGAAATGTTTTCTGCTGGCATTTGGGGAACGCAGCCCGACGCCAATTTTTGGACATGGTTTCACAAACTAAACGCTCAACCAGGTGATCATTTGCTTTTTAAAGTCGTGGATGGTGAAACGAAACAATACGAGGTTGCTTATCAAAGACGCAAGGAGCGGGATGAAGAGACGATTACAAAGCGGAATCGAGAGTTTGTTGAGATTGGTTTAAAGCTCATGAAGCAGCGGGCATACGGCATCGCTCCCTGGGATTTAACAACCTATCTGCTGGCAACCGGCTTTTATCGTCATCCAATCCCCCCTGATCCATTCAGTGAACTGTGGCACGATGGCGTTATTATTCCAAGCCTGTATGGCGAAGAACCTGATTCGCCGCAACCGGAACCTGATTCTTTAGCCAGCGCCCTTTTTGGGAAAGCGATTCAGGAATATGATTACGAGAATCCACCCGATTTACCTCGGGCATATGACCCAGATTACGGCCGTCGTCACGCCCGAAACTCACGCAAAGCCTGTCTGGGGAGCGTTACCACCTTCGTTTTGCGTGTCAGCCACCGCGCCTTGCCAGAAGTCTGGCGAGACATCGAACTGGCTGAGGACAACACCCTTGAAGACCTGCACCTGACCATTCAATCAGCTTTTCATGGGATGGATGATCATCTCTACTCTTTTTTCCTCAGCGGAAATGACAGAGATAGCAGCAGCGAAATAGGCAGCCCCTGGTCAGATACAGCTTTACATACCCACCAGGTACAAATGAGCGAATTGGCGTTGGAAGAAGGTCAAACTTTCTTGTATTTCTTTGACTATGGTGACAGCCATGAGTTTGATGTTACCGTATTAATCATCAATCCAATGGCCCCAAAAGCCGACTATCCGCGAATTCTCGATTTTCATGGGAAAGCGCCACCACAATACCCAGATTACGATGAGGAAACCGGTGAAATGAGTTGGGACCCATATAGCCATAAGTTCTAATGAGTGATTTGGATGTGGAGGAGGCTGACATGAACGAACAGGAATTAGACGAAATCAGACGGCGGATGCAGGAATCGTTGATAGACGCCAAACGGGAAGAGCTGCGTAAAGAATATGGGATGCAGATGGATAATCTGGATTCTTCCCTGCTGTCGCCTGAAGCCAAAAACGAGTGGTTGGACTATGTCCTCGAATTTGAACGCCAGTTTGAAAACGCTGAAATGATTACCGTGAGGGAACGAATCGGCAACCCGACTATTCGGCCTGTTGAAGAAATCTCCCAGTCTGAACTGGAAGAAACGGCAGACGGTTTGCTGGAACTGTTGTATGAAAATGCCATTTCCGTGGATTTTTTAGGTGAATGGGACGATTTATCCGCCTACCGGTATCTGACCGAAGAATTGCTGGAGTCGGAAATTGATGACGTTCATATTGAAAACATGTTTACATGTTTCACCGCAACAACGCCTGAATATGATGTGGAAATGTGGGTGCAGGATTTTGTCTGGGATTTGTTCCGGCAGGAACGGGAGTATTTCCTGCCAGGTCTGGAAAAGCAGCCCCTGTTTGATGTAACCGGGGAACCAGTCTCCCATGCCTGGTTTGTGGCTAAGATAGAGACGGTTTGGTCACATTTGCCGCCTATAAAAGGTGTCAATTTCAAGCCAATTGTGGCCCAGGTTGTTGAAGATGAGGGGACGGTAACGGCCGTTATCACCTGGACAGAAGATGAGAAACAGAAACAAGTAGAATCACATTTCCGGCTCCAACCAAGCCCCTATGGTGGTTGGGATGTTGTTCAGACATCACTGTTGGATGATTTGCTGACCCTATTAGGTTCATCCCGCGCAAGATAATAATAATGGTAGACACGGTAATAATATTGGATAAGGGTGGAAAAGAATTATGTCGCAGAAAAATGAATTAACCCGTAGTGATGCAATTAACCAAGTAGCCGCTCAATTAGACGGGCCAATTTCGTTGGATGAGTTCACGGAGCAGGTCTTATCCATCAAGCCGTCAAAAGCTAAAAGACCAAAAGCCAGTATTCGGCAAGATATTCGGTATGAGCATGAGGGCAAAACTGTTGTCTTCCTGGATGACAAAACATTGCTTCCGATGCAGTTAGCTATGTCGGGTGTGTCCGTCCGGGTGCCCCTGTCCAGGCAAGAGGTGGATAAAGGGCTGTTGTACATCTTCCCTAACTTCCAATTTCTACTGCCTCAAAACTTCCCGGTTGAGGAAATAAAGCTGGTGGATTCTGTTGATCACTCAATTCCGGCCGAGCTTTTTACCCAACGGGAAAAAGTCAAAACCTTTTTTGGTGAACACACTCGAGAAACGAAAGCCTTGCGTTTGGATTGGTGGTATAAGAAACATAAAGTAAAAAGGCAGGATAGTTTACTGGTGACCATTCTGGATTGGTCGGCCGGAAAAGTGCGGCTGGAGCCTGAATTATATCGGGACTATCAACGTCAAAGGGCCGAAATCGAGGCGGCCAATCATCAAATGGCTGACATGCTTTTCGACATGTTAGAAGAGGAAAAACGCGAATATCTTTGGGGAGCGAGCGCTATTCCCACCGTTTATGCCCGTCTGAAGGACAATATGGAAACACCGGCCGATCATTGGCTGCAAGTTCTTGAAAACGATTCGCGAATGTATTGGACAGCGAGTGATATTCGGTATGCCGACAGTCACAGTCCGTTAGAGAGTGTTGTAGCTGATATGTTCCAGGATAAGGCTACTAAGCCCAAGAAGTTAACGGCCGAAAAGCGGAATCAGGTCTACCGTTTCAAAGCCTATTTCAAGTACCATAAACGAATTTGGCGAAAAATTGAGATACAAGGTGGGCAGACAATGGCTGATCTGGATCGGATAATGCGCCATGCCTTTCAGCATGATACCATGGACCATTTAGGTGGTTTCTGGCATCTCATTCGCCGGGGAAATAGTCGACGTTCCCGTGAGGTGGACTTAGCAACCGTTTACCCATATGGCGACGAGGGCGAGGGTGCTGATTCGCCACTTGCAAATCTCGGGCTGGAAGCCGGTGAGAGGCTGAAGTATGTTTACGATTTTGGTGACTGGGTCGAGCATTATCTTGATTTGGAAGAGGTTACCACCCCGGAAGCTGATGCTGACTATCCGCGAGTTGTGGCTCAAAACAAGCCGCGTTACCAATATTGTCCTTCCTGCCAGGAACAGGGCCGCAAGACGATTGCAACTTACATTTGCATCTGGTGTTCAAACCAGAAAGAGGAAGATGTTCTCATGTGTGAAGATTGCATCTCCCCTGATCATGAGGACCACTACCTGGATGAAATCGTTTATTAGGCTGGCCCCACCAAAATTACGGAAATTATCTGCGAATGTCACGCAGCATGGGAACCAGCTTGTATTTGCGATGGTGGGTTTCTAGTAGGCTGTCTAGATACGTTTTCCATTCCTGCTGCATTTTATGTTGCAGGTAAATTTCACGCGTTATTTTCAGCCATGAAACGGCCGTTTCATACGACCCCGAACTGCCGGCATCCATAATGGCTTCTGCCTTTTCTTTGCTCACCCGAATACCCCAATGCGGGTGTTTCTCTCTGGTCACTTCAATGACCCGACGCAGATCATGATCCGGAGCGTAAACTGGGTTGTCCAGAACGGCCATCGCCTCGGCAAGCATATCTTCGAATAAGTAAACGTCTATTTTCATGGTAGGGGAGTAACCTTGCTCCAATTCTTTTAAGAGTTCAGGTTTAATCGTTTGCCATTGGTCTCCGGCAAGCCGTTGGACGGCCTTGTAATCGTCCAATGCATAACTGCTGGTGAAGGCCGCTTGAGCTGCCTCAAGCGCCAGTTCATTCTTACCAGCCGCCGCCGCTTTTTCTCGCGTCCAACGAGCCAGTTCCACCTTACCATACCCCCATTTTTCCTCTAGCTTCAAGCCTGATACCGCCACCTCAAAAGAGGCCTCTACTTCCCCTTTGTCTACCAGAACCTCTGCTAAATATAGAATGGCTTGTGGGTTCCTAATGTAAGCTTTTGCATCTGCCACAGCCTGCTCAACGTCACCATTTTCCACCCGCTTATTAATCGCCAGTTCAATCTGGCCTTCGGCCTCTGCCAGATGGATGTATTCCTGTGTAAGTTCTTGCCGGGCTAATACGTGAAGTCGGGCCAGGGTCAATTCATCAGCATAATAAGGGGCTTCTTCTTCCCAGGCGCCTTTCTCCGTGATGTTGCCCTTCATAGCCGCCACCAAAGGCGGATAAGTCCAACCTTGCTCAACAGCCGTTACAGCAATGTCCAAATCTCCCAAATCACCTTCCCAATCAGCGATTTGGTCCAGCCATTTATTTTGTTTGCCCGGCTCCAAATCCAGTGTGAGCAGCACCTCTGCCAGGACAGCGCCCAGGGTCAGATTGGCTTCACTTAAGACGTCTTGATTATATTCATATACCCATTCATCCAATTCCGACATCCCGTCAATGTAGGCATTAATGATGAGGGTAATTAGCGTCTCAGCCGTTTCAACATCTCCCTCGTCTAGAAGCGCTAGCACCTTTTCCAGATGAGGCTGCAATATCACGTCAGGATCCATTTCCATTCCAGAATACTCATCATAATAACCATGCTGGAAAGGATCGCCTTTACCTGCCAGACGAAAGTCTTTGTTGATTTCACGCCGTACAGCATTGATGTCAACCGTTACAGTGGTACTTGGAGATGCACTTGATATTATTGGCTGGTCTTTGAGCCAGGAAATTTCCTGCTCTACTGCTTCGCTAAATTCCGGCCCCCTTTCAGTCAAACCGGTGAGTATTTGGCGTAATTGATCGGCCGTCAGGTCGGTCAGTAAAGTGTGTAGTTCCGGCTTCTCGACGATGTCTCCAGACTCATGAATCACTGCTAACAAGGTAGCGACAATGTGTTTACAAATGCCACCCCAATCGTAGGGACAGGTACAGGAAGTTGCGATAATGCTATCATCATCGATTGTCACCTGCACCCGATATGGTTCGTACCCGTTCCCCTCTACCTTAGCAGTAAAATCTTTGCCACGACGGACAAGATCGTACACTAAATTGTTTTTATAATATTCTTTTCCCCGCTCAAAAGATTGGGTGTTGGCTAGTGCCCGAATGTCTGACTTGGTAATCGAGGAAGATTGTGCCATTTTTCCATCCTGTTATTAGCTCGAGGTTAATGGGCCACGACAGCCTGATTCTATGGAAAGCACGGTAAGTTTAAATTGTCATTCGGTCGATCGCAAGCAACACATCTTCTTGCCTAATCCGTTCCTGCTCCAAGCGCCAGTTGTTATCTACTAACTGCTGGTAAACGGCCGATTCTTCCACTTCCAAATTCGTCAAAACCATCCTTTCAACTGGTGTTCCGGCCACCACGAATTCCCTATAATTTTCAAACGTTTCCCAATTCATGAGAAAGGAGCGGGTCTGGGGCCAATAGCTCCGCAGTTGGGACAAAATAGCAAACCCTTGAGCGTCCAAATCCCCCCAATACCAGATGGCGCAGTCAGCCAGCCAATTTAACTCCCGCAATAAACTTACCTGAAACCCTTTGCCCCAGATCGCTGCTCCGTTTTGAACCGGGGGCAGGGTGAGAAATGTCATTTTGTTTTCGACAATCAGGATGGTTCGGCCGTTCATTCGTGCCAACCCCTTACAATC
>JBAPRX010000034.1:0-4509 GCA_049281335.1 Promineifilaceae bacterium (SeqCode)
GGTCAGTGCTGCGTCGCTGCTGCTGACTTGCTGCGTCGTTCGGAACAGTTCCCCAAAGGTCAGGGTGTAGTCAGGGCCGGTCACATTATAGACACCAGCCTGGCGGGCTTCAGCCATATCTAAAATCCATTGGGCCTGATCCCGCACGTCAATGACTTGAACGGCGACTTCGGGTTCGACGGGAGCCAGCACTTCGCCCCCCTGCGCCACCCGGCAAACCCAATAGGTGAATCGGTCGGTGGGGTCGTTGGGGCCGACAATGAGACCGGAACGCACATTGAGGACTCGTCCGGGCATGGCGGATTCGGCCGCTTGTTCGCACAGGGCTTTCAGGCCGCCATAAGTTCCACCCGTTACCTCTTCAACAGATTCGTCTTCCAGTTGGGCAACAGGGTAGTTTTCATCTATACCGGGTCTGACATTGTCGGCATAGACGGAGATGCTGGAGATGAAGGTGTAATGTTCGACAGCATCGGCCAGCAGTTCGGCCGAGTCGCGGACAATGCGGGGAAAGTAGCCGCAGGTATCTACGACAGCATCCCAGGTTCGCCCCTTTAATGCTGCCAGATCGCCATCTCGATTCCCGCGCAGCTTCTCAACGTCGGGATAAAGGTCGGCGTTGTGCTGCCCGCGATTAAATAAGGTTACTTCGTGGCCTCGTTGTAGGGCAACGTCAACAATGTGCCTCCCCAGGAATACGGTGCCACCCAATATAAGTAATTTCATTGTTCGCCTCCAATGCGATACGGCCGAAGCCGTGTGTATCTACTCTTTCTTTGTCAAAATTGGCGATAAACGGGCCACAGTTGTTTGCGCCTGCCCCGCCAAAAGGGGTGCAACGCACTGCTCTAATTGCATTCGGTGATGTTATTTTAGATGAGCAGTTCTGCACACCTGGATAGTTTTTCAGATAGATGCAAAGGCGTTAAAATAGATATTAGCATCTTTTTCATTATGATAGTGTAAGGTAAATCACTGAAAATTCTGTAAACAAACTTTCAAGAAAATGGTGATTTACTCAAGCAAACCGCGATAAATCCACCCATTTTCCTCACAAAACCTTTCGCGGTTACCAAATAAGGATAACTTCATGGACGTTCAAGTCAAACAAGGTCGTATTCAGGACAGTGACGCCGACACCATTGTCGTTAATTTATTTAAGGGTGTGACGTCGCCATCCGGGGCAACGGGGGCCGTTGACGAGGCGCTTAACGGCGCAATCCGGGAGCTAATCAGCAGTGGTGATTTGAAAGGAAACTGCGGGGAAGTCATCACCCTTTATCCACGTGGGGCTATCCCGGCCAGGCGGGTGCTGGTTGTTGGGCTGGGCAAAGCGGACGAGTTTGATCTGGAAGGGGTTCGGAAAGCGGCCGCATCGGCCGTTAACCAGGCCCGTAAACTCAATGCCAAGAATGTAGCAACCATCATTCATGGGGCCGGTATCGGCAATCTGCCGGTGGAAGCAGCAGCCCAGGCGGTGGTGGAAGGTAGTTTGCTGGCCCTCTATCAAATTGATGCTGACAAGGAAAAGTCCGAAGAAGATGCGTTAAGCATTGAGCAGTTGACCATCGTGGAGTACGACGAAGGCAAGCTGGCAGCCATTGAACAGGGAGCGAAAGCGGCCGAAGCAATCGCTGCCGGAGTCAGCCTGGCCCGGCAGTTGGTCAATATGCCCCCAAATGTCACGACGCCGACCCGGATGGCGGAGGCGGCAACGGAGATCGCCAACGCCCACCAGATGAAACTGACAGTTGGGGATCGGGCGTGGGCGGCCGAACGTAAGATGGGCGGCTTCCTGGCCGTTGCCAAAGGCGCGGGCGAAGAGCCGAAATTCATCGTGATGGAACACAACGGCGACCGGGAAGATTTGGAAACAGTGGTGCTGGTTGGCAAAGGGATCACCTTTGACACCGGCGGCATCTCCATTAAGCCCAGCCAAGGAATGGGCTTGATGAAGACGGATATGGGCGGCGCAGCGGCCGTGTTGGGCGCGATGAAGGTCGTTGGGATGCTAGACCTGCCGCTGCGGGTTATCGGCATCACGCCCTGTACCGAGAATATGCCAGACGCCAACGCTTACCGCCCGGCCGACGTGATCAAGGCCAGCAATGGCAAGACGATTGAGATTATCAGCACCGATGCCGAAGGGCGGATGGTGCTGGCCGATGGGCTGGTTTATGCGGGTCAGTACAACCCCAAGGCGGTGGTTGATCTGGCGACTTTGACCGGGGCTTGCGTTGTGGCGTTGGGATATACGGCCGCCGGGTTGTTTACGGCCGATGATTCCCTGCGAGACAAACTCGTTTCGGCCGGAAAGACGGTTAATGAGCAGCTTTGGCCTCTACCCCTCTGGGACGATTACAAAGAGTACATCAAGTCCGATGTGGCCGATGTCAAGAACAGCGGCGGGCGACCTGCTGGCGCTGCAACGGCCGCAATCTTCTTGAAACAGTTTACCGATTATCCCTGGGCGCACCTGGATATTGCCGGTGTCGCCTATTCTGAAAAGGGGAAACCCTATTCCCCCGCCGGGGCAACCGGCTTCGGCGTTCGATTGTTGACTGAATTCCTACGCCGGTGGGCGTAGACTGTTTCACTGTTAACTTTTTCAAGGAGGCTCACTCGATGTCCGTACCCACTCCCCCATTGACATTAGGTGTTGAAGAGGAATACCAGATCATTGATCCGGAAACGCGCAATTTATATTCATATATCAGTGAATTTCTATCGCAGGATGAAACACGGCCGACAAAGCTCAATTTGAAGCCGGAGTTGATGCAGTCACAGGTGGAGGTAGGCAGCCACGTGTGCCGGAATGTGAAGGAAGTCCGGCAGGAGGTGATACGCCTGCGGCGGGAAGTGGTTGAAATGGCCCACAAGAATGGGTTAGAAATTGCGGCCGCATCCACCCACCCTTTCGCCAAATGGGCGGAGCAATCCATCACGGATGGGGTCCGGTATAAGGAGCTGCTAGACGATATGCAGCGGGTCGCCAGGGGGCTGCTCATTTTCGGGATGCACGTCCACGTTGGTTTTGGGAGTGATTTGGAGTCGAAAGATTTGATGATGGAAATTATGAACCAGGCCCGGTACTTCATCCCCCACCTGCTGGCCCTTTCCACCAGTTCTCCCTTCTGGCAGGGGCAAAATACCGGCCTGAAATCTTACCGGAGCGTGATCTTCGAGATGATGCCCCGAACCGGTATCCCCCACTCCTTTACCTCCTGGGCGGAATATAAACGGTATGAAAGGACGTTGGAAAAGGCGGGAGCGTTCGGCAAGAAGGATACACGGGCCAAGATTTGGTGGGATATTCGGCCGCATCCCATTTTCGACACGCTGGAATTTCGCATCGCCGATATTTGTACCAGGGTTGAGGAATGTGTCTGTATCGCTGCCCTATTCCAGGCGATTTGCGCCAAGCTGATTAAACTGCGTCGGGAGAACCTCTCCTGGCGACATTACCGCCATATGCACATTACCGAAAACAAATGGCGGGCGGTACGCTATGGCGTTCGGGGGGAATTGATTGATTTCGGTCAGGAAGAATCCATCCCCTTCCATTTCCTGATGGAAGAGCTTTTGGAAATTCTGGATGATGTCGTTGATGATCTGGATAGTCGGAACGAGGTGGAATATATCCGCACCATTTTACGCAATGGAACCAGCGCTGACCGCCAGGTAGACGTTTATCTTGAAAATGGCGGGGACGATAATCGAGAAGAAGCGCTGAAGGCGGTTGTTGATAATTCCGTCAAAGAGACGCAGGAAGGTTTGTAAAGAGCAAATGGCAAGAGGAAAATGGCAAAAAAGTTGATTTGCCATTTGCAACTTGCAACTTGCTTTTTGTTGGCGGTGGAAAATGGGACAGTTGATTGACCTTAGCCATGTGGTTGAGGAGGGCGTGGTGACGTATAAGGGGCTGCCTGCGCCGATCATATGTGATTTTTTGAGCCGGGAGGAGTCGCGCAAGTTTTATGCACCAGGGACGGAGTTTCATATCGGCAAGATTGAGATGGTGGCTAATACAGGGACGTACCTGGATTCGCCCTTTCACCGCTATGCGAACGGCAAAGATTTGTCGCAGCTTCCCCTGGAGTCGTTGGCGAATCTGGAAACGGCCGTTATCCGGGCCACCGAGCAGCAGGCGATTGACGCTTCGCTGTTTGAGGGGCTTGATTTGGCGGGGAAAGCGGTGCTGGTGCATACGGGCTGGTCGGTGCATTGGAAGACGGAGCAGTATTTCGAGGGACACCCCTATTTAACGGCCGATGCGGCCGAGTTCCTGCGAGATGTGGGCGCGGCGCTGGTCGGCATTGATTCACTGAACATTGATAGTACGGCCGACATCAGCCGCCCCGTTCATACAACTTTGTTAGCGGCCGAAATTCCTATTGTAGAGCATATGACCAACCTGGACTCACTGCCCAACACCAACCTGCGCTTCTTCGCCGTGCCAGTCAAAGTAAAGGATTTTGGGACTTTTCCCGTCAGGGCTTTTGCGATTGG
>JBAPRX010000035.1:0-2977 GCA_049281335.1 Promineifilaceae bacterium (SeqCode)
ACTTTTTACTTCATTTTTCTCAGTTACTCCCTTTAATTGCCCCTTAATTCCGCGATTCCCCCCTTGCCCCTCTTTTGCTTCCCGCTAGAATATACCATTTGGTAAGGGATTCATTACGCCTGTGTAAGCTTTTACGTGTATATCCTGATAGAGGATGGAACTTGGGGATTGGCAAACCAACAGTTTGGTCATCTCCGATAGCTGGCTTATGGAAGAACAGAAAGAAGAGACAATGACCGAAACGGCCGAAACCATTTCGGAGAAAACGCCACAACCTACAACTAAAAAAACTGCTCAATCAAGAAATCGTCTGGAGTCCCTGGCGGTTCTCTTTTTGCTCCTCATCCTCATCGTAGGGGCCTATTTTCGTTTCACCGGCCTTAATTGGGACGACACCTACCATCTCCACCCCGACGAACGGTTCCTGACCGATACGGCCGGACTGCTGAAAGTCACCGATCCCCTCACCTATCTCAAAACTTCCAAATCCACTCTCAACCCCTACAACGTTGGCAAAACATTCTACGTCTACGGCAACTTCCCGCTGACGATGACCCGCATCGCGGCCGAAATTGTAGACGGCGTTTGCCAAAACTTTGAGAATTTATGCCAGTACCATTTCACAGCCTATGATGGGATTCACCTAGTCGGCCGTTTTCTATCAGCCCTGGTTGACCTTATCTCCATCCTCTTTATCTTTTTGACCGGACGGAGACTCTACGACTGGCGGGCCGGGTTGATAGCTGCCTTGCTGCTGGCTCTGGCCGTTCTGCCGATTCAGCAGTCCCATTTTTTCACAATGGACAACTGGGCGGCAACACTGACGACGATGACGATGTATGGGGCAGTCCGTGCCGCCGAAGACGGCCGTAAACTGCGCTGGTGGCTCTTCTTCGGCGTCGCCCTCGGTCTGACCATTGCCTCCCGCATCAACGTCGCGCCGCTGGCTGGTATGGCTGCGCTGGCAGCAGTTGTCTGGCTGGCAAGGCGGGCAGACGAAACGCCAGAAGGCCAGAACTGGCGGTACATTTTCGGCCGTCGCGGCGGCATTGACCTCCAGTGGGCCATCGTTGGGGTAATGGTGGCTGCTTTTCTTTCCATTATCACGTTTCGGCTGGCACAGCCCTATGCTTTCGCGGACAGTGGCACGCTCTGTCAGGCCCATCTGGCCGAATTAGGGCTGATTGACACCTTCAACGACCCCTGCCAATCCCTTGAAGTCCAAACCGGGCAGGGATTGAGCCTTTTTGAACGTACCTTTGGAACAATTATCGGTTTCAATCCCAACTGGCGTTCTAACATGAGCGAGATTCAGGGACAGCAAAGTCCCGATGCCTCTTTCCCCCCGGCCCTGCAATGGACCGACCGCGCCCCCATCATCTTTCCCCTAGTTAATATGTTTTGGGGCATGGGGCTGACGGCCGTTCTTGCTGGCTGGCTTGGTTTCTTGTGGGCTTTGTGGCGAATAGTCCGTGCCCGGCCTGACTGGACAGCCCATGTTTTACCCGTCGCCTGGGTTGGCCTATATTTCCTCTTTATGGCGACCCGCTGGGTCAAGTCCATCCGCTATTTCCTGCCCATCTATCCATTCCTCTTCCTCCTGGCTGGCTGGGTGTTGGTTGAATTGTGGAAAGAGGCGTCCAAAGCCGAAAATCGGCCGATATTGAAAAAGGCATTGGCCGGGGGATTGATTGTTTTGGTCATCATCCCGACCTTCTTGTGGGCCAATGCCTTCATGGATGTCTACCGGAACCCGGTGACTCGTGTCCAGGCGACAGCGTGGATGTTCGACCACGTGCCAAGCGGGGCAACCTTGCTTTATGACGTGAACGGCGAGAGCCGAGAGCTACAGCTTCCCCTGCGCCGTTATGAATTCTTCGACCAGGAAACGCCGCCACTGTTCCTCAATTTCAATATACCGGAAGATGGGCTTGCTACGGCCGTCCGGTTCAACTACCTCACCGACCCCGATGCAGCCACATCGGCCGAAGACAGCGAAAACCTGCACATTTCTCTGATAAACAACAACATCAATGAGACGCTGGGAACGGCCGAACAAACGCTCCATCTTGGTACGAATCGGGAAGCAGTCATATTCGACTTCCCCGACGTACCCCTAACCACAGGAACCAACTACACCATACTAGCCACAGTCGGGACCGGTGGTTCCATTTCGGCCGAAACCAGCATCTTGATGAACGAACATTGGGACGACTCGCTGCCGGTTCGGTACGAAGGTCGCGATCCTTATTTTTCTTATTACGACAGCACCGCAGGAGGTCCGGTTCCGATTACCACCCCGGACAGCCTGGACAAGTTAGAAAACTTCTCGGACTGGTTGGAGCAGTCTGATTATGTCGTCCTCTCCAGTCAGCGGTCCGTCTGGTCAACACCCCGCCTGCCGCTAACTTACCCCATGACCACCCGCTATTACGAAGCGCTGTTCAGTGGCGAGTTGGGCTTTGAGTTGGTAAGCCAGTTCCACGCCAACCTTCATATTGGACCACTATATATCAGCGATACCGGTGGGGAGTTTAGTTGGGGCAAACCCCCTGAAATTGGCTGGCCTCCGCCCGGCGATCTGGCCGTTGAGGAAGCGTTTAGCGTTTACGACCATCCCCCCGTCTGGCTGTTCCGCAAGACGGCCGATTACAGCCAGGAAAAAGTCCGGCAGGTATTAGGCAGCGTAGATTTGAGCCAGGTCACCTTTCAAACGCCGGGTCAGGCAACCCAGGCTCCTAACGGCTTGATGCTTTCCGAATCAGAAGTAGAAACACAGCAGGCTAACGGCACATTCACCAATATCTTTAACGTGGATGGGTTGCTGGCTCGCAGTCCGGCGCTGGCGGCCGTTGTCTGGTGGATAGCCATTATTTTACTTGGCTGGCTGGTCTTTCCACTTACCTTCGTTCTCTTTCGAGGGCTGCCGGACAGAGGCTACCCACTGGCCCGTATTCTCTCTTTGCTGCTCCTCTCC
>JBAPRX010000036.1:0-11464 GCA_049281335.1 Promineifilaceae bacterium (SeqCode)
GTTGGCCGACGCCAATGTTTTGCAGCCAGTTTCCGGCCGTTGGATTTACGACGCTGACGTTGGCGGTGTTGCGGTTAGCGATATAGACCCGATCTGTAAAAGGCTCGTAGGCGACGCCGTTTGGGCCATTTGCACCGGAGAGGGGAATGGTCTGGCTTAGGGTCATATCGGCCGTGTTCAAAACGCTCAAGGTATTGGTCTCATGGTTGCCGACAAAGGCGCGTTGGCTGGCTGTGTCCAGGGCAATTCCATGAGGGTGGCTGCCTATTGGAAGATGAATGGTGGTTAGAATAGTCGGCCGTTCATCCAACGTCGGCAGCGGTTTGGAAACGGCAGGCAGATAGGTAAGGTACTCAACTTCAGCCTGGGCGGCGTGTGGGGACGCGCTCTGACCCAGGCACAAAAATAGCATGATAACCAGCAAGATGGCTGTTTTAGCTCCCAATCCAATACGCATTTTCTTCCTTCCTTTCCGGGTGTCGCCACCCAGTATCGTCACATCTATATTATAATACGAAATGATCGGGTTAGATTGTGCGAAAAAATGGGAGCCTGAGAATTCACGAGTTATTCATGGCTGTTGGAAGCTGCTTTCACAGCCATGAAACCACATGCTTTAACGGCCGTAATCAAGTCGGCGAATCGGGGGTCCTGGGTGTAGCCTTTCTTATAGCGGTAGTAAATTTGTTGCACAATGACGGCCAACTTAAAGAGGCCGAAGACATAGTAGAAGGTCAGGTTGGAGACATCACGGCCGCTTTTGCGGGCATAGCGCTCGATGAGTTCGTCGCGGGTCGGGTTGCCGGGGAGGGTGGTGGGGCTGAACTGCAAGGCCCGAAGCTCTGGCGGATCGTCCGGTTCGACCCAATAGCCTAACGTTGTGCCTAAATCCATGAGCGGATCGCCGATGGTCGCCATCTCCCAGTCGAGAACGGCGATGATATTGGTCCAGTCGGCCGAATCCAGCACGAGGTTGTCATATTTGTAATCGTTGTGGATGAGAGCGGCTCCTGATTGAGAGGACTCTGGAGGAATATGGTCGGCCAGCCAGACGGCCGTATGCTCCATATCGGCGATCTCATCCGTTTTGGCCTGGACATACCGCTTATTCCAGCCCGTTACCTGTCGAGTCACATACCCTTCCGGCCGACCCAGATCGCCGAGATCGGCCGCTTCATAATCAATCGCATGGAGGTCGGCCAGATTGTCAATGAGGGCGTTTGCGATCCGGCCCATGAGAGGCGGGTCGGGGACCATGGCGGGCGGCATATGAGGCCGGAGGATGACGCCGGAGAGCCGTTCCATGAGATAAAAAGGCGCACCGATGATCGAATCATCACCACAGTAAAGGCGGGGCTGCGGCACTTTTGGGTAAATGGCGCTTAGTCGGGAGAGGATGCGAAACTCCCGGCCCATGTCGTGGGCGTGCTTGATATTGGCTCCAAATGGGGGACGCCGCAAAACCAGTTCCGTCTCACCCACTCGTATCAGATAGGTCAGATTCGAGAAGCCGCTGGGGAACTGTTTAACTGTTAGCGGGCCGTCTAACTTGGGAAGGGTTTTTTTGAGATAGGCTTGCAGGTTGGCGGCGTTCAAAAGTTCTCCGGGGCGAACGGCCGATGCTTTGTCCTGCCAACCGTTGTCATTTCCAGAAGTCATTGCCTCATTATACAACACGGCTCCGCCAAAAATGAAGTGAAACTAATTTTCGTACTAGTCTTGAATAGGAAAGTTGTGGTAAATTGTGTGGGGTACAATCTCGACAATAAACGCGAATATGGGGCTTGTAGAACCTTGCAAAACTCCGATATAGAGGAAGAAGGAACAAAAAAATATCAAATCCTTGCTGTAGAAGAAAATCATTCCGATTATCGTCTTTTACAGCGTTCTTTGGGGCGAAGTAACCTGCCGCATTCTCTCGTTTGGGCTTCGACGGTCAAAGAAGGATTAAGCCTGTTAGAAAGCGCCCGGTTTGATATTGTCCTGGTAGCTTATGGCTTGCCTGATATGACCGGGCTGGAGATGATCGAACGAATGATGGCTTTGAGGTATGAGGTTCCGATTATCTTTATAACGGCCATGGGGAGTGAAGAGATTGTTATCAGGGCTTTTCAATTGGGCGTGCAGAATTACATTGTTAAAGATTTGGCCGGGCAGTATTTGAAGCTGCTGCCTTTTGTTGTTCAAAGAACATACCAACAATGGGAGAACGGCCGTGTCCGGCAGGAGCTAGAACTGACTCTGCGGAAGATGAATGCTGCACTGGAATTGAGGCTTGATGAACAATCTAAAGAATTTGAGGCTCAGAAAGCGATTGAAAAGGCGCTGGAAGAGGAACGAGCGGCTTTATCTGTTCGGGTATCAAGGCGAACGGCCGAATTAACAAAGACGAATCAGGAACTATCCAAGGCGATGCAGTCACAGGACCAGTTTCTGGCGAATATGAGCCATGAACTTCGGACGCCGTTAACGGCCATTTTGGGCAAAGCGGAAGTGCTGCTTGAAGAAATTTACGGTCCGCTGACGCCCAAACAGCTTCGTGCGGTTGAAATGATAGACCAAAGCAGCCACCATCTCCTGGCCTTAATTAATGATATTTTAGATGTGACTCGCATTGAAGGGGGCCAGTTAGAATTGGAATCGGAGATGGTTGCCCTCCAATCTTTGTGTGAAGCCAGTATTCAGTCTATTATTGGGGAAGCGCAAAAGAAGGGGATTGCCGTAAACAAACAATTTGATAGGCGCGTTCAGACGATTCAAGCTGACAACCGGCGTTTGAAACAAATTTTGGTGAACCTGTTAAGTAACGCCGTAAAGTTTACGCCACAGGGCGGAGAGATTGGGCTTGAGGTACAGAGCGACCTGCTGAATGAAATTGTCAAAATTGTGGTCTGGGATACAGGCATTGGCATCTCTGACGAAGGAAAACGGGAACTGTTCGGTGAGATGAACCGCCCGAAACCTTTTGTCCAACTGGAAAACACACTCTCCCGCGAATATCCGGGAACCGGACTGGGGTTGGTATTGGTCTACTCGCTCACTGAGATACACGGCGGCAGCCTTCATATTGAGAGCGAAGCGGGCGAGGGAACGAGGATTACAGTTTCTTTGCCGATTGGAGGCCCAAATCGGCCGTCTAACAAGCTAGCCAATTTTGGAAGTTTGACGGGGCAGGATGAGAAGCGGCAAAGCGGAACGATTCTTCTGGCCGAAGATAACCTCCTGACGGTTGGAGGTATCGTAGAGTTCCTTTCTCTATTTGGGTTTGATGTTGTTGTGGCGGGTGACGGCGAGCAGGTAGTTGAAAAAGCGGCCGAATTTCCCCCTGACTTGATCTTAATGGATATTCAACTGCCAAAGCGGGATGGTTTAGAAGCGATTAAGATAATTCGGAATGACCTGGGCCTGACAGATGTGCCTGTTATTGCGCTGACCGCTCTGACAATGCCGGGCGACCGGCAAAGTTGTTTGGACGCGGGGGCTGACGAGTTTATTAGCAAGCCATTTAAATTGGGCTATTTGGCGGACGTTATCCGGCAGCTTGGCGTGATTCAGGATTAGAGATTTTGATGGAAAACGCTCTCATTCTCATTGTAGATGATGACCCCGGAAGCCGGGAAACGCTGTCGGACCTCCTCTCCACGGAACCGTATCAAGTACAAACGGTCGTAAATGGAGAAGAGCTGTTTGATTTATTAGAGCATATCACACCGGATGTGATCCTGCTCGATGTGATGATGCCCAGGATGAATGGCTTTGAAGTTTGTCGCCGTTTGAAAGAGAGTTCCCGGTGGCAGCAAATTCCGGTTGTGCTGATTACCGCTTTGAACAGTCGGCCGTCTTTGTTAAAAGGGTTGGAGGCAGGGGCAGATGAATTTCTCTCAAAGCCGGTCAGCGGCCCCGAACTACGGGCCAGGGTCCGAAATATGGCGCGAATTAAGCGCCAATATGATGATTTGCAGGCCACGATTCAGCTGCAGGAAGACCTGGTCCGACTGGCGGTTCATGATATGCGGACGCCCTTGACGACAATTTTGCTGCATACCAACAAGCTGCTCCTGAAAAATCGGACAGATTCTGATAGGTGGTCTTTAGATGTAATTGATTCCGAAACGCGCCGTCTGGATAATTTTATTGACGACTTGTTGATTTTAATCAGGCAAGATGAAGGGAATCTGCGGTTAAATCGTTCGGAGGTAGATGTCTGCCAAATGATTCGGGAGGCAGTCATGGAAAGTGAACTGGTTGCCAATACGGCCGGGGTCAATATTTCACTCTCTTTGCCCGTGAATCCCAGGCGCATCTTATTGGATGCAAACCTGTTTCGCCGTGTGATTGATAACCTGTTATCTAACGCGATTAAACAATCGCCCGCAGATGGCACAATCGTAGTTTCGGCAACTGATGTGGCGGAATCCGATCTTGAAAGTCCTACAACCAGACAGGGATTTCTCCTTTCAATTTCTGATGAAGGGGCAGGCGTTCCGCCAGAACATCGGGAAAAAATCTTTGAAATGGTCGAGATTGTAAGCCTCAAACGGAGTGGATTTTCACGGTCAGATATTGGGTTGGCTTTTTGCAAACTGGTTGTTTCAGAACATTTCGGGGATATCTATGTTACCGATAACCTGCCCAAAGGCTCGGTTTTCGTGGTAGAAATATAACTTAGGAGAAATTGACCGATATGGATGATGTTGCGACGCTTCTTGTCGTAGATGATGATGTATTACTTCGCAAGACGTTGATCAGTACATTGTCTGATGCCGGGTATGAGGTATTGGGAGCTGGTAACGGCAGCCAGGCTTTGGCTCTCTTAGAGGGAACGGATGTTGATTTGATTATTGCCGATGTCGGGATGCCGGGAATGAATGGGTACCAGCTTCTCACGGAGACGCGAAAAATGCCGCGCCTTGTTGCCACGCCCTTTTTGTTTATGAGCGCCCGCACGATGGACAGCGATGTCCGCTATGCGCTGGAGCTTGGTGTGGACCATTACTTGAGAAAGCCGGTGAATCTGGAGGATTTGCTGGCGATGGTGCGAGGGAGGTTATTACATTCCAGACAGATGAATCGGCTTATGGAACAGGCGCCCGCTGCCACCGGCTCATCGAGTGATGTGCTGGATGTGGGCCGTCTGCATATTCACCTGGATGAGTACCGGGTCATCTTAGCCGATGAGACGATCTCGCTTTCGGCTTCGGAATTTAAGCTGTTGGTCTGTCTTGCCAGGAATGCCAATAGTGTCGTTTCTCCCCAGGAAATTGCGTTGGAAACTCACGAGCTTGAAACGGATTATGTCGAGGCCAGTAATCTGGTACGGCCGTTAATCCGATCTTTACGCAGGCGGTTGGGGTATGGAACGGGGGAGGAAAGCTGTATTGTGAATGTCCGAGGGGTTGGCTACAAACTTGTCCCGCCGGAAAGAAAATAGGGGCTGGCGTTTGGGGGATATTTAGAACAGCAGGCTGAGGAAGGCATCCTTTTCAAGGTCTCCAAAATACAACCGAATATCTACATCCGCTACCGCAGCGGCCAACGCCTCCGGGTCATATCGAACCCCAACCAGTAAATTCTCCAACCGGTCAATCGCTTTTTGGCCGGTGAAGGCGCCATCAATCTTGATTCCCTGGATATGCCCTTTCACTACCTCTATCCGTATCCGGGCGTCAATTTTCCTGACCGGGAATTGTCCGCTCTTTTGAATGTTAAACCGGGGAGAGTGACCGTAATTCCACTGCCACTGTTGGTACCGTTCGGCCGAAATTCGATGAATCTCCGCCCAATCCTCATCCGTTAAGGTGTACGCCGAAACCCCCTGTTGGCTGAAAATCTCGTCCAGAATGGCCTGTTTGAGGTCGAGAATGGTGAAGGAAGCGGCCGTTTCGGGGGGCAGCAGCTCTTTGATGTTGGTGACGAAATTACGATTAGATTGAACCGCTTTCGATTCGACTTTCACCTGGCGGGGATTCAATGCCCTGAGCATTTCCTGAATGTCGGTGTCAAAGAGCAGGGTTCCATGACTGAACATGCCGGTGTTGGTTGAGTATTGGGCATTGCCGGAGATTTTCCTGTCGTTGGCGAAGATGTCGCTTTTGCCGCGCAGTTCGGCCGAAATGCTGAGATTTCGCAGCGCCCCGACAACCGGTTCGGTGAATTTGGCAAAGTTGTGCAAATCCTCACGGGCCTGGGTGATGAAGCTAAAGTTCAAATTGCCGAGGTCGTGGTAAACGGCTCCGCCGCCTGAGAGACGGCGAACGACATGGATACCTTTTTCCTTGACGTAGGTTGGGTCTATTTCCTCAATGGTGTTTTGATTTCGGCCGATAATGACCGAAGGCGAATTGATATAGAACAGCAAAATAGGCTCCTCGCCACTAATATTCCGCAGCAAAAACTCCTCAATCGCCAGATTAATTCGGGGGTCGTTTATGTCGTCGTTGTGTACAAATTGCATGGTAATGGGTATTATAAATGCGTAATACTTAAAACGTAAAGCGTAATGGGGGTGCCGTGCATTGCACTTGCCCGTCTAAATACAGACTATGAGGAATATATGGCTCTCTTATTTGCATTCATTGGTCTTGGCTTTTCAGGTATTGCCTTGCTGCTCGTCTCAGGGGATAAATATTGGTGGTGGCAAAAGTCAAACCCGGTAGTTCCAACAGGCATTGTGTTTGGGGCTATTCCAGCAGCAATACTCTCTTTCTTAACTGCTTTTCTATTTTTCTTTGAAGCATCTTTAACTGTTGAGACACGACAAACACTATTTATTTACGCAGCATGGCCATTGATCCTTCTGGCTATCATCCTCACAATCTGGCAACCTCGCTGGTTAAAGCCAAAATGGTTGCGTTGGTTAGAAGACCATCATAAATCCATACTCCCCTTACTATGGGAAGAGGCCCACAAAGAAGATTATCAGAAATGGCGTCTACACGTTGAATCACAGGAAGGTTTGGAAAAGTGGGTTGAAAATGTTAAGCGAAAGCATAATATTATCTGAAAGAAACTTTTGGTCTTGCTTACAACCAACAAATAATTTCCTGGTCGGCGACAGCCTAGGTAACTTGAATTACAAATTACGCATCAAGTCTTAGGATAATCACTCCTATACCACGCTGCCATCTTTGCAAGCTGGTTGGTAAAGTCGGTCGAAGGTTCATAGCCCAGTTCCGCCTGGGCGCGGGTGATGTCGGCCAGGGTGTGATCTACGTCGCCGACGCGGGGCGGCCGTTTCTCCAATACCAGCTCCCGCCCGGAAATTTCCTCCAGCATTTCCTTTACTTGAATGAGATTGTGGGCCTTTCCTTGTGCGACGTTGATGGGTTGGCCTGTAAACGGCCGATCCCGCGTCGCCGCCAAAACGTTGGCCTGAATAACGTTCTCCACAAAGCAGAAATCTCTCGACTGCGTCCCGTCCCCCTCCAGATAGGGTTGGTAGTCGGGGTCAACATAGAGATGATACAGCCAGGCTGTCATCACCGTGCTGTAGGCGCCGCCAAAGATGGCGTGAGGGCCGAAGACGTTGAAGTAGCGCAGACTCAGCCCATCCAGCCCGTACAGCTCCACAAACATCTTGACCCACAACTCGTCCTGATACTTTTGGAGGGCATATGGGGATTTGGGGTCACAGGGGTACTCTTCAGGGGTTGGCAGTTGGTCCGCGCCGCCATAAACGGCGCTGCTGCTGGACAGAATAAAGCGGGTTTGCCCAATTAGGCCGCTTCGCAGGATCCCTTCCAGCAGGCTGACGGTTCCCAAAATGTTGGCTTCGGCGGTATCGAAAGGGTTCTCCACGGAATAGGCGACGCGGGGAATGGCGGCAAAGTGGAAGATGGCATTCGGCCGAAAACGAGTCAAAATATCGGCCATCTTATCCCGGTCTTGAATCTTGTCGTGGACGTACTCAAACCCTTCGACTGTATTCTCCGGCAGACCAGCAGAAAGGTCGTCGATGCCCAAGACCCGCCAGTCGAGTTGTTTCAGGTGGTTACACAGGTTAAAGCCGATAAAGCCGTTACAGCCGGTGACGATTGCTCGCATAGAATCTCCTTAGATAATAACTCGCGCAGAGACGCAGAAGCGCGGAGGGATTTTAGCTGTGTCGGCCGTTTGGTGCATATTCAAGGGGATTTTTCACATAGGTTTCAATTTCTTCGACGGCACGTAGATAGCCACCGGCGTCTTTGAGGGTTCGGCCGATGCGGTCGGCATTTTGGTGGTACTGTGGATTGTGGAGCAGTTCGTCGAGGGATTGGCGCAGTTCTTGGGCTGTGACTCGGCCGTACGGCCGTTTATCCCCCAACAAGATTCCGGTCGTGGTTTGGGCAACCCGCTTGCCGTTCAATAGCTGCTCAATCTGATGGGGGACGACAATTTCCGGCACGCCGTAATATAACCCTTCGTGGACGCTGTTCATCCCGCCGTGCGTGATAAAGGCGTCTACGCGCTGCAATATTTCTAGCTGAGGGACGTAGTTGCGGACGATGAAGTTGTCAGGGATTTGACCCAACTGCCCAATATCTGTGTTCTTGCCTACGGAGAGAATGAACTGGGCGGGGTGATCGGCAAAGGCGCGGAATACGGCCTGGTAGAATGCGTAATCGAGGTTGGTGATTGTCCCCAGCGAGATATAGACTTTTCGGCCGTCCTTCAATTCAGCAAAAGGGAAATCGCCGTCGCGGGTAGCCTGATTCAGCGAGGGGCCGACGAAACGAAAACGGCCGTCTACAAAACTATTCTCAGGATGGAAAGCCTTCGACGTAAAGACGATGTTGAGGTCGGCAAACTCGGTGATGCCGCCCGAATTTTCTTTGCCAAATTCCTGGGCCATTGACCGCCGCCAAAGCAGGAGGTTTGGGGTCTGGGGGATGATTGACCAGATGAAGCGCAGCATTGTGCTGAATCCAATCGTACCGATAGAGCCTTCTAAGACGAAGGTGGTGACGAAACAGATGTTGGGAATGTGGTGGGTGCGGGCGGCGATATATCCCCACATAGCGGCCGAATCGTAGATGACCAGATCAGGCTTTTCTCGTTCAAACTCGCTTATGAGAAAACGGGTCAGGTGGGGAGCCATTCGTGAAATAATCTGGGAGGCGTTAATCAATTCATGCAGCGCCTCTGAAACCTCCTTTTCAGTTGGCAGCGGTTCCGGCAACGGCCGAAAGCTGACGCCCGTTGGCGCGACTTTCGGCCGAAAATATTCTGCATTGTAATAAAGTACCTCATGTCCCCGCTCGACAAGCTCTTTCATTACGGGTAGGGTGGGGTTTGTGTGGCCGTGAGCGGGCAGGCCGACGTAAGCTATTTTCGCCATGATTGTATCTCTTAACCGGCATATTATTTTGTATAACTAAAAAATTATTTATATTTATCAAAATATTATATTGAAGCGGTTACATCTTGTCAAGAGGTATGGTGTCTTTAGGACTTTCTGTTACATTTACTTTTACAGGTATCGTTTGAGCCTTAAAATCTTTGGGTCTCCGCCCCTGGGCGTTTATGCGTTTTTTATTTTCTGATGCACCCTTGCGTGAGATTTATTTTCGGAGAAAAGTATGACCGCGACTACAATTCTAAATCCGGCACTCGAACCCTTTGGCATATTGATTGGAACCTGGAACGCGACAGGATCACACGGTCTTATTCCAGATACTATTTTGCACGGCCGTACCTCGTTCGAATGGTTGGAGGTCGGAGCATTTCTGATAATGCACTCAGAGATTGATGATCCTCGCTTTCCTAACACCATCGCAATTATTGGTAGTGACGATTCCGAAGAAGAATATTACATGCTCACTTTCGATGATCGCGGTGTTTCCAGAAAGTATGAAGTTACCCTGCGTGACAATATTTGGAAGTGGTGGAGAAATGCGCCAGGTTTCCTCCAACGTTACGAAGGGACAATTGTGGATGGCGGCAATACCATAATTGGCAAAGGGGAATTGTCAAAAGACGGTGTATCTTGGGAGAAGGATCTCAACTTAACCTATAACCGGGTTCAGAAATCTTCCAAATCAAATCAGTAACCCGGTTGGGGCCAGGCAAACGCCGGAGCCTTCATTCTTAAGCATCTTAACATATACCAGAGCGTTACATCCGTCTGGCTTGCCCAATATCAAGGCGATAAGTACAACGCTTTTGGTCCCCGCAGCAGCACTCCCGACCGCCAGGTAATTTGTTCGACTGGTTGGGCGAGGTGGAGGTTGGGGAAACGGCCGAACAACGTCTCTAATGCAATTCTCCCCTCCAACCGTGCCAGCGGTGCGCCGAGGCAGTAATGAATGCCGCGTCCAAAGGCGAGATGGGGGTTGTTCTGGCGGGTCAGGTCGAGGGTGTCGGGGTTGTCAAAAACGGCCGGGTCGCGGTTGGCGGAAGCGGTGACGACCCGGATAACATCTCCCTGTCGAATCGTGTGTCCACCGATAATCACATCTTCGGCCGCCCAGCGGGTGGTTGAGGTTTCAACCGGGCCATCATAGCGTAACAACTCTTCAATCGCCTGGTCGAAACGGTCGGGGTTTGCCATCAGCCATGACAATTGATTGGGGTTTTGGAGCAAGGCCAGGACGCTGTTGCCAATCATGTTGACGACCGTTTCGTGGCCCGTGACCAGCAGTAGAACGACCATGCTGGAAAGCTCTTCTTCTGTCAGGTGGTCACCCGCTTCTTCGGCCTGTACCAGGGCCGAAATGAGGTCGTCCTGGGTGGCCTGTCGCCGGGTGGCGAACATGATTTTGAGGTAATCGGCGAAGGCCCGGAGCATTTTCTTTCGTTTGCGGTAGCCGACGCCGTGACTGCCGGGGGCGATAATGGCCTTTGACCAGTCGCGCACCTGTTCCGCATCGGCCGTTGGCACGCCTAACAGTTCCATAATAACCATCACCGGCAGGGGAAAGGCAAAGGCGTCTATCAACTCAATCGTCTCCTGTCCGGCCATTTTGTCAATCAGGTCGTTGGCAACGGCCGTGATCCGTCCGGCCATTTGCTCCACGCGGCGGGGGGTGAACGCCTGGCTGACCAGCGCCCGGAGGCGGGTGTGGTCGGGCGGGTCGGAGAAGAGCATATTCTGGTTAATGAGCCGCAGGATGTCATCGTGTTGTGATTGCGTTCCTCTTTTGTCGGGGAAAACGTGGCTCTGGTCTTTGACGAAGCGTTGGGGGTCTTTGAGGACGGCGACGACATCCTCATAGCGGCTGATGTACCAGATGGTCAGGCCGTTGGGGGCGGTGTGGGCGTAGATCGGCCGTTCTTCCCGCAGCAACTCGAACGTCGGGAAGGGGTTGGCTTTGAAAGTGCGGGAGAAGAGGTCGTAGGGCATTGGGTGATTGGATGATGATTGGTAATTGAGTAATTGGTAATTGGGTAATTGGTGATTGGGTAATTGGTGATTGGTGATTACCTTGTGATTTTCTTTAAAATCTCCTGGGCCACTGCGTCGGGTGGTTGGTCTATGTTGATG
>JBAPRX010000037.1:0-5955 GCA_049281335.1 Promineifilaceae bacterium (SeqCode)
TGACCTTCCTGATAACCGGCCCCCTCTACTGGCTGGGTATGACCGAGTATGCTACCAGCGACGAGACAACCCTCTACCGCCTGACGCCTAGAGCAGTGACGTGGTTGAAAAATGCGCCCCCGCCAACCGTCCGAGAGAATACTGCGCCGATTGTGGTTCAGGACGACGCCACCCTGCTCATCCCGGTAACGGCCAACCGCTACCACCGCTTTCAGGCTACCCGCATCACAGAACCGCTGCCAATTGAGCAAGGACAGCCATACCAATACCAGTTCACACCCCAATCCCTCCAAATGGCCGCCGAACAGGGCATCGAATCGGAGCGGCTGCTCCAATTCCTGACCGAAGCAAGCGGCCGTCCTTTGCCCGCCAGCACTAAACGGGCTATCGAACGGTGGGCTGAAAAGGGGACGGAGGCACGGCTGGAGCAGGTGATGATCCTGCGCGTCCGAGAAGCCGACATCCTTGAAAAACTCAAGGCCAACTCCCGCACCCGACCCTATCTCAGTGAATTTTTGGGCGACCTGTCCGTCGTGGTGCGTCAAGGGGACTGGCCCCAACTGCGGCAGGCAGCGGCCCAACTGGGACTGCTGCTCGAAATCGGAGCCTCTGATGAAGGATAATATCATCCAATCATTCCGAGAGCTTTACGGCCGTGATCCAGAAATCGTAGTCAAGGCTCCCGGTCGGGTCAATTTGTTAGGGGCGCATACGGATTACAATGAAGGCTGGGTGCTGCCTGCCGCCATCGAACAGGCCATCTGGCTGGCCGCTTCTCCCCTGGGAAACGACCTGGTTCGGATTGCCTCGCTTGACTTTGGGCATGAAGGCGAAGCGACGCTGGCAGAACTGGCTGAGATACCACCACGGCCGTCCGGCATAGACCACGACCTGGATTGGCTCAACTATCCCGCCGGTGTAGCCTGGGCGATGCAGGCGGCGGGCCACCAGTTGACCGGGATGCAAGCGCTATTCAGCGGCGATATTCCTGTCGGGGCAGGCGTCAGTTCCTCGGCCGCAGTCGAAATGGCCTTCGTCCTGGCCTGGGAAACGCTCTCTGGGCTGACATTAAACGGCCGAGAGCGAGCCAAATTGGGCCAGCAGGTAGAAAATGGTTATCTTGGCTTACAGTCAGGCATCATGGACCAGTTCGCCAGCCTGTACGGCTCCGCCAACCACCTGATTATGCTGGACTGCCGAACGCTGGCCTACGAATTAATTCCCTTACCGTCGGAAGCGGTTATTTTGGTTGTTGATTCAAGCGTCCGACGCCAACTTGCCTCTTCCAACTATAATACCCGCCGGGATGAGTGTGAGGAAGCGACGAAAATTCTACAACAATATTTACCCAATATTCGCGCCCTGCGGGATGTGGATACGGAAGCGTTTGAACTGTACGCTCATCGTTTGCCCATGACGCTGCGGCGTCGCGCCCGCCATGTTGTCGAAGAATGTGCCAGAGTATTGAACGGAGCCGAGGCGCTGCGCCAGGGACAGATTGGCGTTTTTGGGGAAATGATCCGCGAATCGCACATCAGCTGCCGCGATTTGTATGAGATCAGCGTTTTAGAGTTGGACATTCTGGCGGCAGCAGCCTGGCAGGTTCCAGGCTGTTATGGCGCTCGGTTGGTAGGCGGCGGATTTGGGGGTTGCGTGGCGGTGCTGGCCCAGGAATCGGCCGTTGCTGAGATTTCCCGAAGCATGGAAGAAGCCTTTCAAGAGGAATTCGGCCGAAAACCACCAATATTCGTCTGCCGTGCCTCTGACGGGGCGGAAGTATTCGAGGTATGAAGTGAATGGCACTTTTTTCACACTATAGCAACTTAAGTAAAATGCCTGACACGTGCATTCAACGAAGTGCCAGTCACTTATTAAACAGGGAGATAATTCACTCTTGACGACAAATTGGCGAAAAGGAACGGCCGTTGGGCTGGCGGTTTTGGCGGCAGCCGGGGCCGGTGTCTACGCCCTGCGGCGACATCTCATTGCCTGGTGGCTCCACTTCCCTAAACCAGCTTACGGCGTCAGCCTCCAGCGCAACATTCGCATTCCCATGCCGGATGGGGTTACCCTGGCAACGGACCATTATCGGCCGTCTGTCAATGGAAACGCGACAAACCGCTTCCCGACCATCTTTATTCGTACCCCCTATTCAAAAGATGGCATTGAAGGACTGTTTCACACCTTTATCTGCCACCGCTTCGCAGAAAGAGGCTATCACGTCATTTCTCAGGATACACGAGGCACGTTTAGTTCGGAGGGCGCATTTGAACCATTCGTCCATGAGGCGGAAGACGGCCGAACCACCCTGGAATGGATAGCAAAACAGCCCTGGTTCAACGGCTCGGTCGGCATGTGGGGGATGAGCTATCCAGGATACACCGTCTGGGCAGCAGCTGCGACCAAACCGCCCATGCTCAAAGCGCTGGTTCCGGCCATCACCGGTTCTTATCTCGGCCCTGAAGACGGCCGAATCTTCCCCCTCGATCTGGTGCTCAACTGGATGCTCATTTTGGACAGCCTTCTGGATGAAAATGTTAATCTGATAGAAATGGCCCGCCGAACGGGGAATTTAGATCATCAAAGAGCCATCCTCTCCCCCGGCTATACGCACCTGCCTCTTTCGGAACTGGATCAAGTTGTATTGGAGAAGGAAATTCCCTTTTTCAAGGTGTGGCAGGACCATCCGGACCCGGAAGAAGCCTATTGGCAGGAGGTGAACTACGCTGACAGCGTCTCAGAAGTCACCGCGCCCGTTCACCTCGTTTCCGGCTGGTTCGACATCTTTTTACCGCGCCTGATGAAAGACTATGCCAATCTAAAAGCTGCCGGACATAATCCCTATCTGACTATTGGCCCCTGGTACCACCTCGATTTTGACCGCTTTTTCAGCGTCCGCGAGGCAATGGACTGGTTTGATGTCTATTTGAAGGGGAAGACGGAACGACTACGGCCGTCTCCCGTTCGCATCTATTTGACCGGCGCCAATCAGTGGTTGGAATTCGATAGTTGGCCTCCGCCAGCCCAGGAAGCGGCCTATTTTCTGTCTCATGGTTCAGACAGTTCGGGAAGATTAGGCCTGGAACGGCCGAAAGATGATCCCAAACCGGATAGTTATACCTTTGATCCGGCCGATCCGACCCCCAACATTGGCGGGCCGCTCCTCTCCCATGCCGCCGGGTCGTACGACAACCGTCCCCTGGAAAGCCGCACCGATGTTTTAACCTACACTTCCGAACCGTTGAATGAACACCTGGATGTTATTGGAACTATTCGCTTAACGCTCTACGTGGAAACGAGCCTTCTACACAGTGACCTTTTCGGCCGGTTGTGTGATGTCCATCCAGACGGCCGATCCATGAATATCTGTGATGGGCTGGTTCGGCTGGGGCCGGATAACGTATCAAATTCTGACATTGTCCAGGTAGATGGAACATTGAAGGTTGAACTGGAGATGATACCAACCGCCCACCGTTTCCTGAAAGGTCACTGTTTGCGATTACAGGTGTCTGGCGGCGCACATCCCCGTTTTGCTCGAAATTTAGGAACGGACGAACCAATTCCAACGGCAACCCGAATGGAAAAATGCGAAACGGCCGTTTATCTTGACGACACCC
Organism: Promineifilaceae bacterium (SeqCode); assembly: GCA_049281335.1. Classification (GTDB taxonomy): domain Bacteria; phylum Chloroflexota; class Anaerolineae; order Promineifilales; family Promineifilaceae; genus JAKEFB01. The sequence goes on from JBAPRX010000037.1 coordinate 3,618, forward strand.
ATCCGTCAGCGCTAGTGCTACCGGTGCGAGTTGCTGGTTGATTCGTTAATTGGGTTGGGTAATTGGATAATTAAGCGGCAGTAGCCGGGACGAGCCGCTCAACCTTCATTGATTCTTGATTTTGTCGGGCCAGCCACAAGTCATATTGCGTTTGCTGATTTAGCCAACTTTCGGCCGTTGTATTAAACGCAATTGACAGGCGCAAAGCCATATCCGGACTGATACCTGCTCGTCCATTCACAATTGCTGAAAGGGTCTTTCGACTGACCCCCAACGCTCTGGCAGCCCTTGCGATACTAATCCCAAGTGGCTCAAGACACAATTCTTTCAATACTTCTCCAGGGTGAGGTGGATTATACATTTGCATTTTTGTTAGATTACCTCAATGATAGTCTTCATAATTTACATTTATCGCATCATTACCATTAAATTCAAAAGTGATGCGCCAATTACCACTGACTCGTACTGACCAGGTACCCTTTCGGTTTCCTTTTAACTCATGCAAACTGAGACCGGGCAGATTTATATCCTGTGGGTTGGTAGACGCATGGAGTCGGCCAAGAATCAGTCGAATTTTCTGGGCGTACATCGCATTTATTCCTGCTCTTGAACCGGACAAGAAAAAATTTTCCAGTCCTTTATGTTTAAAGCTCTTAATCACCACAGATAGTGTAACCTAAGTGGTTACAGTTTTCAAGGTTTTTATGAGTTTTGTTTCCGCTCACTTCTACTCGCTTATAATCACTCAAAGGAGGAAAAATCCTGCCCCACATTCTCCAATAACAAATTCGTAAGAATTTGGCAAGTGGACTGTAATTGGTTGCGGTATAATGAGGGTCGGAGGCTTTGATAAGATGCTATTATTGAAACAATTGAAAACAGCAGCATTATGTCTACTTGGACTTGGGATAGCGGCTTGTTCGGCGGGGGCGGATTCGGCCGAACCAACCCAAAACACGGCCGATAATGGCGGCGTTCAGGTCTTCGCATCGGGGCTGGTCACACCAGAGCCAACGCCAACTCTGATTCCGGCCACGCTCGTCCCTGACTTTGGCCCCGCCCCGGAAATAGAAAACGAAGTTTGGATCAACTCCGATACGCCCCTGCCCCTGGCCTCCCTTCGCGGGAAGGTCGTCCTGATTGAGTTCTGGACTTTTGGCTGCATCAACTGCCAGCACGTCCTCCCCTGGCTGGATGAGTGGTACGAGAAATATAACGGGGACGACTTTACTATTGTCAGCGTCCACTATCCGGAGTTCAACTACGAGGAAGATGTAGACAACGTCCGTGATGCAACTGTCCGGTTGGGAGTCGATTATCCCGTTGCAATTGACAACGATGGCAAGACCTGGCGAGCGTACGAACAGCACTACTGGCCGACCCGCTACCTGGTTGATAAGAACGGTAACATTCGCTACAAGCACATCGGCGAAGGAGCTTATGCCGAGACGGAAGCCCTGATCCAGACCCTGATGACCGAACCGGAGCCGATACCACAATAATTAATTGTTGAACTGATGAACTGTTGAATTTTTAATGATAATGAGCATAATGGGCCATACTCATTAATAAGTCACAGATTCGCAAGCAGTAAAAGTGCTATTCACCAATTAATTTTGACAAACTTCAAAGAACTTGATCACGAAGGCTTCTATCTGGCAGCTACTTCGGCCGAAGTGGTAGACGGCCGTATCACCACCTTCATCCTCGATCAATCTACCATTATCCTCACCCGCATAAACGGAGCCATCCATGCTTTCAGCGCCCAATGCCCACACGCCTCCGGCGATCTGACACAGGGGACGCTGCACCGGGGGCGAATTGCCTGTCCCGACCACAGCTACAAGTTTGATATACGTACCGGCTTCCCCATCTGGCCGGAGGACGAAGTCTGCCGACTTAGAAAATACACTGTCAAGGAAGAAGCGGGACAGGTATTTGTGAAGGTTTAGGGTCACTATTCAGGTACCAGGCGCTTTTTACAAATTACCAGTTACCATTTACCTTCTCCCAGTTGTCCATTTTTGCCTGTATCGTGTAGAATAATACCCTGTCAGTCATTATCCCCTTACAGGAAATCGTGGTATTGGAAGCTTCAGAAAGCTGTCGTTCTGAAAAGAAAATAGATCTGAGTACAGATTCCCAACCCTTGCTCAAGTCGTCACCCCTATCCATTACCAGGAGGGCCTTTATTTTCAAGTTGTGAGGAAAGATTTATTATGAAAGGAAAGTTGGTTTCGAGTGTTATTTTATTCGCAACTGCCCTGCTGTTTGCAATGGTATTTGTGATCAGTGGACAGCTAACTACAACCCGCTCTGCACGAGGCAAATCTCCAGC